>JBAXOA010000352.1:0-1504 GCA_037133495.1 Mariniphaga sp. | reverse complement strand
AATTTGTGTCAAAATACAGTATGTGAATTTTACTGAAATCACATTTATTTTATTTTACCTCCGGAATACCGGTTATTTAATGATTAAAAGTATTTAAAATCAGCGCTATAGCATTGGACATTAAATAATTATTAAATGTCATTAAGTAACTAAATCCGGATTATTTTAGATAAAATGAAAATAAAATAACCAATTTAAGGCTTGTATTTAGATAAAATAAGCTGATAAATAATCAATTTATTACTGATTATTATCGTTGTCCAGCAATTCACGGAATGCTTTTGCCGCCTTTTCGAAGTTGAAACTGTTTGCAACGGTTTCCATTTTCTTCTGGATCTGATCAAGGCAAAGATTTCCGATACTTCCTTCGTGGGTATGCAGGATGGTTTTATCAGGATTAAAATCTCCATTATTGATTGATTCCCCCACCTGACGATAAGCATCCCTGAAAGGAACACCCAGCAGCACCTTTCTGTTCACCTCTTCAACGCTATAAATATTTTCGTACCGGTTGTCGTCCATTATTTTCTCGTTTACACGGATATTGCTGATGGCGAAACAAGCGATTGACAGGCAACTTTTCAATTCGGAGAATGCGGGGATGAATACTTCCTTAATTAATTGCAAATCACGAAAATACCCGCTTGGCAGGTTGTTCGTCATTACCAGTATCTGGTTGGGAAGCGATTGGATACGGTTGCAGTGTGATCTGAGCAGTTCAAAAACATCCGGATTTTTCTTGTGAGGCATGATGCTCGATCCGGTCGTGAGTTCATCGGGAAGGGATACAAAATTGAAATTCTGACTCATGAAAAGACAAACGTCGTAAGCCAGGCGCGACAGGGTGGCGGCTACCGAGGCAAGACCAAAAGCCACGCTTTTTTCAACTTTCCCACGGCCCATCTGAGCGTAAATCACATTGTAATTCATGGATTCGAAACCTAACAGATCGGTTGTCATTTGCCGGTTGAGAGGGAACGAGGAGCCGTAGCCTGCTGCAGATCCCAATGGATTCTGGTCGGCCAGACGGTAAGCGCCCTGTAATAAAAGCAGATCATCGGTAAGACTTTCGGCATAGGCGCCAAACCAAAGACCAAATGAGGAGGGCATTGCAACCTGCAAATGGGTATAGCCGGGCATTAATACTTCCCGGTATTTTTCGCTCTGAGCAATCAGTATCTCAAAAAGTTCAACAGTCTGACCGACAACAGATTTTATTTCGCTCCTTGTGAATAATTTTAAATCGAGCAGCACCTGATCGTTCCGTGAGCGTCCGCTGTGGATTTTTTTTCCGACGTCACCTAATTTCCGGGTAAGCATCAGCTCAACCTGCGAATGAATGTCTTCACTGCCGGCTTCAATGGCGAAATTGCCCGCCGTGATCTCATGATAGATCGTCCGTAATTCGGAGGAGAGTGATTGCAGCTCTGCAGTTGTCAGTAATCCTACTGACTCAAGCATTTTTATATGCGCCAGTGAGCCAATTACATCAAAAGGAGCTAAA
>JBAXOA010000351.1:0-1510 GCA_037133495.1 Mariniphaga sp. | reverse complement strand
TCAAGAGCTGGTGATACCTGTGGGGTACCAGTCAATGCAGCGGTTGCAACACCAAGAGTTGAAGCATCGGTGATTGCAGCAGCAGCAATTTTGTTAGCAGCTGGACGACCAGAGAGCTTGCTCATTGCGGTCTGACCTTCTGGGCTAGCGAACCAACCCATAACGAGCTTCTTGGCACCAAGATCGACGCCGTGTGAAGCAGCGAAGGAAGTTACATAAGCGCCCGAGTAGTTAACCCACTGTGCGCCCTTTGTTCCGGCAACAAGTCCTGGGGTTGCACCGATACCGAAGCCGACTCCGGCCTTGGTGATTCCGTCAAAGTTCCATGCTCCGGTGTTACCGAAAGGAATCTTGCCAGCCTTGAATGCATCGCCACAGCCATCCCATTGGAAGAAGCCGTTGCTCTTGCCATCTGCACCCAAGAGAAGGGACTTGATGTTGGTCTTCAAAGCAGCAGAGTTCAACATAACTTTGCTGTAGTCAGCATTGGAACCCTTTGAAGCCCATGCTCCGCCGCCAAGAGCGGTAAGAACAGGCTGTGATCCCCATGTGCCTTCAAATGCACAGAAGCCGCCGGTGAAACCTTTGGCTACCTTGTTGGCGTTGTAGTAATCAACCATTGCCTTGAATGTGGTTGGAGCAGTTGCACCGAAGAGCGCCTTGTTCCAGATGAAAGCAGTGGTATCAACATCAAGCGGGACACCGTAGATCTTGCGTTGGAACGACACTGCTGCAATTCCGGCAACTGGAATCTGAGACTTCAAGATTCCGCCGTAAGGTAGCGGTACGAGCTTTCCGGACTTGCCACCTTGGGATGCAAACGATGCCGGACCGGTAATAACATCTGGTCCACCAGCTGCAGATGCCTTATCCCAAGCAGCTTGAAGTGCACTCAAAGCAGAAAAATACTTAACTTGAATAACATAACCGGGGGCGATTGTGGTGTTGCCATCAATCAACTTCGCAAGTTGTGGTCCGCGTGTTTCGTCGGCCCAAACAAGGATTGTCTTCTTTGTTGCGGCGTGTGCACTTGGAACTAAAAGTGCAGAGGCTGCAAGAGCCACAGCAGCGATAACGCTGACTGAGCCGAAGCGCTTCTTCATCATTAATTTTCCTCCTGGATTTGTGCTGCCCGAGGGAGGCAACGGGGCTAATTACACTTTACTAATTAGGCGTAGGCAAGCCTGAGACGCGAGGAACCCCTCATAGAATCAAGGCGTTACCAGATCGTTATACAAAAAGGCCCAAAAAGCCCCGATTTTTAATGGAAATTCGGACTTTTTGGGCCGGAAGATATTTTGCTCTGAAATTAGTTAGAGGGCGTCCAACCGGAAACTTCGCTTGCTGGACGTGGGCCGTGGCCTACGTAGCGAGCCGAAGGGCGAATCAAACGGCCAGTGCGCTTTTGTTCCAAGATGTGTGCAGACCAGCCAGCCGTGCGTGCTGATGTAAACATCGAAGTAAAGAGGTGCGCAGGAACTTCGGCAAAGTCCAAAACGATCGCGGCCCA
>JBAXOA010000350.1:0-1525 GCA_037133495.1 Mariniphaga sp. | reverse complement strand
AGTGAGTTTACAGATGTATCAGAAGCAGGTAAGCGAAAGAATAAAGAGGGTAAGTTGTGAAAAGGAGATTTGGAAAAAGGATGATAGAAAGAGGCTGTGGCCTTTGTAGCCTGTGTGGTTTACGTTTCTCAGAAAGCTCAAACTTTAAAGTACAAAGTGCTTTAATCTGATCACCTCACATGGAAGCAATCACAACTACTATTTATCCTATGATTAACACAGGGCTGTTACTGAAGGTTTGAAACAGATTATTGAACTGAGGAGTAATTATTAAACCAACTCATTATAAATCAGGTAAGCAGCAATCTGCACGGCATTGGTGGCAGCTCCTTTGCGGAGATTATCGGCTACGATCCACAGATTGATGCTGTTGGCTTGTGATTCGTCGCGGCGGATACGGCCTACAAAAACCTCATCGCGTCCTTCGGCATATTTAGGCATGGGATAAATCGATTTTTCAGGATCATCCTGAACCACAACGCCTTTGGTAGAAGCCAGCAATTTATTAATCCAGGTCATTTCGAATTCTTTTTCAAATTCTATGTTCACCGATTCCGAATGCCCGCCTGTAACAGGCACCCGCACTACAGTGGATGTAACCCTGATTGTATTATCGCCCAATATTTTACGTGTTTCGTTCAGCAGTTTTGTTTCCTCGGTAGTATATCCATTGCTTTCGAAAGTGCCGCCATGGGGAAACAGGTTCATGTCGATGGGATGCGGATACACCATATTGGTGCGTGTTCCGGCCCGTTCATTCATCATTTGTTCAACCGCTTTCTGCCCGGTTCCGGAAACAGACTGATAAGTGGATACCACAAGCCGTTTGATTTTTAAGTGCTGATGCAGCTGCGATAAGGCCAGCACAAGTTGTATGGTGCTGCAGTTAGGATTTGCTATAATGCGGGTATTGCTGTTGAGAAGGGAGGCATTAATTTCGGGCACAACCAGTGGAATATCATCGTCCATGCGCCAGGCCGAACTGTTGTCAATCACAAAGGTTCCGGCAGCGGCAAAAAGTGGAGCATACTCTCTCGAAACGGAGGCACCGGCCGAGAAGATCGCAATTTCGGGTTTTCGGGCAATGGCATCGGTGATACTGATGATTTTGCGTGGCATATTGTTGAAAAACAAATCTTTGCCAACGGATTTATCAGATGCAACCGGTATGATTTCAGAAATTTTATCGAAAGGAATATAACGTGCTTCTTCAAGAACTTTAAGCATAACACTGCCTACAAGCCCTGTGGCTCCAATGATTGCAATTTTCATATGTATCTGTTGTTTAGTGCGTATTTAACTGAAATGATTTTGATTCTGACAAAATATCATGCAGATGCTGTAGGCTTCATACCACCTATTCCATATCTTTACCAAAATATTATTTCAGGAGTGCACAAATACTACTTTTAACGTCGTCGAAGGTTAATCTGATGTATTATGCGTAAAATTCTGCTCTTTTTAAGCATTTTATTTATCCAAAAATTCAGTGACGCCCAGTTTAACGAAAGTTTTACGGATGGCG
>JBAXOA010000349.1:0-1550 GCA_037133495.1 Mariniphaga sp. | reverse complement strand
CACAGATACATCTCAAAAACGGCGAGCCACTGATTTTTGGTAAAAATAAGGACAAAGGTATTCGCCTGAATGGTTCCCAACTTGAAGTTGTGACACTCGGCGAAAACGGCATTACCGAAGATGATCTTCTCGTTCACGATCAGTATCAGCAGGATCCGGGCGTGCATTTAATGATTGCAAAAATGTACCCGCCTCATTTCCCAGTAGCTTTGGGTGTTATCCGTTCGGCCATGTATCCTACCTACGACGATTTGGTTGAAGACCAGATCGCAAAAGCAAAACACAATAGTAAAATAAACTGCGTGGATGACCTGCTTAACAGCGGCGATACGTGGGAAATAAAATAGTCGCAACCTGATTTCAGAAAGAGCCTCCGTTTTTGGGGGCTTTTTTGTAAACTTGTCACGCTCAGGTAAATGTCAGACCTAACGCGATCGTGGTGGCTGCCCCGAAAATTTTTCGTAGCTTTGATGAGGTAATATTTTGTATTTGTTTCAAACGAAAACCTGATAATATCGAATAACTGTCTGGTTCATATTCCCCGGTGACAATGAAATTAAAGCTTAATAGCGTAATTAAAATTGCAGTAACACTGGCGATACTCTTTTTCCTTTTATGGAAAGTGCAGTTTAACGCTCATGGTTTTGGCAATATTCTTCGTTCAGTCCGTACCGGTTATTTTCTGCTTTCACTATTTGGGGTTGTATTAGTATTGGGGATAAAAAGCTATCGCTGGCGCTTACTTATCCGCAACGAAGGAGCTACTTATTCAGCATACAAAGGATTTGCTGCCTACATGGCATCCGACGCAGTTGGGATTGTTACCCCGGGACGAATTGGCGAAATTGCCCGGCTGTATTACCTTCGGGAAGAAAGTACTATTAGTTTTTACAGCGCTTTCAAAACCATTGTTTCCGACCGTATTTTTGATTTTACCATGTTGGGTTGGTTTGGCTTGTCGGGAATGCTTTTTTATTTCAAAACATTCGGCGATTACCCCGGCTTATATTATGCACTTGGCATTTTGGTGGTGGTAATTGTAAGCTATTTCGTCGCTATTCAATTTCTGGCAATAATACTGAAAAGTAAAAAAGTCAGCCGGTGGCCTGTAGTCAGGTTTATATATGAAAGTTTCCTGGCAGTTCTTGGTAAGCGGGCTCCACAGATGTGGGTTATTACTGTTATTGCCTATATGATGTATTTTGGTTTTTCATGGTTAATAATGATTTCATTACACTTATCCCCTTCCTACATCGATGTTGTCTTTATCATGAGTATTATGAGCCTGAGTACCATAATTCCATTGTCGGTGGCTGGTTTCGGCACACGCGAAGCAACACTGGTACTTTTATTTGCTTATTACGGATTAGCCAGTGAAACAGCTATTTCGTTTTCGCTTATGCATTTTACAGCGTTTTTTCTTTGGGGAGGACTAATCGGTCTGCTATTCTGGATATTGATGCCTATTTCAATTCAACAGGTGAAGGATGATTCGAAGAGTATATTCCTGTTGTTTAAACCTGAGTCGGAAATAGAATAAGACCTGGAAC
>JBAXOA010000348.1:0-1552 GCA_037133495.1 Mariniphaga sp. | reverse complement strand
GTCGGTGACCGATAAAGGACTATCAAAGATCAGTCCTACTCTCATTGAAGGATCCGGAGTTGTGTCGACGCGGGCCAATATTCATTGGGTAGTTACAGAATTTGGGGCAGTCAATCTTTACGGAAAGACGTTGCAGGAAAGAGCAAGAATGCTCATCTCAATTGCTCATCCAAATCATCGTGAGATGCTTGATATAGCAGCTTTTGAAAGATTTGGGCCTCATTACCGGTTTGTTCCGCTATCAAAATAAACAATAATTTTTTATTAATTCAATCCGAAATGAATATATCTCATATTGAACATATTGGCATTGCAGTAGCAAGCCTTGAAACAGCTATTCCTTATTACGAAACGCTCCTGGGAACCAAATGTTATGCCGTTGAAGAGGTTTCAGACCAGAAAGTGAAGACAGCATTCTTTAAAGTTGGTCAGACAAAAATTGAATTGTTGGAATCTACGGATCCGGAAGGGCCAATTGGTAAATTTTTAGAGAAAAAAGGGCCGGGAATTCATCACATCGCTTTCGCTGTTGATGATGTAGATATTGCTCTTCAGGAAGCAAATGACGCAGGTATTCAATTGATTGACAAAAAAGCCCGTAAGGGTGCCGAGGGATTAAATATCGGTTTTCTGCATCCAAAATCTACATTAGGCGTACTGACAGAATTTTGTTCCGAATAAATTTCATCTAAATATTTAATTGATTGTAAAATTGAAAGACTCTGCATTTTTAGTTACTTTCGGCCTATAAACCATTTTAAATATCCTGTTATGAAAAATTTATTGATGCTGTTTCTGGTTTTTGCTATTTCTTTGGGTTTATTTGCCCAAACAAATCAAAAAGCTCCAGAGCAAAAAAAGCTGAATGTTTTGGTCTTTTCGAAAACAATGGGTTTTCGCCACACATCGATTCCCTCCGGAATTAAGGCAATTACCACATTGGGTCAGCAAAAGGGCTGGTTAGTTACAGCAACAGAAGATGCCACATTATTTACTGACGAATTTTTAGCGAGATTTGACGTCTGCGTATTTCTAAATACAACAATGAAGGTATTTGATGAAGCTCAGGAAGTTGCTTTCACCAAATTCATACATAATGGAAAAGGTTTTGTAGGTATTCATGCTGCCGCTGATTGCGAATACGATTGGAAATGGTATGGCGAACTCAATGGCGCATTTTTCAAAACACATCCGCCATATCAGCTTGCTACAGTCAAGATTGAGAATACAAATCATCCTGCCATGAAACCATTTGTTGGCATGACAACTTTTACAATTGAAGACGAATGGTATTCGTTTAAGGAAAATCCACGTGGCAAAGTCACTGTATTGGCGACACTCGACGAATCCTCAATTAAAAAACTACCCAAAGACGACCTATGGAGAATGGGTGATCATCCAATTATCTGGTACCACGAATTCGAAGGGGCACGTGCATTTTATACAGGATTTGGGCATGGTGACACCTCTTTCGAGAATGAAAAAATTCAGCAGCACTTATACTATGCCATTGAATGGGCGGGCAACCGAATTGATTTTTAGTGATTCATAC
>JBAXOA010000347.1:0-1561 GCA_037133495.1 Mariniphaga sp. | reverse complement strand
GGCCACGAATCCTGGAGTCGGCAGTTGACCGCTTTTCTTTCCCGGTAATTGGCTGTGAACACCGACCTATTCAGCGTTGTTGCATTTCATCAGTTGCGTGACAACGCTACGCGCCCGATTGAACCACAGGCACCGCACCGGGGGCGTTGCTTCTCCTTGCAGGCATTAGCTCGCAGCGTCGTCGCGCCTACCCAGCCACGCCGCCTGCGGCTCACTCGGGCGTGTCCAACTGCCGAATCCAGGATAATGGCTCATGCAAATCCAAATCCATACCGACCATCATATTGAAGGTCACGAGGCCCTGGTGACATGGGCTACCGGTGAAATCAAGAACGCGCTGCGCCACCACAGCGCGAACATCACGCGAGTCGAAGCGCACCTGGGCGACGGGGATGGGCACAAGAGTGGCGGCAATGACAAGCGCTGCGTCATGGAAGCGCGCGTGCAGGGGCATTCGCCTCTGGCAGTGACCGAGCACGCGGTAACCCTGTACCTGAGCGTTACCGGCGCTGCGCAAAAACTTGATCGCATGATTGAGGGCGTTCTGGGTCGTACTGCGCGCAAAGATACGGCGCCGCCCAGCGTCGCGCCCGACTGATTCAGACTGGCTTGGGCGCAGCGCGCCAGACCAGCAACAGGTTGTTGGCCGGCATCGCATGCCGTGCCGCCAGCATCAATCCGGCTCGGACTGCTTCGATCTCGACATCCGCGCGCCGACGGATGCCCCATGCCGGGTCCTGCGCGCGCAGGCTGCGGTCAAAGTCCAGATTGCCGGCTGCGGTGGCGACCTCGTCTTCCAGATAAGGCCCGTAGGTGACGAGAACACCCGTGGGCGACAGGTGCCGGGCGCTACCTTGCATTAGCGCGGCGCAGGTAGACCAGGGCGCGATGTGCAGCATGTTGGCGCAGAAAATCAGATCGAAGCGCGGCACCGCGGCGTCACTTCCAAACCACTGTGCGGCCATGACATCGAGTTGCTGCGGCGCGCGCACATTGCCAAGTTCCAGCGGTGCCACGCGTGAGGTGATCACGGGCAGGGCGCTGGTCTGGTAGTCGGTTGGCTGCCAGTTCCATTGCGGCAAGGCAGCGGCAAAGAAAACCACATGCTGACCCGTGCCCGAAGCTATCTCCAACGCGCTGCCTTGCGCTGGCAGCAACTGGCATAGCCGATTGAGGATGACTTGTTTGTTGCGTTCGGCAGCGGCGCTGCAGGGCAGGGTGGTCATTTCGCCCGCAGGCCTTGCACCAACGCGCCCAGCGCAATGCCGGCCAGAGCCCAGAGCAGGCTCGAGTTGCCGGCGCCAAGGCCCGCAATGGCCGGGCCCGGGCAGACGCCGCACAAACCCCACCCAACGCCGAACAGTGCGGCGCCGACAGCGGTGTCGCGGTTCCAGACGCTCGGGTGTTCATGGAAGTGGTCGTCGAGCAGTGGGCGCATCATCAGGCGTGGCGCCAGCTTGTAGGCCAGCAGCACGACGATCACGGCGCCACCCATCACCAGCATCAGGCCAAAGTCCTGAAAGCGCAGAAAGCTCAATACGACCTCAGGCCGGATCATGGT
>JBAXOA010000346.1:0-1585 GCA_037133495.1 Mariniphaga sp. | reverse complement strand
ACCTGAGCCATGAAGCGCAGGCGTTCTGCGGTGCTGCGGATATCGGCGAGATTGGTACCTCCAAAACGAAGCTGCCCGGCACTTGCTTGCGTCAGGTTCAGGATCATGCTGGCCAGTGTCGATTTACCACTGCCGGATTCGCCAATGATGGTGAAGATCTCGGGTTGTTCGGCTTGAAGCCGAAAACTCACGTCGTCAACCGCACGAATGCGTTGCTGGGACAGCAGCCCACCCCGGACAAAGTCCTTGGTGACATGATCGACTTCTAACAGTGCGGTGCTCATCGTGTTAGCGCAAAACAGGCAGCGCGGTGGCCGGGTCCGACTTCGGTCATGGCTGGCACCTCAAGGCGGCAACGGTCCGTGGCAAGCGGGCAGCGAGGATGAAAACGGCAACCGCTGGGCGGTGCCGCCAGATTCGGCGGACTGCCTTCCAGGCCCTTGCGTTGAGCGGCATCGCCAATACGCGGCAGACTCGACACCAGATGCGCCGTGTAGGGGGGTTGGGGGTTTCGAAACAACTCGTGCGTCGGACCCACCTCGACGATGCGTCCGGCGTACATGATGCCCAGGCGGTCTGCCAGATACGAATGCACGCCCAGGTCATGTGTGACCAGCAATACCGAGGACCCCATCTCACGCTGAATCTCCCGAATCATGTCAAGCACGTTCTTTTGGACGATCACGTCCAAGGCGGTCGTTGGCTCGTCGGCGATGATGAAATCCGGTCGGCAAATCGTAGCCAACGCAATGGTGACGCGCTGGCGCATACCACCTGATAACTCATGTGGATAGGCTCGAAGGACACTCGGGTCCAGCTTGACCCGACCCAGATGTGTCTTGACCATCTGGGTGAACTCTGCGCGCGGGAGGTCGATATGGCGCGAGGCGAAATCAACAAACGATTCTTCAATGCGTCGCACGGGGTTAAATACGCTCATCGAACCCTGCACGATATAGCTCAGGTGACGCCACCGCAGCAGTGAGAGCGCGTCATGGCTCAAGTTAAGAATGTCAGGCGCGAAAGCGAAGTCAACCTTGCCCGCGACGACTTCCAGCGGTGGTTTGAGGGCCGCCGCAATGGTCTTGATCAGGGTGGTTTTGCCGGAACTTGATTCGCCTGCCAAACCGTATATTTCGTTGGGTTGTACCTCGAAATCAATGCCATCGACAGCCCTGACTTCGCGTTCGATTCCGAAATGCTTAGTCCGGTAGTAGGCCTTCAAACCCGTAACTGAAAGCACCGGGCGCGTGGTCATGAAGCACCTCCCAAGCGACTCAAGCGACTGCGCGGGTCTATGTATTCGTTCATCGACACCGCAAGCAAATACAAGCCGATAAAGACCATGACAAGCAGCACCACTGGAAAGGCAACCCACCACCAGATCCCGGCAACCATGGCCGTGTGCTGGTTGGCCCAGAAGATCATGCCCCCAATTGATGGCGTGTTGATATCGGTAAATCCCAACACGGCCAATGTCACTTCCAATCCGATGGACCAGTTGATGTTATTCAGCGTAGTAGAAAAGATGACGGGCAGCACATAGGGAAGGTGTTCACGTTGCAATATTTCGCGCGTGCTCATA
>JBAXOA010000345.1:0-1595 GCA_037133495.1 Mariniphaga sp. | reverse complement strand
GGTCTTACTAACGGAACTACATACGAAATTAGGTTGACACCGATTGCTGGTTCTGGAAGCGGCGCATCGAGCGTTATTGTGGCCGCACCAGGTGCTGCGCCAAGTGCAGTCTCGAAACTGGCTGCTAAGCCTGGAGATAAGAAAGTTATTCTGACATTTGCTACTCCATCGAACAATGGTGGATTCAGCATCGATTACTACAGCGTGCAGATGGCTAACTCTGCAAACGGTCCTTGGAACGTTGCAGTCGCGAACACGGGGTCGTCCTTGACGACCGTCTCTGTTTCAAACTTGAAGAATTCCACCACTTACTTCTTTAAGCTAGTCGCAGTCAATCAGATTGGTACTGGACCTGCCTCGCTTGTTGTATCTGCAACTCCACAGCCATCCGCTCCAGCACCCGTCATTCAAGCATTCGTGATGACAAATACGACGGCGAAGATCACATGGATTCCTGCCGTGGGAAGTAAGCCAAATTCAATATTGAAATTCTTGGTTGAAACTTCTCCGGAAGGCCTCAAGTGGACCACCGTTGCCACACTTGCTCCGACTGTGAAGACCTACACACTCAATCGCTTGAAGACACCACAGTTGGTTCGAGTGCGCGCAGTTAATAACATCGGTCCGGGAATCCCTACGCTCGGTGTCAGAATCCCTGGAACCGTCGCAACGGTTGCCAATGCAACGGGTGCGGTTTTGGTTAATCCGAAGCCGACTCCAACGCCGGCTCCTAAAATTTCGGGTGCGCCTAAGGTTGTTCCAAAGAAGTAATTCGATAGGTACCGGCTAACTCTCAAAAACCTTACGGGCTACTTCTTTTTCTTCTTCTTATCCTTATCGTCCTTTTTACCTTTTTTACCCTTGTCGCTCTTATCGGATGTCGATGGACGCTGCGCTGAGGTTGAGCCGGAGACTCTATTTACAGGCCTGCTTGTTGCACCACGATCAGGTGCAGGTCTGCGATCAGGTGAAGATCTGCGATCAGGTGAAGGTCTGCGATCAGGTGCAAGTCTGCGATCAGGTGAAGGTCGCTCAGAAGATGCTCTGCGTTCAGGTGCAGGCCTGCGCTGCGGTGGGCGCCTGCGCTTTGGAGTGGGTCTGCGTTTTGGTCGTTTCTTGCTATTGCTATTTCGAGAGGAGAAAAATATTCCAATTCCGATGAGAAAGACCAGGAGTCCTGCTGCAATAGGAATTATGGGTAACGAAGATTTCTTGGAAGAGGTTGTCGAATTACTCGAAGAGGGGGTGGGAGTTGGTGTTGATGTGTCCGTAGGTGTGGGAGTTGGGCTGCCAGTTGGCGTGCCTGTTGCTGCGGGTGTGGGATTAAGTTTGGCGGTCGTCGCTGGGTCCGGGATGGCATTAGTCTGCACCAATTGCACCGCAGAGGAAGCCGTTAATCCAGATGCTGAATTTGCAATAATTTGATAAGTAGCCCCGCCGATGATGTAGGGAACCACTGCCTTATTTATGCCGCCCTGGGTCTTGGTAACAGTGAACCAATTGATTCCTCCATCACTCGAGACGTTGACGTCATAGCTAGTGATGTCTGTGAGATCGATAGGTGTATCCCAAGTAAGGGTAATTTTCTTACCCTT
>JBAXOA010000344.1:0-1606 GCA_037133495.1 Mariniphaga sp. | reverse complement strand
AAGCCGGGACAGCAAAGAGGTCCTCATCCTCGTCACCGGCCACAACAAAGCCCGCGCCCTGCACCATGCCATCGAACAAGGCGTCAACCACATGTGGACCGTCAGCTGTTTGCAACTGACCTCAACGGGGGACAGACCTCCACGGAAAACCCAGAGGGGGTAGCGGAAGACCCCGCAGGCAGGCGATCCGCCGATCGCCTGCCGAGGAGTCTGGAGCGAGGGGCAGGCGCCCCTACTTGCGCCACCGCGCCTACCGTCGGCGTCGGCACCATCATGGACGCCAAAGAAGTGATCATCCTGGTCACCGGCCACAACAAAGCCCGCGCCCTACACCACGCCATCGAACAGGGTGTGAACCACATGTGGACCGTCAGCTGCCTGCAGCTGCACCATGCTGACCACGGGTCAGCATTGCCCTCATCGTGTGCGACGAAGACGCCACCGACGAGCTCAAAGTCGGCACCGTGCGGTACTTCCGCGACATCGAAAGCCGCAACTTCGACAACGGGTTGTAGGGGGCTAAGGAAGGGGAAAAGGGGGACGACCCCCTTGGGGTGGTACGCGGTACCACCCCAACCCCCGTACGGGGTTCCACCCCGTAACGCCCCGGTGCGACGAGCACCCGCTACGCTGACCCCGCCTAAACAATTCCGCAAGATTCCCGCAGTTTTCTGACCCCAAATGAAAGCAAAACGCCGCTTTCCCCGGTCTTGTACCACGAGGTACACAACATGCCATATTCTCCGCTCACCCACGATTCCGTCTTTCTGCACGTCTTCGGCGAGCCAGAAGGTCTTCCATTACTGGAAAGCCTGGTAAATGCCCACTTTGAGGCTGTCGGCCTTCCGCTGGTCCACAAAATGCAACTTCAGCCCCGCGATTTGCCACCCGAACATAGCGGCGAGAAGTTAGCCATCCTCGATATTCTGGCGGAAGACGAGACCGGGCGCATGATCAACGTCGAGGTTCAGACGACACGAAAGCCGGCGTACTTCGAACGAGCGCTTTTCTACTGGGCTCGTTTGTTTGTGCGGCAGTTACCGAAAGGCGAGGATTACACCACGCTGAGGCCCGTCATTTCCTTGAACTTCCTCGAATATGAGATCTCGAGGAAAAGCCCTTGGTTGCATTTCATCCGCTTGCCACATACGGGGCATTTCGGGTTTATCTTCGTTGAACTTCCCAAGCTGCTCCGCTCGACCTCAAGCCGCTCGCTGTTGAAAAATGCGGCACTTTGGGGCAGATTCTTGGAACAGCCCGAGATTGAGCCGCCTAGCGGCTCTCTTGAACTCGTGGCCATGCTGGATGCCGCCAAAAAGCGGATGGAGGCGTATATGCAACTTACTCCCGAAGTCTACAACGAGATCCGACAGTCCATGGAGCACCATGACTATGCAAGTGTAAGAGGTGAGGCGCTTCGCGAGGGTGAAGCCATCGGCGTCAGCAAAGGAAAGACGGAAGGAAAAGTCGAAGTCGCTGTTGCACTTCTTGCTGATGGTATGGGCGTTGCAAAGGTCGCCGCGATTACTGGGCTTCCGTTGTCTGAGGTGGCGAAGCTGTAGTTGACTTCTGTCGGGTCGGTCCTCCACCGCGAACCCGGAGGGGG
>JBAXOA010000343.1:0-1622 GCA_037133495.1 Mariniphaga sp. | reverse complement strand
ATCCTGCACCGGCATGTTCCTCTATGCGATGGCAACGGGTCTCGATAAAGGCTGGCTACCGCAGGATCGCTACACCGCACCTGTGCAAAGATGCTGGGAAGCGCTTGCCGGATATGTCAACGAAAATGGGGCTGTCCGGGAGGTCTGCGTGGGGACAAATGCTAAAAACAGCAAGAAACATTACCTCACACGTCCACGCCACACCGGCAATTTCCACGGTCAGGCTGCCGTTTTATGGGCTGCCACTGCCATGGCGCGACTGGGAGAATAACCTGGTGAGCAGATTATATTCTGAAGTAAGTAATTTTCAATGATCAATTTTCAATGATTACTTATTATCATTTTTTTTCTTTTTTTAAGCGAAGATAATTTATGCGAAAACTTCATTTGATCCTATTTTTCATACTCTTTTTTTTGAGCCTCTCCTCACTGTTTGCACAGCCGTCGCAGGGAATCCAATATGTTTCAGACTTTAAAAACAGCAACCATCCGCAAATTGCCTATTGGTTTCTTACGCCCGAAATTCTGGTGAACGACCAATATTTGGCAGACCTGGATAAGATGATCTCGCATTCGCTTTTTGACTTCATTTATCTCGATGCCCGCGATGGCTGCAGTTTCGACAACCTGGAGGTCATGCATCCGGTGATGGCGAAAATTGTTGCATTGGCCCATCAGCACAATGTTAAAATTGGGTATCGTGCTCACGTCAAACGACCGGATAAGATGCCCGAAGAGAGCACCGAACGGTTTATCGCAGATGCGGAAACAACCATCGATCGTTCCGGAAATGGAACTTGTTCTTTAGATGCGAAATTCGTCAGGTCGCAGGGTTCTTTCAAAAAAGAGGTTTTTAAAGTTTTTGTGTTTAAGAAGAGCGCCACCGGTTTTTATGACCCAGGATCTTGTAAAGTGATCACAGATTACACTTTCTCGGTGAAAGATCAGACTGTCACTTTAAAAATCAAAGTACCAAAGGAATTGAGCGGATATACAGCATTTGTAATGGCTCAGTTTTATTACAATACGCTGAGCAACCATAGCGCTGAAGCCCCTCAGGGGGTCATCAATTTTATGAACCCTTATGCCGATATCCCATTCGATGGCGTTATGCTCGACGAATACGGAAACGCACAGATTATACCGCCATGGAAACTCATGTTCAAATTAGGGAGCTATCGCCTTCGGAGTTTTTCTCTTCCTATGGCTGAAGAGCTGGAATCAAGAACCGGCATTCCTGCTTACAAGACGCTGTTTGACATGCGGTATGCCCCTGATGGTCAGCCGGAAGTGAGGGTGAGAGCGATCAATGCCTACATGGATTTGATGCGGGAGGGCCCGATGCATGTGGAAGAGGCGATGTACAAACGGGCAAAGGAGCTTTATGGTCCGCATTGTTTTATCGCTGCCCACAACACCTTCCACAATTCGCTTGTCAATGATGAGCTATGGGCAACAGGGCTGAAATGGTGGTCTAATCCGCGCGATTATGGCTTTTCGGACGAAAAAACACCGTTGCCCACACAGATGGGAATTGCCATGTCGTATCCTGCAAATGCCATGTACAATATGTATTACGATTATCATATCAGGCGGTTTACTTCCAAAACGCTTACCGATTT
>JBAXOA010000342.1:0-1625 GCA_037133495.1 Mariniphaga sp. | reverse complement strand
TCCTCCAGCGGGAACCCCAACCACTGGTCAGGATCTGATCTTCCAGGCAATTGTTACAGGAGTCGGCGGTTTGCCAGCACCTACTGGCGGCATCGTTTGGACAGTAACGGGCCAGGCGAGCATCTGTACGGCGACCGCCAATCCAGTTGCGCCTACACGTAACACCGCGGTCTACTCCTGTACCATCGCTACGCCAGTTGCTGGTACTTATACCGTGAGTGCAACCTATAACGGCGACCTCAACTATGCTGCGGCCACATCGTCGCCACCAACTTCAGTCGTTGTCATGCCGGCGACGCCTACTCTTGCCTTGACCTTAAGCCCAACGGTTCCATCAATTGGAAATGTGATCACCTACACAGCGACGGTAACCGGAGCGGTCGGTGCGGTAGCTCCTGGAGGAATAATTACTTGGGCAGTCACGGGCGCGAAGACCGCCTGCGCTCCTTCCACAGGACCAAATCCTGGATTGACAACTATTCAGACCATCTTCACTTGCGTTCTTGCAGCGGATGTGGCCGGAACCTATTCGGTTAGCGCAACGTATTCGGGTGATACCAACTTTACCGCTTTGCCGACAGTAGCCGCAGCCGATGTAATAATTGCCAAGGCAACTCCCGTTCTCGTCTTGAGTGGCGTAGGCGATGGCGTGCGCGGCGGTACTGCAGTATTTACGCTTTCACTCACTACACCTGCCGGCGTGACGGCTCCAACAGGAACAATTTCATGGGCTGTTAGCGGCACCGGTGGAGCAACATCATGTGCAACTCAATCGAGCGGTGCCCCATCAGGAGTTCTCTACACGTACATTTGTAATGTTACAGAGACTAATGACGGCACCTTCGTGGTAACGGCAACATATCCTGGTGATGCTAATTACCAATCGGTTGTTTCAAACACATTCACGCTGAGCGTGCGCAGTTTGATTCCGAGGGTTGCCGTGACTGTTCAAAACTCACCTGCACCTGTACTAGGTGCATCCACCAAGCTCACGGTTCTCATCGATGGCCCATCTGGATCTCCAGTACCAGTCGGAACCGTTACCTGGACTGTCACAAATGCACAAGGCAATAACGTAGTCTGCAGTTCGGTTCCAACCGGAATTGATACTTCAACATATCCATTGCCAACGACCGCATACTCATGCTTGCTGCCGCTGCAAACTGCCGGTACCTACATTGCAGTCGCCAACTTCGGTGGCGATATTAACTACGACGCGGCTGTTTCAGCTCCACTTCCAATCGCGGTTGCTCAGGTCGCGCCAACACTCACGCTCACGGGTGCCACGAGCAGCAACTCATTTGGTGCCCCAATTACCTTCACTGCGAATATCGCCGGCGTCGCGAATTCACTCCCTCCAACTGGCACGATCATTTGGACGCGAAGCGGCCTTACAAATCGCTGTTCGGCTAATACCGGGCCTGCCTTTGTCGGAATTTCTACGATCTATACCTGCGTCGTAACTGTTGCAGGAGCGGGAACTTATGGTGAGTCCTTCTCTTATTCGGGAGATTCAAATTACCTGAGCGGAACAAGTGCGGTTGTCCCAATTACTGTTGGCCCACAGATCCCAACGATCACCTTCACGACCACTCCTGGAGCTCCGGTCCTGGGCGACACTCTCA
>JBAXOA010000341.1:0-1628 GCA_037133495.1 Mariniphaga sp. | reverse complement strand
CCCGACCCGCGATTATTGTGAGCAATGATTTCTCAAATGCTCACCTGAATCGTCTGCAGGTGGTGCCGGTCACGTCCAATGCGGGCCGGCTGTATCCGAGCGAGGCGGTGGTGACGGTGGGTGGGCAGAGCATCAAGACCATGGCCGACCAGTTGACTACCGTGGCCAAAGAGCGCTTGAGTTCGCAACTCGGCGCATTGACCCGGGATGATCTGAAGGCGGTTGAACGCAGTCTGAAAATTCAGCTCGGTTTGCCGCTTTAAACCGCTTCTTGCGCAAAGCGCGCCTTGATCGCCCCCATGGCTTCATGGCTGAGGCGGTTTCCGTATTGGCTTACCACTTGCGCGGCGGCCCGATTGGCCAGCCAGGCGGCCTGCGCGTGGCTGTGGCCATGGGTGGCGGCGTACATGAAGGCGCCGGCAAACATGTCGCCCGCGCCATTGGTGTCCAGCGCTTTCACGCTGACGGCCGGCACCGTGCTTTGCTGTGTGCCTTCGATCACGATGCAGCCCTGCGGCCCGCGCGTCAGGCAGACGGTGCTTGCCAGTTCGCCCATTTGCCGGCAGATGCTTTGCAGGTCGGTCGAGCCGCACCAGACCTGGGCTTCTTCCTCGTTGCAGAACAGATAGTCCAGCCCCTGGCCGATGATGGCGTCCAGCCCCGGCCGGCAGAAGTTGATCATGCTGACATCGCTCAGCGTGGTGGCGAGTTGCACGCCGGCGTCGCGCGCCATCTGGCGCCCTTGCAGCGCGGCTTGCAGGCCGCTTGGCGAGGCTGCCAGATAGCCTTCCATGTAGTAGATCCGTGACTTGACGATGTCCTTCTCGTGCAAGGCCGTGTCGTCGAGTTCGGCCGTGGCACCCAGAAAGGTGCTCATGCTGCGTTCGGCATCGGGCGTCACCATCACCATGCAGCTGCCGGTCTGGCCGGGCGCTGCTTTGGTGTGTGTGAGGTTGGTGGCCACGCCGTTGGCCAGCAGGTCTTGCGTGTAGAAGGCGCCCAGTTCGTCATCGGCCACGCGGCACGAATAGAAGGCCTTGCCGCCGAGTTGGGCCAGCGCCACCACCGTGTTGCCGGCCGACCCACCGCCGGTGCGCCGCGCATGGACCGCACCCAGATGCCCCAGCAGTTCAGAGCGCCGTGCAGCGTCGATCAGCGTCATGTGCCGCTTGTCCACGCCCATGGTGGCGAGGTGTTCGTCAGAGACTTCGTATTCGGAATCCACCAGCGCGTTGCCGATGGCGTAGAGATCGTATGTTTTCATGGTTTCAGTACCTGGTTGATGCCGGCAATGGCATCGGCATCGGCGCCGCCGGTGAGGGCCAGCAACCTGACCTTGGAGATCAGGTACATGAAGCGGGCCTGCGCCAGGTCGCGCAGGGTCATCATGCGTTGCTGCTCGGCGTTCATGACGTCCATCAGGGTGCGGCTGCCGGCTTGCAGGGATTTGCGGTTGGACAGCACCAGTTGATCGGCCGAGCGCAGCGCCTGCTCCAGCGCGCGGATGCGGGCCATGTTTTCGGTCACGCCACGAAACTCCTTGTGCACGCTGACAGCCAGATCGCGCCGACCGCCTTCGAGCAGTTGTTCGGCGCGTTCTACTCCGGCCAGAGCCTGGCGCACGGTGG
>JBAXOA010000340.1:0-1634 GCA_037133495.1 Mariniphaga sp. | reverse complement strand
CTGGCCGACGACCCGCGCCTGGATGTTCGGTTGGTCGAAACCAGGCGCCAACCGCAACTGGTGGTGCTCGACAGTCGCCTGAAAACACCCGCCAACGCGAAGCTGTTCATGCCAGGCCGCCCGGTTTTCATTTACGCCGCCGTGCCGGACGCCGAGAAGCAAGCGGAACTGCAAGCGAGCGGCGCCAACATCAGCTACCTGCCAGGCGCACATCAACAAGTCGACCTGGCGGCCATGCTGAACGACCTGGGCCAGCGTGAAATCAATGAATTGCACGTGGAAGCCGGGCAGCGGCTCAATGGCGCGCTGCTGCAAGCGGGCCTGGTGGATGAATTGCTGCTCTACCTCGCCCCCAAACTGCTGGGACCGGGACGCGCCATGGCTTGCTTCGAGCCCCTGAGCAGCCTGGCAGACGCCCTGGCGCTGGAGTTCAAGAGCAGCACAGCGGTCGGCCCTGACCTGCGAATCCTCGCCCGTGTCGCGGGCCATGACCGGTTTTAGGACAGAAGTTTTCGGGACCAGCCCGAACCGGCCCTGATTCCCTGCGAAAATAGCACCATGTTTACCGGAATCATCACCGGCGTCGGGCGCATCGTCGCCGTCGACGCCTTAGGCAGCTCTTCAACCCACGGCAAGCGCCTGACCATCGAATGTCCAAAGGATTACCTGGACGATGTCGGTCTGGGCGACAGCATTGCGCTCAATGGCGCCTGCATGACCGTGACCACGCTGGACGCAGCGCAGAACCAATTTGCAGTGGAGATCTCGGCCGAATCGCTGGCCCGCACCGCTGCGCTGGCACAGCTTGGGCGCATCAACCTGGAGAAAGCCCTGCGCGCCAACGATCGCCTGGGCGGCCATATGGTATCGGGCCATGTCGACGGCGTCGGCCGGGTCACGCTGTTCCAGCAGGTCGGCGAAAGCTGGCAACTGCGCGTGCTGGCGCCACAGTCGCTGGCCAAGTACCTGGCCTACAAGGGCTCCATCACCGTCAACGGCGTCAGCCTGACGGTCAACCAGGTCCGTGATCTTGAAGCAGGCTGCGAGGTCAGCATCAACCTGATCCCGCACACAGTACAAAACACCGCACTCTCAGGCCTCGCAGTTGACACATCGGTGAATCTGGAAATCGACCTGATCGCGCGCTATGTTGAGCGCATGCTCAACACCGATCCGCAACAAGCCAGCGAAGCAGAAGCCTGACGCTTTGCTACGGCAACCCTTTATTTTGAGAAAGATCCCTGCATGACCGCCCTCACCCCTGTGGCCATTTCCCCGGTTGAAGACATCGTGGCCGACCTGCGCGCCGGACGTATCGTGATTCTGGTTGACGAAGAAGACCGCGAGAACGAAGGCGATCTGCTGATGGCAGCCGACCACGTCAGCGCCGACGCCATCAACTTCATGGCGCGTTTCGGGCGCGGCCTGATCTGCCTGACGCTCAGCCGCGAATACTGCGAACGCCTGCAACTGACGCCCATGACGGCGCGCAACGGCGACAAGAAGGGCACGGCCTTTACCGCGTCCATTGAGGCCGCCGAAGGCGTCACCACCGGCATCTCGGCAGCGGACCGCGCGCGCACCGTGCAAGCAGCAGTGGCCAAGAATGCGAAACCCGAAGATCTGGTGCAACC
>JBAXOA010000339.1:0-1641 GCA_037133495.1 Mariniphaga sp. | reverse complement strand
CGCGGTAGCGTGGGCCCAGGCCCGCCACGGCGACTTTGCTTCGGGTCAGATCGGTGTAGGCCAAGCGGAGGCGCGAAACCATGTCCGCTTGAACCTGGCTGTCCTGATCCAATAGCAGCACAAACGCTGCGCCATGTTTTTGTGCCCATTGAATGCCGATATTGTGGCCAGCGCCGATGCCCAAGTTGTCTGCTTGTGGCAGCAGATGCAGGCCAGCGTCAAACTGGCTGTCGAGTTCCTGCAACCAGTCCGGCGCAAAGTTGGCGGAGGCATTGTCGATGACGACAAGCTGCGAGACCTGCCCCGCTACCGCTTGAACCGCCGCCCGCAGTGATTGGAGATTTGGGTTGTGTGTGACCAATACTGCCGCCACATCGGGGCAATAATTCAGGTTCGCTGCGGGCATTGTCGGAAGGCTGTAAACATTTGACTGTGCAGGCCATACCCGGTTCGCATGGGCACATTTCCTGGGTGTTTATAAGTTGTGGCAGTCGAAGCGCTGTTTCGGGACGGGTTTATTACACCACGCCGGGGTGACTGAGTCACAATATGCCACTCTGCGCAACGCTGTCGCTTGTGTGCTTATCCATTATCCGTTCCAGTTTTGTTTATGAATTTCCCCGTTGCCAATCCATTGCAGGCCAGCGCCGCCGTTACGGTGGTGGTGCCGGCATACAACCATGGGCGGTATGTTGTCGAGGCGCTCGACAGCGTCAGAAACCAGACGTTTCAAGACTGGGTGATGATCGTCATTGACGACGGATCGACAGACGATACCCGTGCCGTATTGGAGGACTATCAGAAGCGGGTGGCTGATCCGCGAATTCAAGTCTATTCGCAAGCCAATGCGGGCTCCCACGCCACCCTCAATCGTGGTTTGGACATGGCTGACACGCCCTATCTTGCGATCCTCAATTCAGACGACAGTTGTGCGCCTGACCGATTGGAAAAGCTGATGAAGATCGCGGCGCGCACGGGTGACGGCAGCTTTGTCGTCACCGGCGTCAGCTTGATTGACGAGAACAGCTTGCCAGTCCCGGCTGACCACTGGTGGCAAGGCATGTATCGCGGTTTGCTGGCGCGCTGGGCGTCGTGCCAGCAAATGAAGATTGAAAACCCCGCTGTGCAGACCTTGCTGTGGGGAAATTTCGCAATTTCGACGTCCAATTTCTTTATGTCCCGCAGTGTCTGGGCGCGTGTCGGGCGCTTCAGGAACCTGCGCTATGTTCCGGATTGGGACTACCTCTTGCGCGTGGCCGCTGAATTGCCGGCGGCCTTTGTTTACACGCCCGATGAAGAACTGCTGAACTACCGTCTGCACGGGCAGAACACCATTTTGGGTGGCTCGCTGCGCAATCACGCCGAGGCCGTCAAAGTGCTCAGGACGTTTCAGCGCGGGTGGGTCGCTACCGGGCATCAACTGGCGCCGCATGCAATCGACAGGCTGCACTATTTAACCCGCTTCATACGGCACGAACACGCACGTCAGATGCTTGAGCGGCAGAAGACGGGATGGGTTGAGCAAGTCGATGCGGTGCACGGTGAGCTTGATCGCGTCAGGCTGCAGGCCAGCCAATGGCAGACAGATTCGCAGAGTTGGCACGAACAGGCCAAGCAGTTGGCGCTTCAATCGGAGCAATG
>JBAXOA010000338.1:0-1645 GCA_037133495.1 Mariniphaga sp. | reverse complement strand
AGCTGGACCATTTGGAAGCTCCAGGATTGTAATCCGTGGAAATTCAACCTTAGGAACCAATAACCAGCCAATTTTTGTGGTTGACGGAGTAATTGTCGAAAATAATGCAGTTACAGGCGGGCGGGACTTC
This sequence comes from Mariniphaga sp., assembly GCA_037133495.1. GTDB lineage: Bacteria > Bacteroidota > Bacteroidia > Bacteroidales > Prolixibacteraceae > JAAFHB01. The sequence goes on along the minus strand of JBAXOA010000338.1, from coordinate 1,515 downwards.
GGAAACGACCTCAAAAACTTAAACAGCGAAGACTTTGAAAGCGTGTCTGTTCTAAAGGGATCTGCAGCCGCAGCTTTGTATGGTTCCCGCGCTATAAACGGGGTTGTCCTGATCACTACTAAAAAAGGGAAAAAGACAGGTGGTATCGGTGTTGATGTTTCTCATTCATTTACGTCATACAATCCTTACAAGGGTCCCGATTTCCAGAATGAGTTTGGGGGAGGTACTGTTGGTGATTTCTTTACTGACACACGCGATCCAAATTATACCGCTCAACAGCGTTGGACAACCAAAATATTTCCAATCAATCCTTCAACACTCGAGCCATATATCGACCGTCAGATCGGACGTGAACTAGAGAATTGGGGTCCTAAATTTGCCAATCAGAAAGTTCGTAACTACGACGGCACCTGGACAGAATACAAAGCAGTTCCGAATAACTTTCTCGATGCATTTGAAAACGGAATGTTAAACTCAACTAATGTGGCTTTTCAGGGGGCAACCGACCGGACAACCTTCCGCTTCTCCTTCACTAACGAAGATCAGAAAGGAATCGTAGCTCAGAATAGTTTAAAAAAGAACGGGTTTAATCTAAGAGCAACACACGAATTAACAAAATGGTTAAGTGCCGATATCAGCGTTGATTATACCACAACCAACAATGCCAATCCTCAGAACTTATCTACTGATGATTCGTTTGCTGGAAATAACTACGGTCATGCATATACCTGGGTGCTTCCTCGTAACTACGATACCAAATACTGGATGCAGCGTTCAAAATATACAAGCGCATTTGGAGGAACACCAAATCCAAATAATCCGGCTGAAACCAACAAAATTTTTGTCCCTGAATTATGGTTTAACCTCTATGAAAATAAAGTAACCCAACAGGACAGAAGTATCCGCGGAAGATTTGCAGTAACCGCAAAACTGAACAAATGGGCCAGCCTTATCGTAGAAGGAAATTTAAATAATATCTACGGTAAATATGAGAATAAAGAACTTGGCAAAGGACCGGGATTTGATGGTGGTGCATATTCAACAAACGAGTCGCGAAGAGAAAGTAATTTTCTTAAATGGATGTTAACATTTAGTGACATTAAGCTAATGGACGACCTGAAATTCAATGGCTTTATCGGAGGCGAAAGACAAAACATTATAAGATCCTATGTGTCGGGAAGTACTTCAGGAGGACTATTAATTCCCGGCAACTTTTTTATTGCCAATTCAAAAAACCCGGCCACAGTTGCAGGAGGAATTAACTATAATAAAAAATTCAACTCCTTATATGCTAGCACCGACTTTGAATATAAAAATCAGCTTTTCCTCAACGCAACGATGCGGGGAGACTGGTCATCTGCATTAACCTATAAAAACGGAACAGGAAACAATTTCTACAGTTACCCTGCAGTTTCACTTTCATGGATCTTTACCGAAACATTCAAAAATCTTCCCGAAGCAATCTCGTTTGGTAAATTGAGGACAAATATTGCTGCCCTTGGTAAGGATACCGAT
>JBAXOA010000337.1:0-1650 GCA_037133495.1 Mariniphaga sp. | reverse complement strand
TTAATTACAGACGATGGTACCGGAAGTTTCACCTGACCAACTGACTTCACATATATTTCTATCACGATACGTTACCTGAGTGATAATAGCCCTGTTAGAGCTATCCATTACTACGATTGAAGGATATTTGTTTAAATTATGATTTACGACAACATTTTCCGTTGATGTAAAAGGAATTTCGAAAGAATCTCTTTCTGAGGAAAGTACATAATTATCAAGGGTACGGACAATAAATTTCTTTTGAGAAAAGCTATAAAAGCTATCCCCGTTTTTGGTATCGACAATATTCCAGGAAGCACCGTTCCATTCAGCAATTTTCAGAAATAAATCGCCGGAAATAATAAAATATCTGTCACCCAATTGTATCTCTTCAGCAGGAAGTTGCGTTACCAGTGAAAGCACCGGTTTGCTAATGTATATTTCCAGCTCCCGCAAATCAATTCTTGACAGTATAAAATTGAGCAATTGCTGAATAGAAATTATTTTGAATTCTTCATCAATGCTATAGGAAGGATCATCCACCATCAGCAATTGAGAAAGCAAAACATTAAGTTCGGGAGTGAATTCCCTGGGTCTTTTTACGATTGTTTCCATTGTTTATATTGTATTAAAACCTACTACTATTTTTTTATTCTGTATCACTACACCAGGCACGACTCCACCACTGGTAATGATGATTTGTGAAGTAGTTTGCACTGAATTGTTTTTGACAATCCGGTATTTGAATTTAAAGTTGTATAAATCTTCGTTGTCATCGGCAAGTGTATATGTTGCCTGTTCCAGTGCAACCTCATAGATATTGCCTTTTTGCAAGAGATATGTTTTTTTAGAGGAAACAAATTCGGCTAAGTGTTCAATTTCTTTGGCTGTTTTATTGCCGGTAGTACATTCATAACTGTCATTTATTTCATCAATATCAGTTAAATAGCGATTGTCTGTCAGCAATTCACTTCGTTTGATATCGAATTTATGAATCTGCTTCTCACAAAGGACAGCTTCCATTGCACCCATGCTGTTTTTGAACCAGAATTCACGGGCAAATAAGGGTTTTGGAACTAAATAAAAGCGAATTTGTTTTCCGATCAAAATTCCGGAACTTTCTAAATACACTTCGTACTTATAGGCTTCTTTCAAAGGAGTGACTGACTGCAAATTTAGCTGTGTAAATCCACAGGGAATTACAAAACAATCGCCACGCAATGCAGCATTTACTGTTTGTTTTGTTATGGTTGTATCGCTTCCATCGGTATAATAAATCTTTACTTTTTGAGAAAAGTTACAGGATACCAAATAGCTCACATAATACAAAAATGGTTGTGCATCTTTCCAGCACTCAAATTTATCAATACCAGCTGCCAACAAATAGCTTTTGGTAGTGGAAAGATAGTCTATAAAATTAAATGCATTTGTAAATAAATCAGGATTTATAGCGCCATCAATCGCATATAGCGTATTTGTTTTAAGAATCTGTTTTACTGAACTATCATAATAATCTGCAAGCTGCAGGAAATATTTTTTTACTGTCTTTTTTACCAGTTTGATTGCCGCTTGATTAAAATCAGGAAGATCAATATCGTTGAAGTATTTTGAAAGCAATTTTCCGGGATAAATAATTGAATTTCCATTTTCATCCACATTGTGCAATGAAGT
>JBAXOA010000336.1:0-1656 GCA_037133495.1 Mariniphaga sp. | reverse complement strand
ACTTATCTCTCAGCGGAATTCATATTTTTCATTACAAAAAACTCAAGCAATTCCGACATCACCTGATCGCGGTCGTTACCATTCAGGGCAAGGGCGAGCTGCGCTTTGAGCAGTCCATACCGTGTTCCCATATCAAACCTCCAATCGTTTTTCTCGAGTGCCAGGTATTGTTCTTTCTGAGCCAGTTCATTCTGGGCTTCGGTTAACCCGATTTTATTCTCCCCTGAGTTTTTAAGATTTTTATCCAGAATCTGCATTATGGCAGGTGACAATACGTGCATCCCAAAGAAGCAGAGGTAATGACCGGCTCGTAATCCCGGAACAATTAAATGCTGTTCTGCGAGGGTAGGGGTTGGTTTTTCAATCACTTTGTCAATCAGATACAGATCATTGGTGGGAGGTATCCGCTTCCCGCCTATTGTTCCATAGTTAGGGATAAGGTTCTCACGTGTTGAAGTAACAGCCGAAACAGAGCAGTTGTTTTGTTTTGCAATTTGGGTCAGGTGTTTCGCGCAGGGAACCTCCGTACGGTTAACATACAAATGGTCGCCGACCAGGTGCAGAAAATATTCCTCCCCGACAAACGACTTTCCGCATAAAACCGCATAACCATATCCCAATGGTCTATCCTGCAGAATGAAATGTATTTGGGGATCGTGAGCCACAATCTCCGAATAAACCTCTAAATCGCCGGGATGAATCACCACGCCTATTTGCTCAACACCAGCCAGCCTGGCTTCTTCGATCAGTATTTCAAGAACAGTTTTCCGATTCCCATCACGATCCACAAGCGTTTGCATCGCCAGTTTACGCTGATCGGCTCCTGCGGCAGTAATTAAGGCTTTTTTGATTTGCATGGGTGATAATCAATAATTGGACTCGCTTTCAACATTGTAGCAAATTTCCAGATTTTACTTGTTAATGAAGACTTTTTTGCCGGAAGATTGTAGACCGAAGTCTGAAGATTTGGGAGAGATAATTTCCGGCTTCCGGCTGAGTATGTAAAAAGAATAATTTTAGATTTTAATTTTACGCACGTTCTTGATGCGGCTAATGCTTGATTGGGAATGAATTACCCGAAGAACTTCAATTCTTTCCGTTTTTACCCGATAAATGATTAGATGGGATTCAAGGATGACATTTCTGTATAGATGACTTTTTGTTGGTATATATCTGCATTCGGGATACATTAAGTAGCTTAGCGCAAGTTCTGTTGTAATCTTGTCAATAATTGATTCGTACTTTTGGGCTTGATTATCCCCAAATATTTCTTTACCATAGTTATAGATATTATCAGTATCAATAACATATTGCAAAGAAAATACTACTGTTCTTTCTTCGAATCCCTCCATTGATTTCTTATTTTTTGCACCTCTTCAAGCGTGTAGAATGGTCCTTCTTCAGCTTTATGAATTCCAGCAACAAATTCTTCATGAGTAAGATTAACTCCAGGAAGTATCCAGTTTTTTTCTTTTTTTTCTTTTTTTGTTATTTCAGCTTTCATATTCGTTAAATATCAACAAAGTTATATTTTTTTCACAATGCAAATTGAATTGATCCGAAATATTATCGATTTGGCTGCACATCTTTTCAACTCCTGCTAAATGTTTGTGATGCTCAATTAATGGTAATATATTTAACTTTTTTATTGCACCA
>JBAXOA010000335.1:0-1662 GCA_037133495.1 Mariniphaga sp. | reverse complement strand
TGGTAGGGCCCCGGCTTTCACAGCCAGCCCGTCGGCGATGCCTTGCGCCAGCCAAGCGCCGGCCGAGTGCGCATACAGCGTGCGTGCAATGGTGGGGTCCATCGTGGCGGCCAGCGACAAGCCCAGGTCGTACCCCGCTGCCGGGGCCGCGAGCCGGTCGGTTGCCGCTTCCTTCCAGTCGTAGGCCAGCCCACCTCGTTGGTCGGCCAGGGCTTTGGCCCACGTCGTCGAATCGTTGCCGGCCCCGTGGATGTACCAGACCGCAGCCGTCTCAAAGCCCACGTTCCGGTCGGCCAGCTCGGCCAGCGTCGGAAGCGTCACCGCTGCAGTGCACCCGGTGAGTGCCGCAAGGTTGAGTAGGGCAACCAGCGGACCCAAGAGGGCTGTGCGCAACGACTGCGGGGTTGTTTTGAACTTTCGCTTCAACGGGGAACTCTCCTTGTCAGCACCCTAACCAAACAGGTCGCCCTGCGCAGCCGGTGGCCGCGTGGCGGCCTCTTCGGCGACCAACCCATCATCATCTCTTGGTTCGGCAAAGTTTTCCAGCTCGCGAGGCCCTCCGCCCGCCAGCCAGCGCTCGGCGTCGGCCTCGGGTACGATGACCGGCATGCGCTGTTTGGCGTTATGGATGCGGTTCATCAGCGTATTGGCGGGTTTGGTCACGATCGTGAAGGTGAGTTGGTTGTTCCACACAGACCACAAGCCGCCCAACAGCATCACTTCACTGTCGGCCAGCCGCACCACGTAGGGCTTGGTCACCTTACCCTGAGGGTCGAGGTTGCCGGTACGGTCGAGGTGTTGGTATTCCCAAAAGCCGTTCACCGCGACCAAGCAGCGTTGGTTGGGTGCGGAGGCGCGGAACGAGGGTTTTTCAAACACCGTCTCGATGCGGGCGTTGAAGGTCATGCGCCGCAGCTCGTCGGCCCGCAAGGCATCGGCGTCGTCGCGGGCTGGCAAGTGTGCAGGAACCAGCCCCCACGTGCCCAGGCGGACACGGGGAGCAACCGTGCCCGCAGCGGCCCGCGACATCAGCAACGGCAGGTGCGGAAACGCGTGCGCCTGCAACTTGGCTGCGGGACTCCAACCGTCCAGCAGCAAGGTGCCGTCCCCCGCCCAAAGGGCGAACAGCGCCGCCAGCGGCCCTTCGTTGCGCTGGTTGACGGCCAGGCACATGTTTAGGGCTTCTTGGCAGCGTCGGGTTTCTTGGCCTTCATGTCACCCGGTGCTTTGTTCGGTTCGGCGGCCTTCATCATCGCGCCGACGGGTTTCTTGTCCTCTTCGGCCTTCAGGCGGTCCTTTTCGGCCAACGTCGTCTTTTTGAGCGTTTGGAAGGCGTCAGAACCGGGTTTGACGCCCAAGTCCTTGGCGATGGCACCCCAGCCCTTGCCCTTGTTGGCCTTCCAACTCGCGCTCACCTGCGTCAGGGTCTTTTTGGTCGCCTGCGAAAGGTTCACCGCCAGCAAGATCTCGCCCGGCTTGAGGCCCTGATCCTTCAGCGCTTGCAGATCTTTCAGAGGAACCTTGTACTGGGTCGCTACCGACTGCAAAAAGCCGGCTGGGTCGGCGAGCGACAGGTCTTCGGCGTCTTGCAGCGCGTTGTCGAGCGTGGAGTCACCTGTGAGGAACACCGTGTCGGCTTGAGCCCACGCAGCGGGGGCAGAC
>JBAXOA010000334.1:0-1673 GCA_037133495.1 Mariniphaga sp. | reverse complement strand
GGCTTTACCTGCGACACAAAAAAGGTTTCTCGTACTGCTCCTATTTCGGCCTGTAATTCGGCCAGTGCATGTAAGAGCGTTGTATTGTTTAAATAAATCTTATCGGGCTTTGGTAAATTGGCCGTGCTATCAGCGATAATCTTCTTCCCCTTTCCACGGAATCCAGGAATAGCCTCCTTTTCGGCCAAAATTAAACGACAGCCGTATTCCCCAAATCGTAACAACGGCAGCCATAAGAGTCAATCGCGCATCAAAATGATATGAGTATGCCACAAACCAGGTGTATACAATTGGCATTACGCTCCAGAGTTTATCAGCCTGGCTGTAATTTTGCGAAATCTCGCTAACAACAAAACACAGAAGTGCAATGGTTATATAAATGAATATCAGCGTTTTTAACACTGCCGACTGGCCTTCACTCAGGGGCACATCAAAGTAAACAGCCGAAATTGGGATAAGCAATAACGTGCAAACCAAAATCAGAATGGTACGTAGCATAGAAAAATTTGTTTTTACGAAAAAATTAATACTTACCCTTGAATCCGGTAGAAGTTGAAAGATGGTATTTATTCCTTATGCGTTAAGTTGAAAATTATAAAACTTAAATAACCGCTAATCCAGTAATATGTTTACAGAAATACTTAGCGATGAATTCTATTTCATCAGTTTTCGCTCCCGCATCCAGTCTTCCATCCTGGCAGGCCATGTTTCAACGGGCCCTAATCCTTTTTTCTTGAGCGCATAGCCATGTCCGCCTTTTTCGTAAATATGCATTTCGACTGGCACATTATTTTTTCTGCAGGCCTGAAAATACAAAATGCTGTTTTCGGGCGAAACAAAATCATCGGCAGTGCTTACCAGGAAAGCCGGAGGAGTATTTGTCATAACATGCAAGTCGTTCGAATACAAATCTATCTTTTCCTGGGTGGGATTCTTACCTATGAGGTTATCCCTTGATCCGGAATGCGTAATTACCGTGCTGAAAGTAATAACGGGATATATTAAAAGTGAGAAATCGGGACGCACACTTACTGTTGCATCTGTAATTTCACCTACCTGTGTATCGAAATGCGTCGAAGCTGTGGAAGCCAGGTGCCCGCCAGCCGAAAATCCCATTATTCCTATTTTATTAGGCGAAATCCCATACCTGGCGGCATTTTTACGTATAATCCTGAAGGCTTGCTGGGCATCCTGCAAAGGTCGGATCTCTGCATTTTCAAACAATTCATCTTGTGGAAGCCTGTTTTTCAAAACAAAAGCCGTAACTCCCCGATCATTGAACCAGGCTGCAATATCGTAGCCTTCGTGATCAATTGCCAGCACACTGTAACCGCCACCAGGACAGATAATAACAGCAGCATCTGAAGTCTTGTTTTTGGGCTGATACACATAAAGTTCAGGTTTGGTAATGTCCTTAACCAGGGTAATTCCGTCTGTTGTTTGTGAATCTTCCGGGATTTGAACTCCTTTTATCAGCCCCGGAGCTCCATTCGGATACAGTAGAAAAGTTTCAGTCTGGGCATTGATTTTTGTAAGCATATTAATAAAAAGCAGTAAAATGATTAGTTTTTTCATTGTGAAGTTGGATTTTTTAAATTGAGCTGTGATAACTGGAATGTTAGATGAAGATTTGTATTTGATTTGTACATCCGGGATTTCAATACGACCAGTAG
>JBAXOA010000333.1:0-1673 GCA_037133495.1 Mariniphaga sp. | reverse complement strand
TCCCAATTTTAGTACGCTTGCAGGGAATGGTCTTTGAATAATCCAAACCAACATAGTCAATTTCCCAGAAGTAGGATCCGGATTCGAGCTTAATTTTCAGGGGACCTTCCCCCATGTCTTTCAATTCGAGCGACAGCACATCATCCTTAAAGGCCATGGGCCCTGTCATATTAAAATAATCATAAAACACCCATTCCCCATTTTTCTCGATATACAGGGAAAGAGGTATTTGCTGGCTTAAAGACCAGGCCCTAAGTTTCGACGAATCAGCCGCATGCATCTTATTCGCCCAGACCGTATTATAACTTCCGAACAATTCATTGAAATTTTTATACACATTTTCGAGCCACATGGAATTCCTTGCCCTGATTATCAGTTTGGCGGAAGTAGCCTCTCCGGGATGATCAAAAGCCATGATTACACCGTCGGTCAGGGGAAGCTCTTCATTAAGCCGGACCCCGTAATAGCATAAGCTGTCTTTGGCCCTGACCGAATTAAGTATGTCAGTTCCAATAAAATTGACAGCCGAAACCGGAGGCAAGGCCCCGGCAATGGTTTGGGTATTCCCGTATTTATCAACCAGCACCTGAGTGTTAGCCGGGTGATCAAAGACAAAAAGTTCGAGAAAGTTGGTATGCTGAATTTCCTTTAGTTCGTTCGTGATTTTCAGAAGGTATTTCCCATCCCGGGCAACAAGCTGGGGCAGACACAAATAGTCATTTCGCTCAAGTGGCGGATAAACGGCACCACTGTATATTTCCCCGGCAAAGGCATATCCGTTCCCAGTGTTGACATAAATGTATGGGCAGGAGGCCCCGGTCATTGCCAGAATCAGGAAAACTATAAAAAATATTACGGGAACACCAATAACTATTCCACCTACAATACCAGCAACCCACGAAAATACTGTCCGGTCAGAATCAGGCTCGTAAACATCAAGGCGACTGATATCTTTAGTTGAAAATGAAAATTTAGAATTTCCAGTAAAAATAGTTGAATGGAGGTAAACATGAACCTCATTTAATATCCCGGGGGATCCATTTTTCCAATACCGGTGAGAGGCATTTTCTTCCGGGAATGCATTTTGCTTATGGGGGAATCTATATTCACCCACATAAACTCCTTTGAGAGAGTCATTGGTCACTTTCAGGCTATCCATAACAAACGTTCTCCATCCGGAATGAACCACAAAGGTCTTGTTCATGGCAATCAGCATATAGACAGCCTCCGTTTTAGGCGATTCTGTCGTGATTGCCCGGTAATAATAACAACCGCTAAAAAGGTTAAGTACAAGAAAAAGTAATGCCAGGGAGATACCGGCTAATGCAATTCTATCAGTTCCTGATTTCCCGTATTGAATCCTTTTTAAGAGTATGGATAAAAAAAGGATAGATCTGAACTTTTCCATGATGTGAGAGATTATGAAGAATAAAAACTGCAATCATTTGTGGAAAGATGCCTGGCAATAAAAGAGGATTACGACCGTAAATATAATTCAAACCATCTTCAAAATCAAGCATATGGCAAAATAAAAACGAAATAATTACCTTTCTAGCTGACAATATGATGGTCAGTCTAACATGCCAAAGGAGACCAGCTTAACAAATATTCGTTCTGCCACGCTATGAATGAGCTACAGGGTGAAAAGGATAGTATTATATGCGCGAATATCG
>JBAXOA010000332.1:0-1676 GCA_037133495.1 Mariniphaga sp. | reverse complement strand
AACTGCCGTGCCAGCAGGCTCTGCGCTGCCGGGCTGCGACAAATGTTGGCGGTGCACACCAACAGAATGGAGAAAGACGCCTGGTTCATCGTTCGTGCCGGTTGCTGCGCTGGCCCGGCAAGTGGTTTACACGGCGCGCAAACAGCCGCCGGTGCAGCGCCGGGCCCCATGCCGCGCCCGCCAAACAGGCCAGCAGCAGCCCGATCAACAAACGCCAGACTCCTGCGTTGCTCTCGGAACCCGAATCGTCACCCGACAGCAGCCACGCCGCAAGCAGCAGGTAGGCGCAGGTAAACACCGCGGCGTAAGCGCCCCGGTAAATTGCGCTGCGATAAGTCAATCGACTCATGCAGCAACCCGATCAGCTCGCACCGGTGACCACAACCGGGTCGGGCAGCTTGGGCACGACGGGCAGCGGGATGTTGCTCAGGTTGGTCACCGGCACCGGCGCCGGCGGCGGCGTCGCCACATCGCTGGATACCGCCGCCGCTGCGGCGCTCGCGTTGACGGTCACGCTGGCCGACGTTGCGGCCGTGCTCAGGGCAGTCGCCACCGTGGCCGGGGTCGATGTATAAGCCGCGTTGGACGTTGCCGAGGACGACGGCAACACGGTCTGGGCCAAGGCCGCCACCTGCGTGCTGGCCGATGTGGCCGAGCTGGCAAACAGCGTGGGCGCAGCGGCCACCACCGCCTCCACCGAATTCGCAATCACCACATTCTGCTGCGCCGTTGTGGCCGCAGCACCAATGGCCAACTTGTTCGCGGCGGCGTCGGTGGTGAGGGTCACCTGGGCCACGCTTTGAACCACGGTCGAGACATTCCTGGCAACAAAGGCCGCCGCATTGGCAGACGAAGTGTTGCTGATGGCCGCTGCAGCGCCGGTGCCGGCGTTGTTGAGTGCGCTGGCCGTGGCATTGCTGCCACCGCCAGCTGCCACGGCCGTCTTCACGTTGTCCACCGTGGTGGCGACCGCGTTCTGCACAAAACTGTCGGTGTTGGCGGAGCCGGCAGCACTGGTCAGGTTCAGGTTCACCGTGGCGCTGGCCAGGGTGCTGGTCACAGCCTTGACCGCGTTGGCAAACACCGCATTGACAGCGGCCGTGTAGTTGGCCTTCTCGGTGGCAGACGCAGTGGCCGCCGGCGCGGTGACACCGGCAAAGGCGCTCACGCTGGAGGCCACCGTCTGCAGCATCACTTCAACGGCTGCGTTGGTCTGCTCTATCTTGGGGTTGCTGGCAATGGCCGCCACCGGGTCTTGCGCCAGTGAGCCGGCTGGCAGGCTCAGCTGTGTCTCCAGCGAAGCCTGCGCCGCCGCCACCTGCGCGTCGGTTGGCGCCCCCGTGGTGCTGCCCACGCGCGCCATCACCAGCGTGCTCAACGGTGTGACCACAGTCGCACCCGGAGGCGCCTTGAACTCACCCACCACCGGGAGATTGGTTGCCGTGTTGTAGCCGCCCGAGGAGCAAACCATGTGCTTGCCCAGACCCGGAAACTCGTAAGAGCCATCGATCTTGGAGACCACCTGCGGCTCGCTTGACTCGCAAACGCCGTTGTCGTTGCTGTCAAGCGTGACCACCGCACCGTAGATGTAGCTGTTAATCACCTTGCCCGCCATGGTGGGCGCCACGACAACCTGTGTGCCGCCACCGCCACCGCCACACGCTGCCAGCGTTGCC
>JBAXOA010000331.1:0-1695 GCA_037133495.1 Mariniphaga sp. | reverse complement strand
AACACGGATGGGACACCCGCCCCGCCAGTTCGGCAGGCAGGCTGCGTCGGGCAGGAGTTTAATCAGTGTCATCAGTGTTCGAACAGAAATATATTATGGAATATCTGCAACACGACAAAACGGAAAAGATACAGATGATTTTCTTCAAAAATATTTCTTGTTTTTATCCTGAAAAAGATTGAAAACATGAAGAATTTCACGATAACTATACCTGATAATAAAGAGAATGTTTTTATTGAAATGATGAAAAGTATCTCGTTTGTAAAAAAAATTGAAGCCGCAAATGAGTTTGCAATATCAGAAGAACACCAAAGAATTGTTCGAAAGCGGCTTCAACGCATGGCCGAACATCCGAAGAGTTGTTTGAGTTGGGAGGATATTGATAGCAAAATAAAACGATGACCGTGTCGTTATCAAAAAATTAAACCGTTACAATCCTATACAATTTACCGTTCTTAGGTCTCCGTCTTCTGTCGCCAGTCTTCTGACTATTCATCATTTAAACCATTGATTTTTTATACCTTTGCTTGAGATAAATTTATAAGCTATGATTGACCTTCAAATATTACCTAAAAAAGCACAAAATGAATTAATTGACTATTACCATTTTCTGGTTGAACGCTATGTCGTTAAAAAAGCAAAATCAACTAAAAGGGTAATAAAAATTGATCAGTTGAATTCATTCTTTGATCAGTTCTCCCTCGAAATGAAAGATTTTAATTTTACCAGAGACGAAATCTATGAGCGATAAGATTACATTAGACAGTAATATACTGATATATGCTTTTGCAAACAACAATGACTTTCGTAAAAGCATCGCGATAGACATTATTGCAAAATGCAACATAATCAGTCTTCAGGCTGTAAACGAAACATCATATATCTTGCTCAAAAAATTTAAACTACCTAAAGAACGACTGGAACAAGTGATTCAGTACATGAAAGATCAATTTATAATAAGTAGCCTGACCACAAATATACTTGACCAAACAATTACGCTACACAAGAAATATAATTTTTCTTTCTGGGATAGTATGATGATTGCTGCAGCTCTTGAAAATCACTGCTCAATAATATATACTGAAGATTTAAGCCACGGTCAATTGATTGAAAACCGATTACAAATTGTAAACCCGTTTATCTTTAAAACATAAACGTGCTTCCCCATGCTAAAAATTCCATATACCATTCATTAAAGAGTCGCTACTGAAACAAAGCTCATCATGATTATTGCAATCTTTTGCGATTTTCAAAACCCCGAAATATGGGAGGATCGTTTGAAATAGAAAACCAATCGAATGAACATTCTCATCACCGGAATCCATGGTTTTATAGGGAGTAATTTAGTTGCCAGACTAAAGCAAAAGCAAGCATTTCGGTTGATGTAATTATCCATTTGGCGGGGGAAATTGTATTTTGAGATTTTTATTGTCAGGTAAAACTCATATTGGCGAATTCGTTAACTTTGTAAAAAATAAAAGTTTTCTCATACGTAAATTCAATAAACAGATGACACTACAGTTTATTCACGACAACAGAGGAAATACTACCGGTGTATTTATTCCTATTGAAGAATGGCAAACGTTAAAAGTAAAATACGCTGATCTTCAAGAAGAGGAAGCGAAAAATTTTATTGAACCCAATAAATAGGACTTCATGTGGTCTGCAAGACCCAACTTGAAGTCCATGTTGAAC
>JBAXOA010000330.1:0-1707 GCA_037133495.1 Mariniphaga sp. | reverse complement strand
AGAACTATTTGTTTAATAATAAAACTATTTTAACGGTTTTGAACACTCTTAATTGTGAATTAGGAATTAAGAATTATGAATTATGAATTAGGTCTGGCAGCTTGAGGAAGAGAATTAGGAATTAGGTCATTTGCATGATTGTTAATCAAGCTGATAACAAATAAGTTGCTGCAGATATCTGAGATACAATTTCCCGTTAGCGACGACAGGAACTGTCCATGCAGGGTTCTGCACATCCCCGATTGCCTTCTTAATCTCTCCCAGCTTTTTAAAACCAGAAGGATCAGGTTGGATAAGAAACAAGTTGCCTTTTATATCCTGGCAAATCAAATGCCCATCCACAAACGTGGTGGTGCCCTGCCCAATCGCTCCTGTGTACCACTTCTCTTTCCCGGTTAACAATTCAATGCATTTAAACTGACCATTATTTCGGGCACTTTCACCTGAATAGCCGTAAATATAGCCATCAATCAAAATTGGATCAGAATGTTGCGCCTCCATAGCGTGATTTTTCCACATAACAGAATAGCCGCTTGCAGAAACTTTCAATGCTTCGCAACCCATTTTATATCCTGACGTATGATAGACAATGTCATTGTAAACTATTGGTGTTGTAGCATTTACACCATATGATGTTGCCCATGGAACAGCCCATAATACTTTCCCATCGGAAGGGTTAAGGCATGAAAGTCCTTTGCCATGATAGATCAGGAGCTTTCTTTCATTTTCGATTTTCATTGTAATTGCAGCTGCATAACCAACATCACCCTCCATCGATTTCCATAGTAACTCTCCTGTTAATTTATCATAAGCAATTACTAACGCATTGCCACCACCCTGAACAATAACCTTATTATCGATAATTAGCGGAGTAGTTGAAAAACCCCATGAAGGTTCAGCACCGCCGATATCCTTTACATTTTTCCGCCAAAGAAGCTTCCCATCCAACAGCTGCCAGCACACCAGGTCACCACTCCGGCCGAAAGTGTATACCATATCGTTGTTAATAAATGGTGTTGCACGCGATCCTGGACCATGACTCGTTTCCGCTTTAGCCTCATAAGATCCGGACCATATCAGCGCTCCGGTTTCTGCATTGATGCAAAAAAGCAGATCATGATCGGCATCCCTTCCAGGAACAATTAGCCGGTTACCCTGAACAACAGGAGATGACCATGAAGCAGTTGACTTATCCTGACATAAGAAGTTAATATGCCAAAGTTCTTTAAGGCCATTCGACCAATCAGTTTTAATCCCCTTAAAGGTACTTTTTCCCTCAAAGTTTTCACCTCTCCAATTGGGCCAGTCAGCAGCTCCTGTTGTAATTGGAGGAACAACAGCCATTTTTGCCGGGATATTTTCGAGCTTTCCGGTTAAGGGCTCGCTGCCCATGATCACCGTATAAATTTTAACTCCGTAATAGACTCCAATTATCACTACAACAGCAATAATTATCAGGGCAACTTTAACATATCTTTTCATAGGGTTTTGATTTAGTTTCAGGATTTATTATTTAGGCATTTTGCAATTGATTATCAGACTACTACATCATAGTTACGTTCATTTTTAATGCAAACTATTATGAGTATTTTATTAAGCGAAAGTAATCTTTTTATACTCTTTTTAAAACTGTCTGGCAAGATTCTGGATTTAAAAAACAGGTCTTAACCAGGATTAAAAAGGATTAAGCAGATTTCACGGATTTTT
>JBAXOA010000329.1:0-1713 GCA_037133495.1 Mariniphaga sp. | reverse complement strand
CTTTGCCGGCAAGCACCTGTCCATCCTCCCACCAATGCAAGGTACGCGTGGGCCGTGCATAAAACTCATCACGGTTTGCCAACAAAATCAACGGTGTTTCGCTATCGGGCTGCCAGTTGTGAGTGGCTTTCAATAAGCGCGTAAATCTGGCGGCAAAGGATAGAAGTGAGTTGCCTGCAAGGCCGTGTTTGCAGGAGCCCGGAGGGCGAGTGCAAACACGGCCTTGGAGATTTGTTGGGTGGGGGAACTGGCGGCCAGGTTGCTGAGGTAGCCAACTGGCGCATGAGCGGTTAGAAACGGGGCGTGCCGATAAAGCGAGAGCAGGCACGACGCCGGTCAAACCCTAAGCAAGTAAAGCCCGACGCCGTGCCCCGAGCCCGAGAGGGCGACGTTGCCGATGTCAGTATTTCACGAAACATCAGGCGCTGTCCAGCCCAACCCTCGTCGGTGCAGCTGTGCCGATGGAACCACCACCTCGACGTTTCCTGTGTGCGCGTTGCCGTGCGCCCGTTCTCGTATGCAGCCAGTGTGATCGTGGCCAGCGCTACTGCGCCGGAGATTGCGCAACCATCACCCGTAAAGCCTTGCAACAACAGGCTGCACAGCGCTACCAATGCAGCCGTTCTGGTCGTCTCAAACATGCCCAGCGCACTCGCCGCTGGCGTGAGCGCCAAGCCACACCTGATCAATCGGTGACGCATCAGGGTTCCCCACCCCCGGCACTGCCTGCTTTACTGCCATCCGTGGCGGTGGCACGCGTTGATGACGCATCGCAGGAGCCTGGGCGGTGTCATTTCTGTCCATGTTGCTGTGGTCTGTTTGTACGGATTGATTTCCTGCGCCGCCGCATCCGCCGAGCCCCTCGTTTATTTGACCGTAAAGAGTTTTCCCATGCCCGTGACCCCTGAGCTTCATGCACAAATCCTGCGCTACTACCATGTCGAACGTTGGCGTGTGGGCACCATCGCCCGCCAGTTGCAGGTTCACCATGGCACCGTTGAACGCGTCCTGCATCAAGCCGGATTGCCACGCATCGGCAATGTGCGGGCCTGCCGCATTGACCCGTACTTGCCATTCATTCTGGAGACGCTCAAGAAGTTTCCAACGCTCACAGCAAGCCGCCTGTACGTGATGACTTGCGAGCGTGGCTACCTTGGTGGCCCTGATCACTTCCGTCATCTCGTCTCCCATCACCGGCCCAGACCGGCGGCTGAAGCCTACCTGCGTTTAGTCACACTCGTTGGTGAGCAAGGACAGGTCGACTGGGCTCTATGCCGAGCTCGGCATAGGGCCCACTACGCCGAGTTCCGGAACATGCCGAGTATGTTGGACCCATCATTGAGATGGCTTCACGAGCGGGGCCGCTTTACTCGGCATAGCATTTTTCCTCCACTCTTTTTTTGGAGGATCAAATGGAACAATCAAGTGAGAAGCTGTGGTCGCTGTTGCGCCCACCCCAGGGCCCATTGGCGCCCTACCTTGACGCCTTTGCGAAGCGTTTGTGTGAGCAGGGATTCAAGCGACGCACAATTGCCCCGCAAATCCGCTTGGTAGCCAATTTCAGTCAATGGCTGAAGGCCAATCAAATCGGGATGGCGGCTGTGACGGATGAACATGCACAGCGATTTCTGCGAAGGTCAGATCGGCAGCAATCTATTAGTGACGGCTGCTTTGCCTCTCTACGCCGGTTCATGGTTTTACTACATCAGATGG
>JBAXOA010000328.1:0-1716 GCA_037133495.1 Mariniphaga sp. | reverse complement strand
CATGACTCCTTTAACTGAGACAGAAGGCGTTAGCAAATCAATGAATGCTAATGATTTCTTTAGAAACCCAGAGATGATGGCACAAGGCGCTGAAAACTTAACTGCTGGCGGAGATAGTTATAAATTAGCTGCTAAAAACTTTGCAACTCAAGCTGGTCTTCCTTCTGCTGCAATGGCTATTATGGGTCAGTCTGGAGTTAGCGCAGTTAATGAAGGAATTGCTCAAAAAGCTGCATCAGATCGAGCGTTTGCACAAGCTGAAGCTGCACAAGCTGAGCTTAATACTAAAAGCCAATCAGCTAAACAACGTGCTCTTGATGCAATTCATGCGCACCCTTATATGTATGCAATGGGTGGGATGATTCCAAATCCGCCTGATGATCAAACTGGTATGCCAAATCAAAGTCCAATGAGTAATTTTGATGGCGGAATGATGAATTATGCAATGGGTGGCTACGCTATGGGCGGAGAGCCACGATTCTTATCTGGCGGTGGCGATGGAATGAGTGATTCAATCCACGCAAGTATCGATGGAAATCAAGAGGCTCGTTTAGCAGATGGTGAATTTGTAATTCCAGCAGATGTTGTTTCTCATTTAGGAAATGGCTCATCTAAAGCTGGAGCAAAACAACTTTATTCGATGATGGATAGAGTTCGTCAAGCTCGTACAGGTCAAAAGAAACAAGGCAAACAAATTAACCCACGCAAATTAATAGCTGCGTAAAGGATAAATTATGGCATCAACAACTACAGTATCGTCAGGTCAACAATCGATTCCAACCGTCCTAGAACCGTATTTTACGGGGGATCAACAATCGTATGGTTTGCTACCAAAGGCACAAGAGATATTTGCTAGAGATTATGCAACTGCCTATGGAAATACTCTTCAAGCTCAAGGCTTAGAAGGTGCTGGTCGTATCGCTGGTATGTCACCAACTGAAGTACAAGCTGGTCAACAAATTGCCAATATGCAACAGCCAGGTCAGTTTGCAACTGGATACGGTGCTTATCAACAGGGTCTAGGTGCTTTAAACAGCATGACTGATCCAAATGCAACTCAGCAATACATGAGTCCTTATGCTCAGAATGTTATCGATGTAAACAAAGCTGAAGCACTGCGTGATGCACAAAAGAATTTAGTGGGTGCTAACTTAGCATCTTCACGTCAAGGAACTTATGGCGGCGCTCGTAATGCTTTGATGCAATCTGAAGCTGAACGTAACTTGCAAACAAAAATGGGTGGCATTCAAGCTACTGGTATGCAAAATGCATTTGAAGCTGCTCAAAAAGCCCAACTAGGATCTGCTGCTGCTTATGGAAATTTAGGTCAAGGACTAGGTCAACAGGGTGCTTTGCAAGAGCAATCTGACTTGGCTCGTGCTACTGCTCTTGGTGCTTATGGTGGCTCTGAACGTGCTGTTGGGCAACAACAATTGGATGCTCAATATCAAGATCAAATGAGAGCCTTGGCATTCCCAGAACAACAATTGGGTAGCCTATCTAATATTCTCCGTGGTGTACCTTTGGGTGACACGGCTGGAACACAAACTACTACTGCTCCTCCACCTAGCTTTGCAAGTCAATTGGCTGGTGTAGGACTAAGCGGTTTATCCTTATTTAATATGCTTGGTAAGGGCTAATTATGAGCATTCTTAATGCACTTAGACAGCAACATAGCTCAATTGATGATCTAGCAAAACTTCCTCAAGCCATGAT
>JBAXOA010000327.1:0-1724 GCA_037133495.1 Mariniphaga sp. | reverse complement strand
AGCAGCAATTCAAATCTGGGCCGAATATGGTTTTCATCTTGGAAATGTTATAAAAGCAGTAGTTTATACCTACGATCCGGAAGCAATCGTGCTAGGTGGTTCAATTTCCAAAGCATACGCTTTTTTCGAAGAGGCGATGCTAAAATCCTTGAGCGATTTCCAGTACCCTGAAACAATTAAAAGGCTGAAAATTCTTAAATCAAAAATTGACAACATCGCTTTGCTTGGTGCTGCAGCATTAGTCAAAAAAGATTAGCTTTGAGCTGATATTACAGAGTACGAATCCGTATAGTATTTTATTTTCGGATCCTAAATAAGTTTTCCCTTCATTGTTTCTTCAATCCGGTTACTATTCTGATAATTTACATAAAAGTTCCAATCATGGTAAAAGAATTGCTACTAACAATCGGGATACTGATTTGCCTGCTTTACACGGCAAGTTCTTCCGCACAGAAAGTAATCGACTTTTCTGGCAACGTTCTTTTAAAAGAAAACTGGTGTGTACAGCAATCCACTAAAGTTGATTTAAAAGGATCAGAAATTTCCGGCAACAACATAAATACCGGAAACTGGCTAAAAACTACAGTCCCTTCAACAGTTATGGGTGCGCTTACCCGTAATGGGCTGTATAAAGATATTTTTGTTGGTGATAATTATAAAAACATCGATACGAAGCAATTTGACGATTCATGGTGGTTCCGCAAACAATTTGAGACTCCTGAAATCAAGCAAGGACAGCATGTTACTCTTCATTTTGATGGATTAAATTACTATGCCAATATCTGGCTTAATGGAAAGCAGATAGCTTCACGAGACTCTGTTTTCGGAACATTTCGCAGGTTTGAATTTGACATTACAAAACTGCTGCAAAAGAAAAACAATGTGCTTGCTGTAGAAATTTTCAGGGCGCAACCCGGCGATTTTAACCTTGGATTTGTGGATTGGAACCCACGACCGGCCGACGAGAACATGGGAATCTGGCGCGAAGTATATTTGAAAATTGCTGGCGAAGTTAGCGTTAATAACACCTACATTGAATCAAAGGTAAATACTGCCACTCTCGCGGAAGCTTCGCTGACAATAAAAACCAGCCTGAGAAATAATTCATCAAAAACAGTTAACGGCATTCTCATCGGAAAAATCGAAAACCGGGAATTCAGTTATCCTGTCGAATTAAATGCCGGACAAACTCTTGATGTAGTGCTTACTCCGGAGCAAATACCCGATCTTCATATAAAAAATCCACGTATCTGGTGGTGCAATAACCTTGGTTCACCCGAGTTGTATACGCTTGACCTACGTTTCAGTATTAAAAAAGAAATTTCTGATGCCGAAAAAATCCAGTTCGGAATCAGGCAGATTGAAATGTATGTGAATTCCTCCGGGCACAAAGGATTTAAACTGAATGGGAAAGAAGTATTGATTAAAGGTGCCGGATGGACTGATGATATTTTTCTGCGCGATAGCCTTCAAAGCATTGAAACCCAGGTTCAATATGTAAAACACATGAACCTGAACACCATACGCCTCGAAAGCATTTGGGGAAACTCGCAGGACATATATGATTTATGTGATAAATATGGGATCTTGGTGATGGCAGGCTGGAGTTGCCAGTGGGAGTGGGACGAATACCTTGGTAAAACCTGTGATGAATACGGTGGAATACAGACACAACAAGAAATAGCACGGGCAATCAATTCATTCCGCGACCAGGTTCTGTGGTT
>JBAXOA010000326.1:0-1728 GCA_037133495.1 Mariniphaga sp. | reverse complement strand
CCAAGTGCTGCCCTCGGCGTATTTCACATTTTCGTCGATGTATTCAAACGTCGCATCGAGCCATTGGGAGTCCTTCTTGGTCACCGTCTGTTCCACCAACCTGCGAACCAAGACGTTGAACGACAGGTTTTGCGTGCGAGCATATTCGCGGCCCAGCTTCAGGAGTTCCTCGTCGATCGACAAAGTGATGTTGGTCATATGCACATATTACGTGCGCACTGCCCGTGGGTCAAGGTAGTGGCTCGTAAGCCCTCTTGCCAATACCCCATCAAATGAGCACACTTGATGCTGTTTTAGGGGGGTATTATGGAGAGGGATGCGCAGAAACAGCTGGACCTCTGGTTTCGATCGAGCCCTCGCAAGCCTCTGGTGCTCCGGGGAGCACGGCAAGTCGGCAAGTCGACTCTGGTGCGGCTTTTCGCCCGGGACAAAGGCTTGGCGCTCCACGAGGTGAACCTCGAGCGGCACCTGTTCCTCCGCGACGCGTTTGCCAGCGGTGATCTGAACCGCATCCTGGGCGAACTGGCGGGTCTGGCTGGCGAAATCCGCGAAAAGCGTTCTGCGCTGCTGTTTCTTGACGAAATCCAGGCGGTACCCGAGGCCATCGCTGCCCTCAGGTACTTTTTTGAAGACATGCCCGAACTTGCGGTCGTCGCTGCGGGCTCGCTCCTCGAGTTTGCGTTGGCTGACCACAGGTTTTCGATGCCGGTGGGACGCATCACCTACCTTCACCTGGGGCCGCTCTCGTTTGCGGAGTTCCTTTTGGCGTCCGATGCCGAACTTCACCGGTTCTACCTTGACTGGAAGATGGGCGACCCCCTGCCCGTGAGCCGTCACAACGCGCTGTTGCACAGGCAACGAGAGTTTCTGATCGTGGGAGGAATGCCCGAAGCGGTACAGACGTGGCTCGATACCAAACTGTTCGATCGCGTGGCCGAGGTTCAGCGGACCATCCTCGACACCTATGTCGACGACTTTGCCAAGTACGCCCGCCAGGCTCAGCTGGCGCGCTTGCAACGGATCTTCCGCACGGTGCCTGCCCAGTTGGGTCGCAAAGTGAAGTTCACACACCTTTCCCCCGACGACCGAAGCGGCGAGGTGCGCACGGCCCTCGACCTGCTGTGCAAGGCCCGCATCTGTACTCCGGTGTACCACTCTGACGGTTCGGGGGTCCCTCTGGGTGCGGGTCAAGACTCGTCGACGTTCAAGTTGCTGTTTCTCGACATCGGCTTGGTCAGCCTGGTTCTCGGCATGACCTGGCCACAGACGCAGTCGCTGGATGAACGCAGACTGCTCAACGAGGGCGCCCTGGCCGAGCAGTTTGTGGGGCAAGAGTTGCTGGGTCGGTTTGGTGGCAAGCAGCTGCCCGAGCTTCACTATTGGCTGCGCGAAGGACGCTCCAACAACGCCGAGCTCGATTTTCTGATCGCCCAAGGAACACAGGTTGTCCCGATCGAGGTGAAGTCAGGCAAGGCAGGAACCCTCAAGTCGCTTCAGCAGTTCGTGGGTGCCAAGAAGCCCCCGGTGGCTGTGAGGTTCGATCTCAACCTTCCGTCCACACAAAGCCTGGTTTCCGAAACGGGAACTACCGAGCTCGTTTCACTGCCCCTGTATTTTGCGGGGCGCTTGTTGGAATTGCTGGAGGGATGCGGCCGCTAGCCTCACTTCCACGGACCAACCTTCACCCCACGGAACTCCAACCGCTCGTTGCCGTCGTTGTGCAGGCAC
>JBAXOA010000325.1:0-1729 GCA_037133495.1 Mariniphaga sp. | reverse complement strand
CAGAATTCGTCATCCCCGCGAAGGCGGGGATCCAGAGTCAAGTCAATAACTGGATTCCCGGCGCTGCACTTCCTTCGGTCGCCTTCGCGGGAATGATGCCCCGAAGTCCTCTATTGCTTGCGGACTTCGACTTTTGCCAGTTTCTCGTAGAAACGGACGATGGCGCTATGGTCGTTGGTGGCCATATCGTCGATCTTGAGTGCCTGCATGGTCTCCATCACGTTCGCCGTGAGCGGCACCGGCACGTTGAGGGCGTGGGCCGTGTCGAGCGCGTTCTGCAGGTCCTTGATGTGCAGTTCGATCCGGAAGCCCGGCTTGAAGTTGCCGTCAAGGATCATGGGGACCTTCGCGTTCATCACCGTTGACCCAGCCAGCCCGCCCTTGATCGCGTTGAATACCGCTTCCGGGTTGACGCCCGCCTTGGTGGCCAGAACAAAGGCTTCTGAAACAGCCGCAATATTCAGCGCGACGATGATCTGGTTGGCCACCTTGGTGGTCTGCCCGTCGCCGTTGCCGCCAACCAGGGTGATGTTCTTGCCCATCTTCTCGAACAACGGGCGCACGGTCTCAAAAGCTTTTTCGGAACCGCCACACATGATGGTGAGCGAGGCCGCCTTGGCACCGACTTCGCCACCCGATACCGGCGCGTCAATGTAGTCGGCACCCAGTGCATTGATCTTCTGCGCAAAGGTCTTGGTTGCCATCGGTGAGATCGAGCTCATGTCGACGATGATCTTGCGCGCCACGCCCGGCAGCGCGGCCGCGACACCGCCGGCACCGAACAGCACGGCCTCGACGTCAGGCGTATCGGGCACCATGATGAAAACGATATCCGTATTGCGCGTTACTTCTTCGGCACTGGCGCA
Organism: Mariniphaga sp.; assembly: GCA_037133495.1. Lineage (GTDB taxonomy): Bacteria > Bacteroidota > Bacteroidia > Bacteroidales > Prolixibacteraceae > JAAFHB01. The sequence continues at coordinate 863 of JBAXOA010000325.1, read as the reverse complement.
GACGCTTGCCGATGTGGCGCTGATGCTCGCGGGCACCGGGCCCACGGTGTTGACAAACAGCTGATGGCCGTCGTTGATGAGGTGTTGAGCCATCGGGACACCCATGATGCCCAGGCCGATAAATCCAATGTTCATGTTGCGTATTCCTTTGTTATGCGTTTGAGTGCCAGAGCGTTTCGTTTGACGGGTTAAGCACGATCGAGTGCCGGGCGTTTCGGGTTAAAGGTCCAGCCGGGGATGAGGTACTGCATGGCAACAGCGTCATCGCGGGCACCCAGGCCATGCTGCTTGTAGAGTTGGTGCGCCTTCTCGACTTCGACCATGTCGAGCGCAACGCCCAGGCCCGGCTTTTTTGGCACCTGCACCAGGCCGCCGATGATCTGCAGTGGCTCCTGCGTCAGGCGCTGGCCGTCCTGCCAGATCCAGTGCGTGTCGATGGCGGTGACCTTGCCCGGCGCAGCGGCAGCAACCTGGGTGAACATCGCCAGAGACACATCGAAATGGTTGTTCGAGTGCGAGCCCCAGGTCAGACCCCAGTCGCGGCAGGTCTGCGCCACGCGCACCGAGCCCGCCATGGTCCAGAAATGCGGATCGGCCAGCGGAATGTCGACGCTTTGCAGCGACAGCGAATGGGTTAACTGGCGCCAGTCGGTTGCCACCATGTTGGTGGCGGTAGGCAGTCCGGTGGCACGGCGGAATTCGGCCATGACTTCGCGTCCCGAGAAACCGTCCTCGGCACCGCAGGGGTCTTCGGCGTAGGCCACCACGCCGCGCATGTCACGCATCAGACGCACAGCGTCTTTGAGCAACCAGCCGCCATTGGGGTCGAGCGTCACGCGAGCCTGCGGGAAGCGCTCATGCAA
>JBAXOA010000324.1:0-1729 GCA_037133495.1 Mariniphaga sp. | reverse complement strand
GATTGACTGGTGCTACAGGAGCCACAGGAGCAAATGGAATCGATGGAGCAACTGGTGCTGTTGGTGCAACTGGATTGACTGGTGCTACAGGAGCCACAGGAGCAAATGGAATCGATGGAGCAACTGGATTGACTGGTGCAACCGGTTTGACTGGTGTAACAGGAGCTACTGGCAAGGATGGAGTCGTTTATCCATTAACTATTGGTAATGAATTAGGAGGCGGAATATTTGATGGTACAGTTGCAAGATCAATCGGCATCCAGGCAGGTTCAGTGAGCAATACGATGTTAACCAATAGTGGTGTAACCATTAATGGAACAGCGGTTGCATTGGGAGGAACAGCTACAGTAACAGCGGATGCGAGTACTTTAACCGGCACGACATTAGCTGCGAATGTGGTGAACTCATCACTAACAAGTGTGGGTACATTAACAGGCTTAACAGTAACAAGTCCGATAGTAGGAAGTGTAACAGGCAATGCTGGAACAGCGACTAAACTTGCTGCACCGGTTAATATTAATGGAGTACCGTTTGATGGAAGTTCGTCAATTACAGTAACAGCGGTAGCGGATGCGAGTACTTTAACCGGCACGACATTAGCTTCAAATGTGGTGAACTCATCACTAACAAGTGTGGGTACATTAACAGGCTTAACAGTAACAAGTCCGATAGTAGGAAGCATTACAGGTAATGCTGCTACAGTAACAACGAATGCTGATTTAACAGGCGATGTAACAAGTGTGGGTAATGCGACCACATTATCAAATACAACAGTTGCAGCAGGAACATATGGATCAGCTACACAGGTACCAATTATTACGGTAGATACAAAAGGAAGATTAACAGCAGTAACAAATACGGTAATCACTGCAGCGGGCGTAGCCAATCCATTAACAATGGGAGCAGAATTAGGTGGCGGAACTTATGATGGTAGTGCCGCTAAAACAATCGGCATCCAGGCAGGTTCAGTGAGCAATGCGATGTTAACCAATAGTGGTGTAACCATTAATGGAACAGCGGTTGCATTGGGAGGAACAGCTACAGTAACAGCGGATGCGAGTACTTTAACCGGCACGACATTAGCTGCGAATGTGGTGAACTCATCACTAACAAGTGTGGGTACATTAACAGGCTTAACAGTAACAAGTCCGATAGTAGGAAGTGTAACAGGCAATGCTGGAACAGCGACTAAACTTGCTGCACCGGTTAATATTAATGGAGTACCGTTTGATGGAAGTTCGTCAATTACAGTAACAGCGGTAGCGGATGCGAGTACTTTAACCGGCACGACATTAGCTTCAAATGTGGTGAACTCATCACTAACAAGTGTGGGTACATTAACAGGCTTAACAGTAACAAGTCCGATAGTAGGAAGCATTACAGGTAATGCTGCTACAGTAACAACGAATGCTGATTTAACAGGCGATGTAACAAGTGTGGGTAATGCGACCACATTATCAAATACAACAGTTGCAGCAGGAACATATGGATCAGCTACACAGGTACCAATTATTACGGTAGATACAAAAGGAAGATTAACAGCAGTAACAAATACGGTAATCACTGCAGCGGGCGTAGCCAATCCATTAACAATGGGAGCAGAATTAGGTGGCGGAACTTATGATGGTAGTGCCGCTAAAACAATCGGCATCCAGGCAGGTTCAGTGAGCAATGCGATGTTAACCAATAGTGGTGTAACCATTAATGGAACAGCGGTTGCATTGGGAGG
>JBAXOA010000323.1:0-1744 GCA_037133495.1 Mariniphaga sp. | reverse complement strand
CGTCTTTGACCAGCGCCTTGAGCGACCGGACAAGAGCCGCCTTGTCCTTGGGAATGACGTACAGCGGTGCAAACTTGTCTTCGACGTTGATGCCAAGCCTCGTCCATTCCTGATCCTTGACGTTGGCGGGAATCTCGGCGGCGGTCTGAGGCAGGTCACGGATATGGCCCACGCTGGCTTCCACCTGAAACCTCGAAGGAAGGAATTTCTTGATGGTTTTGGCTTTTGTGGGCGACTCAACGATGACCAGAACGTTCTTTTCCATAACGCTATAACAATGATCAAAATGCGGGAACAATCAAGCCCCTTTGAAAGAGACGCTGTTCCATGGTAGGTTTGGTCGTATGAGTACCCCTGTTTCGACTGCGATCCCGGCCATTGCCCGCCGCCTCAAGGCCCTTTCGCCGAAGTTGACCGCAATGACCACAGAGGCCAAGAACCGGGCACTTCAGGCGATGGCCGACGCCCTGCGACGAGGGGCTTTGGAGTTGGCCGCTGCCAATCAAAAGGACCTCGAGGCGGCGGAGCTGATTGGCTTGGCTACCCCTCTGTTGTCGCGACTCAAGTTTCAGGGCGTCAAGATTGCGCAGGCCGCTGAGGGTGTCGAGAGCGTAGCCCGTTTGCCGGATCCAGTCGGTCGAACCCTGAGCGCACGAGAGCTCGACAAAGGGCTTGAGCTGTATCAGGTCACCTGTCCCTTAGGCGTGATCGCGATGATTTTCGAGAGCCGTCCCGACGCGCTGGTGCAAATGGTGGCCTTGTCCCTCAAAAGCGGAAACGCTGTGATTCTCAAAGGCGGGGCCGAGGCCCTTCATACCAACCGTGCCCTGGCGGATTTGCTTTTATCGGCCAGCGCTGCAGCTGGTGTCCCCTCAGGCTGGTTCCATCTCGCTGAAACTCGAGACGATGTGCAGGCGCTGCTCGAGCTCGATGATTGCCTCGATCTCATCATACCCCGGGGGAGCAACGAGTTCGTTCAGCACATCATGAAGAACACCACCATACCGGTGCTCGGGCACGCCGATGGGCTGTGCCACCTGTATGTGGACGGCGCTGCCCAGGTGCAAAAGGCCATCTCGATCATCATCGATTCCAAGACCCAGTACGTCGCGGTTTGCAACGCGGTTGAAACGGTTCTGGTGCATCGCGATATCGCTCCCTACCTGTTGCCACCGCTCAAGCAGGCCTTCGATGAAAAGGAGGTCGAGGTGAGGGCCGACCCTGTTGCACGAAAGCTCATCCCCTCTGCCAAAGAAGCTTTCGAGCAGGATTGGGAGACCGAGTACCTCGACTACATCCTGTCGGTGAAAGTGGTCGATAGCCTCGATGAGGCGGTGGCCCACATCAATATGTATGGAAGTCGTCACACCGACGGGATCATCACCGAAAACCGTGCCACCGCCGAAACCTTCCTGAACTCGGTCGACACCGCCAACGCGTTCTGGAACTGCTCCACGCGCTTCGCGGATGGTTTTCGCTACGGACTAGGCGCCGAGGTAGGCGTCAGCACCAGCAAACTTCACGCCCGCGGTCCGGTGGGGCTCGACGGTCTGGTCACCTACAAGTGGAAGCTCTACGGCAACGGCCACATCGTCGACCCTTACGCAGGCGAGGGCGGCAAAGCCTTTACCCATAAAGACTTGTTGGCTGGTAAGGCTGGCAAGTGAGCCGCGACTTCAGCAAGGTCCGGCGGGTTGTCATCAAGATCGGCACCGCGACGCTCTCAGCGGGTGCGGGCATCGAC
>JBAXOA010000322.1:0-1749 GCA_037133495.1 Mariniphaga sp. | reverse complement strand
GGTCGTCGCATGAATGATGGCATGGGTGCATGGATAGCTTCGCAGGTAGTAAAACTGATGATTAAAAAGGATGTACCTGTTAAAAACGCAAGGGTACTGGTACTGGGCATCACGTTTAAAGAAAACTGTCCTGATATACGAAACACCAAGGTTGTAGATGTGGTAAAAGAACTTGAGCAGTTTGGATGCAGGGTAGATATTTACGATCCATGGGCCAACGCAGCGGATGTAAAGCATGAATATGGCCGGGATATTATTTCAGCATACAACCTAGATGATTATAATGCCATTGTACTGGCTGTAAGCCATAATGAATTTAAGAATATCGATTTCTCATCACGCAGACAGAACACGGTGCTTTATGACATCAAATCGCTGCTACCGATTGAGATGGTTGACGGGAGGCTCTAGTTTTTCAATTGTATTGGCACACAAATCAGCAGGAATAAATTGAAGTAAAAAGGTTGAGGTTGAGATTAAGGTTAAGGTTAATTCCATTCGAGGTTTAATCATGTTTTTTCTTTCTTCACTTCAACCTTTTTTAAGCTTTTTGCGATTCCTGCCTGGTATATATCGGATGATTTTGGGAGGATATTCATATCTGACCATCAATATTTTCCACCTATTTCACTGAACATCTTATATATTAGAGAAATAATTCCTATTGATTATTTGATTTGAAAAATCTTCCTTCCTGAATTTATTTCCAGAACCCCCGAAAACATTAATAAAATTAAAAGTTTAAAAAAAAAGATAAAATATTTGCACCTGAGAGTATCTATTTGGATTAATATCCCTATATTTGGCATACATTTAATAACCTGTAATTAACGCTTTAACTATTAACATTAAAACCTGCATTTATGAATGATCCTGTAGTACGTCATTACAGTTGTAAGGACGAAGAATTGCCTGTAATTTGTGGTTTTGCTCTTTCCAGTTTCAAACATGACCAAAACGTGTTTGAAGCCTATTCTCCCCGGTTTAAAAAGCCGTATGATGAACAATTTGACAAGCGGATTGCTGATTTATCCGAAATGGTTGCTCCCCTCTCCGAAACACAGGAGGTAAAACGTATTAATGATATTATTCATCAGCAAATGAGTGATCTGACCGAAGGAGCCGACCGCCTGGGAGGTTATCTCGATTACATGAAGCCTGAATTGATACTTAGCGAGGCCGGGTTTGGAATAAAAGGGCTTCGTGAGGGAATCAGCAAAAAGGATGTGGAGAAAGTTCTTTCTTCTTTACATACTGTGAGCACTAATATTAAAAAGCACAAAGCTGCTCTCACAGCCGTTGGCTTGACCGAAGACCTGTCATCTAAATTTGCTGCAGCCGAAAAAGCCATCAGCAAAAACAAACAGGATGCTCATGCCATCAGCGCTAACCGCACTGAAATTGTTCAGGCCAATCTCACTCAGTTTAATGATCTGCACACTCAATTGAAGGAAATTTTAAAAGCAGGTAAAATCCTTTATCAAAAGAACGATCCTGCTAAATACAAAGAATACACCTTCAGTCATTTGCGAAAAGGAGTAAGAAAGGTTCCACTTACGGCAGCACAGATAGCCGCAAAAGCAAAGGCCGCCGAAAAAAGAAGGCTGAAAGCGGCTAAAACACAACCATAATAGCAATTGATGACAATTGAAGGGCGAAGTTATCAGCAAACCCCTTCAATTGTCTTTTTTTAATATCCCTGCCAGATTGTATGGCCCGATTCTAAATTAAATAAATTCCCTAAAATAC
>JBAXOA010000321.1:0-1761 GCA_037133495.1 Mariniphaga sp. | reverse complement strand
GGACGAAGTTCAATGTTCTCGTAAGCAACTGCACCGGCAGTTGATCCGAAGAAGTTATTGAGCAAGTCTTTTGCACCCTGATCTACGCCATGCTTTGCAGCATAAACAGTCAACATTGCGCCAGAGACTGATGCAAACGCACTGCCCATGGAACCATGCTTGACGGCTGGAACTGGCATGAGATTCATGGTGAATCCCTTGTCTGTGTAGTCCTTCCACTCCCAGTTACCGATGATGGCAAATGGAACGGTTCCCTTGAGGAATGCATCCTTGCAACCAGTGTCTGTTGCTGGGAAGAAGCCGTTGCTCTTTCCATTCTTACCAAGGAAGTAAGTCTTGATGTTTGCAGCAACTGCTGCAGGAACTGGATCAGCGGTTGTGCTGACTGTTCCACCGGTCATAACGTATGGAGCACCACCGAGTGCACCCAAGACTGAGGCTGCGCCCCATGACATTCCGCCACCAGCTACGCAGAGACCAGCGGTCAATCCAAGTGCTGACTTGTTAGCGGTGTAGAAGTTGACCATTTGACCAAGTGTCTGTGGCTTTGCAGCAACAAGCTTGGTGTTGTAGATCATCGCTACGTTGTTGATATCTAGTGGTACACCGTAGAGAACGCCTTTGTAAGAAAGATCAAAGAAGTTGTTAGCGGTGAACTTTGCACGAACTGATGATGAAGGTGTAAACGGAGCCAACTTGCCATTCTTAGCGCCAGTTGCGACCCAGTCATTTGCGCCAACAACGATATCTGGACCGGTGAGGTCAGTTGCGTTGTCGAAGGCGGTCTTCAGTGCATCAAAGCTTGAGAAAGGAACAATCTTGATGGTGTAGCCAGGAACCCAGTCGCCCTTTGCTGCAATAACTTTTTGCAGGTTTGGTCCACGGGTTTCATCTGCCCAAACGACAAGTGTCTTTGTTGCGGCGTGGGCTGGTGCTTGCATCAGTCCAAGTCCCAAAGAGGCTGCGACTGCTGCAATAGCAGCCTTGCCAAAATTCTTGCGAATCATACGACTCCTAATTAGGTAGAAATAGTCTCAACGAGGGATCGAGACGAGTGCGCAAAGTCCAACAAAATAAGGGGGTTTAGTCAAGGCAGGACACGAGGGCTAACTCGCGTTTCCTAGCGCTTGACCGCTTTTTACGCTCAAAACTGCGCCTGATGAAAGTAATGATATGAAATCGTTATATTCGAAAGTAGCGAAAATAACTGAATTTTCAACTACTTCCCAGAATCGGAGAGTTGCCAAATTCCGACATCTGCCGATGTCGTGACGAATCTGAAGGAATTGCCGCGTACAACTGGCCCGTACAAATTTGTTTTCACTTCTAAACCCCAAGGGGAAAGATCAACTTTTATCTCCGCTGCTGTACGAGCAACAACGACCAAAACATTCTCTTTTTCGCTCTCGCGAAGGTAGGCCACATAATCATTTTGAATGGCGATCCATCGAAGTCCACCATAGGCAAGTGCATGACTTTCCTTGCGGATATTTATTAAAGTTTTTACTTGAGTTAAGAACTCGGTATCCCATTCGCTTCGCTCATCCCAATTAATGGTGCGTCGTGCATCCTCGCCCCAAGCTCCGCGCAATCCAATTTCATCACCGGCAAAAATTGAAGGAACCCCCGGATACGTCAAAAGCAATCCCATTCCCGCGAAATGTCGTTCTACATTTCCGCCAACAACATTTCTAAATCGAGCCGTGTCGTGAGAATTTAGAAGCAACATACTGGCGAGAAGTGCGCGCCAAGATATGCCAG
>JBAXOA010000320.1:0-1762 GCA_037133495.1 Mariniphaga sp. | reverse complement strand
ACAATCGCAGGATTATTAAAATTACCGCCATCTCTTAACAGGTTTTCATAACCGGTTAAAAAATCATAATAATTAACAATGGCAGTTTGTAAATCAGGTTTCATCTGAAGATTTGAATTTGGGAAATATTCCTTGCAGAGCATATGGTCACCTAACTCAATATGGGCTCCCCCAAAAGCAAAAATGACCGCATCGGCAAATAATACTCCGGGGGTATTAAAATACCCTGTGTTATTGGCAACATTATAATTCAAATAAGCCGCAAGTACTGTTTTTTTGCTGTTGTTTGACCATGCTGTATTATTTTGAATAATTGTAGCAAGATCGCTGTAAGCTTCATTCGGTGACCATACTTCTGTGTGTAAAAAGTCTACCGGAGAAGTTGCTATATTACCCTGCTGCCCATATTGATTCACTGCATTCATCACCAATCTTTTTGAAGGTGCTGCAGTAATCATTGCTTTAAGAAAAGAAGCGTAACCCGAAGGCAGATCTAACGCATTACCGTTATAATTATATGTTGTTTTGCCCAAATCACCCATCTGATCAACATGATAGCCATCAAAATTATACACCGCATACAAATTCCGGTTATTTGCAGCTATGTATTGTTGCCAGGAAGTATTGGAAGGGTCAAGAAGATAAATATAACTTTTAAAAGGGGCGCTAAGGTTAAGCGAATATTTTGCCTGATGATTCTGATCGGTGTACATATACCATTGGTCAGAAACTCCTTCGGATGCTGCGTCATTCAGTGCGCCATAACATAAATTATAAGACATCGCCTTCATATTATGCATATGGGCAGCAGAAATATAATAATTCACAGTGGATTGGTAATTAGTACGGCTGCCAATATCTAACCAGGAGCTTTGAGGATTGGATACGGTTCCTGCAAGCGGTTGCTGATGCTCATAATCCCAGTCATAAAACTCTAAACCATTCATATGAAGCCGGTTCAGGTTATTCATGACAGAATCCATATAGGTATTACTCAGCTGACCGAAGGCAGAAAGAAAACCATAACGTGGAAAATGACTCCAGTCTGAAGAAACATCTACAGCAATACTGCCATATATTTTTTCTCCTCCATTTTGAATATTGTACACATCGATCATATAACCGGTAAAATCTGATGAGGGGGCAGTCCACTGCCAGCTTAGCCCGTTTATATTTGTTTCTGTAATAACATTACTCAACTGCCGGTATCTGATTTTAGCAGTAACAGGTAAGGACTTATCAATTGAAAAATTGATTTTATCGCCGGGTTTATAAACAGCTTTATCTGTAGAAATTAACACAGAAGTATCTGTAGTATAAGCAGACAGTGTATTATCCTGAAAAGCATTTTTACTGCATGCTGAAGCATGAACATACATTAATAAGAGAAAAATTACTTTTTTCATTGGCAAGGATTTAAGAATACCCGCTGAATAAATTCAGCGGGATTCAACCGAACGGAAACCGCTGGTTATTCACATTTTTATTGTTTCACAATTGAGATAGTTTCGTATAATTGGTTAAGTGTCGGGACTTATTCCAATTCTTTTTTAACATCCTTAGGGAACAATTCTAATACATCTTACAATGAGGCATAACTGATGCACCAATCAATAGTATTCATCATAATAAATGGAAGGCCTGTTATATAATCTACTAGGCAAATGACTATAAAGATTTTGAATAGTTCAACTTATAGCACATGCAAAGCCCTTAGCCTGTAAATTAAAAGCTAGACCAAGGACACTAGCAGACTTACCGC
>JBAXOA010000319.1:0-1763 GCA_037133495.1 Mariniphaga sp. | reverse complement strand
CCTTCTGCTTAAGTTTAAATAGATTTTTAAGTTGTGTACAGGATTTTATAGGAATTCATAATATTTTGCGCCCTTTGCGTTACCTTTGCGTCTTCGCGTTAAAAAAAGAAGATGCAGAGGTAATTTCTCGTGCACCAATGAAAATTGCCTGAATATCATTAACTTCCAATAAAAGTAACATTACTCCTTATTCCAATACAGAAATACTATGCCCCAGCAACACTCCCGTATAACACACGAAGCAGAACCAAACGAAGGATATATCCGGAAGCTGATTGCCGAAGGCGAGCACCAGCAACTTGATTTTAAATTCGGAATTAACGATTCACGCAAAATTGCCCGGACTCTTGCCGCTTTTGCCAATACCGATGGCGGAAGGCTGCTGATTGGAGTGAAAGACAACGGGTCAATAGCAGGAGTTCGCACAGAGGAAGAATTCTACATGGTTCAGGCTGCTTCCGATATGTATACACGACCGGTTGTCCCCTTCGAAGTGAAAGAGTGGACTGTGAACCAAAAGCGTGTTCTGGAAATTATTGTACCTGCAATAAAAGGAACCTTACATTCGGCACCGGTTGAGAAAGAGGATTACCTTATTTACATTCGTGTAAAAGATGAGAATTACGCGGTTAACAGCGTATGGCTCAAAGCATATAAGTGGAAAAACCTGAAAACTGGCACATTCATTAAATTCACAGAAAGTGAAAAACTCCTTCTCACTTACCTTGAAACGGAACCAACCGTAACACAATCAAAATATTGTAAACTGGCCAAAATCAACAGTAAAACAGCGGAAAATATAATAGCCGGATTTGTTGCAATAGGAATGATAAGTATAGAGTTTACAAATCATGGAGTCGTTTATAAACTGAGTGATAAGTATACTACTCTCAGTCCTGAACAGCGTTTGAAAGAAATTTCTTCACACGTTTCAAAGTAGACTCTATTATGATTGCAATTATCTCGCCGGCCAAATCGCTTAATTTTGAGAGCACTGCTCCCTTTGCTGTCAGCACTTTACCTCTCTTTTTGAAGGAAGCTGATTACCTGGCCAGTAAGTTAGGTAAACTCAAATCATCGCAACTTGGTTCGTTATTGGATATTTCTCCTAAACTGGCCCACCTTAACGCCGAACGTTACGCATCCTGGAAAACCGCTACTTTAAAGCAAGCTATTTATGCATACGATGGCGATGTTTACGACGGCATGGAAGCAAACACTTTTTCCAGCCAGGAAATTGAATTTGCACAAAATCATCTTCGAATAATATCGGGCTTGTATGGTTTATTACAACCCTTAGATTTGATAAAACCTTACCGTATAGATATGGGAACCTCTTTCGCCACTCCAAAAGGTGAAAATCTCTATAAATTCTGGGGCGACAAAATTACAGATCAACTAAAGAAAAACCTGAAAATGTCAGGAAGCAATATTCTTATAAACCTTGCCTCGCAGGAATATTTTGCAGCTGTCAATACTAAGAAGCTGAAAGCACGGATAATCACACCTACCTTCAAGGATCGCAGCAACGATAAATATGCGATGATTTCATTTTTCGCAAAGAGAGCCCGTGGAATGATGAGCCGATTTATAATTCAGAACGAAATAACTGATCATGAATTGCTGGTTGGTTTTGATGCAGGTGGTTATCATTTCAATCATGAACTTTCCAAAGGCGATAATTGGGTTTTTACCAGGGGCTGATTATCGAATGTTAATAAATAATTTGAAAATGGCAGGAATTGCACAAAAGTTTATAAAGA
>JBAXOA010000318.1:0-1770 GCA_037133495.1 Mariniphaga sp. | reverse complement strand
GGCGGAAATGACGGCGTTCCTAAAGGCGGCACAGGCCCGCGGCTGCCGCATCCAGGTCGGCTCTGACATGCTGTTCGAGATGATTCCAGCCTATCTTGAATTCTTCGGCTTCGGCAGCACCACACCCGAAATCCTGCGCTCGGTGGCGCGCCTCAACTACTAGGACCTTATCCGCAAATTGCGGGCAAATGCTCAATCGCACAAGCTGGCACATAATTGTCTCTGAACTGAAACGGAGAACACCATGACCAACGCGACAGGCGCCGACCGGGAAGCCATCGTTGAAGCTGCCAATCCGATCGGACTCGATGGCATCGAGTTCATCGAATACGCCACCGCCAAGCCACAGGCACTGGGTCAGGTGCTGGAGATGATGGGCTTTCGCCCGATCGCTAGGCATCGCTCGCGCGAGGTGATGCTATACCGCCAGGGCGACATCAACATCATCGTTAACGCGCATGCCAATGGCCGTTTGCTGACAGACAAGCCGGTGATTGCGGCCATGGCACTGCGTGTGCGCGATGCCGCTGCGGCCTACCGGCGCGCGCTGGAGCACGGCGCCTGGGGTGTGCCAACGCACGTTGAAGTCATGGAGCTCAACATTCCGGTCATCCACGGTGTCGGCAACAGCCGGATTTACTTTGTCGACCGCTATGACAAGTTTTCCATTTATGACGTTGATTTCACACCCATCCCCATGGTCGACCTGCGCCCACCCGCACTGTGCGGCCTGCACTTCTTCGGCGTTGTGCAGTACATCGGCAACGACCGCACCGAAGACTGGACCGAGTTTTACCGCGAACTGTTCGGCTTTACGGATCTGCCCGCCGAACAACGTTTCGGGGTCCTGCCCAAGGGACGTATTCTGCGCAGTCCGTGTGCCGCACATTCCCGTTTTTACATCCAGCTGATCGAGCCCGAAGCCGGCGTGCTCGATGTCGACGACGACGAAGGCATGCAACGCATTGGTCTGGGAACCGCTGATGTGCTGAGCGCCGTAGCCGAACTGGGGCGCCGCGGTGTCGAATTTGTTGAATCTCGCGGCGTACACGTGGAATCCCGGGGTGCCTTGAGCAAAACCTCGATGGGCAGCGTCAGCTTTGAGCTGGTCCACAACGAACGCGCTTGAACGAAATGAGCCACTACAGCGGAAACATCGACAACTTCGGCATGACTGCAGCCTCGCTGAGCGGGCCGCTGCAAGCCCGTTTGACAGCCGTACGGGACGCCGGTTTTTCACAGGTCATGCTCGCGGCAGGCGAACTGGTAGACCACCCCGATGGTCTGCAGGCTGCGGTGGCCACCGTGCGCGAGAGCGGGTTGCGCATCACGGGCTTGCAGGTGCTGCGCGATTTTGAAGGCCTGAGCGGCCCCTTGCATGACTACAAGATCGACATCGCAAAATCCATGATGGAAATCTGTCGCGCGCTCGGTTCTCGTTTGCTGCTGGTGCAGTCATCAACCCTGAGCGAGTCCAGTTCCAAGAGCCGTGACCTGGCGCGGGACCTGCGCAAGCTGGCCATGCTGGCCATTCCGATGAACATCAGAGTCGCGTACAGCGCGATTCCCGGCGCACAGGCGGTCACACAATTCCCACGGGCCTGGGACATTGTCTGCGAAGCCGACATGCCAAACCTGGGCCTGGCACTGGGAGCTGACACGTTTCAAATGTTCGCCGAGGGGACACCCATCGACGCACTCGAGATGCTGGACCCGTCCAAACTGTTTCTGGTGCAACTGGCCGACTTCTTGTGGGGCAAGGCCAGCAGC
>JBAXOA010000317.1:0-1776 GCA_037133495.1 Mariniphaga sp. | reverse complement strand
TAACTGAGTGTCGTAAAAATCATATTCCCGTTTTATTCCACGTTACTGAATTAACACAGCCATTAGGACACAGCACTTCAGGCTCACACGAGCGGTACAAATCAGCCAAAAGACTGGAGTGGGAGAAGGATTTTGATTGTATTAAACAGATGCGGCAATGGATCATTGCAGAAAATATTGCGTCAGATGAAGAACTTAGAGGGATTGAAACTGAATCGATTGATGCTGTAAAAAAAGCTAAAAAAGCGGCCTGGAGCCATTACCAGAAGCCTCTCATTCAGCTTCGGGATGAATTTCTGGCCATTGCTGACGTTACAACCTGCAATTGTGCAAAAACGGCCCGCATCAATTCCATTAAAGAAGATTTACGCCATGTTGCCGAACCTATCCGGAAAGATATAATGTCGGCAGCAAAAAAAATACTACGATTAATCTGCAATTCATGCAGTAATCCTTCCAATTCGCTAAAAACAAATGTATCTGCCTGGCTCGAAAAAGAACTTAAAGTAAGCCACGAAAAGTTCAATACTTTCCTTTACAGTGAGTATGAAGAATCAGCCCTGAAAGTAAAACCGGTTGCACCGACGTACGCCGATGATGCATTATTGGTGCCCGGGCGCGAAATTCTTCGCGACAACTGGGACTACCAGTTTGCATCAAATGAAAAACTTGTTCTTTTTGGAGAAGATGTTGGTAAGATTGGTGGCGTAAATCAAACTTACGAAGGCTTGCAGGCAAAATATGGCGAAACACGCATTTTTGATACTGGTATTCGTGAAACCACCATTATCGGACAAGGAATCGGAATGGCTGTGAGAGGATTACGACCTGTAGCAGAAATCCAGTATTTTGATTACCTGCTCTATGGATTGCAAGTGATGAGCGACGACCTGGCAACTTTACAGTACCGCACACGCGGCGGGCAGAAAGCTTCGATGATTATTACGACGCGTGGTCATCGCCTGGAAGGCATCTGGCATTCCGGCTCTCCGCTTAGCATGGTAATTAACAGCATACGCGGCATTTATGTGCTAGTTCCCCGCGACATGACAAGAGCTGCAGGTTTTTACAATACTATGCTGCAATCCGATGAACCTGCTTTAATTATAGAGCCTTTGAACGGATATCGTTTGCGGGAAAAGAGGCCTTCGAATATCGGCGAATTCTCAATACCGGTAGGTGTTCCCGAAATTATTGATAAAGGTACTGATGTTACATTAGTTACGTATGGTTCGTGCGTACGCGTTGCCCAGGATGCTGTAAGCCAACTCCGCGACTTCAAAATATCGGTTGAACTTATTGATGTACAATCACTGGAGCCTTTCGACATTCATTCAATGATAGCTGAAGCGCTCAAAAAGACGAATAAAATTGTATTCTTCGACGAAGATGTCCCCGGAGGTGCGACCGCTTATATGATGCAGAAAGTGCTGGAAGAACAAAAAGGATTCCAATACCTTGATGCCGAACCTCGTACGGTTACTGCCCAGGCACACAGGGCTGCTTATGGTACGGATGGCGATTATTTCTCAAATCCAAATGCAGAGGATGTTTTTGATTGCATCTATAACATTATGCACGATTACAATCCGGTAAAATACCCGAAAATTTTCTGACCCGATTGTAAAACAGCTATTATTTATGATATCGGAGCGACAAATTCTTCCTGCAAATTCTGCCAAAACCAGGCAAATTCTTGCCTTCTCAGTTATAGTACTCATAAATCTCATTTTCGCATTTAAATATTTATCCAGGAGCACTGATCATTTCTTTATC
>JBAXOA010000316.1:0-1804 GCA_037133495.1 Mariniphaga sp. | reverse complement strand
ACCTAAACTGAGCGATAATCAAAGCCAGGTACCAGAGCCAAATCCGAAATACAGCAAAAAAAAACAAGAATGAAAATTTATAGCCAAAAAGCCGAAATATACCTGATTTATACAAAAAAACGAATATCCATGACGGCTCTGGCTGTCGATTTTCTTGATAGCAACGCTCCGAGTGGAACAATATCAGGATAATCAGAGAAAATGGCTATGGCAGGCTCTTTTTGGACACAGGCACCCAATACCAGATGGCATAATGCAAATCTAATGCCGTGCAGTGTCGCTTAACACAGCATAACGGCAACGTTTGAACTGCGCTCAAAAAGTAGATCGAATTTCAATCGATGAAAGCAGGCTACCGGAACTTTCATAATGAGTTTTCTCCCATAGCGAACAATTTTTGCTGCTGTATCAATGAGTCTCCGACGAAAAGTAGTCGCATAAACTGTTGTAGCAATAACAGATGAACTTACATCCGTCTTGAAGCTTTCGAACATATTATTGCTAATCAGCATAAAAAAATACCATGCCGCATTTGAATGAAAATGCTTAAATGGCAACTTTTCTTCACCAAAATCTTTTATGGCTCGGTTGGCCAATTCATCATTGCCTCGGTTGTGATAATTTCCAAGAATATTGTGGGCTAAAAGAAGATTTTCTGCACCAGCTTGACGAAGAAGATTGTCAATTTCACCACCTATACCAATGTTAGTAATTATCGAACTATCAGTATTTATTAATCCTGGTATCACAAATTGCCTGTCACGCAGAATGAGACGGCTGTAAATGGTACGACGAGGTATGTCCCATTTTTCTTGTTTGCACATAAACTCGGTATACTCCCATATCTCCTTGTTATCGTGAGAGTTAAAATTAAACCAGCTTGTGCTCTCCGTAGCAGCTTTTTTAACATTTTTGTAAAGTCTTCCGCCGCATTCATAGCCGACATTCAAAAATTCACAGATTTTGAACAACTTTTGGTCGTAGAAACCGGAATCCATGCGAATAATTATTGGTACGTCAGCTTTATATTCTTTTCTGATTTTAGCAACGATAGTGCGTATCATTTCACCAACGGTGTGACCATGATTCGAGTGGTCTGAGCCAACTCGAAAAACGGCATCAACAAAATACCGGCCCCAATTCATCTGTACGGGATGAAAACCCTTCACTTTCTTATACGTTGGTTCAACACCTTCTCGTTGCAGTGCATCATCATTATTCAACACCATAGAATCAATGCCCAGTTCAATAACTGCGGGTTGGTTAATCTTTAGGCGCCATAAAAAGATCTTTTGCAGCAAATGACGGAAAAGCAGATCTTTAGAAGGGAATGCTCCGAAAAATCGCTTGACAGCATGAGACGATGCCAAGTGTTCAGGATTACAACCAATCAATGGGGCATAGCTGTTGTCTTTGATAAGCTCATCAAACGATGTAAGGTGTGGGCTGGTACCATCCATAAAAAAACACAACAATTGAATAAGCATATCAACAACAGGGACACCTTTTTTGTTTTTCCGCATGAAACCGAACAGTTTTCCCATAATCTGTATGAGTTTACTGCTCCGCAGATATGAGGCAAACAACGACAGCCCTGCACGATTGGTAATGCAATCATTGGTTGGCTCAATAGAGCTGATGTAAAGGTCTTTTTTGCGACTGTTTTTTGTATCTTCTGACATAAAGCCTCCTGATTTCTTGGTTTGTGTTACGTTACAAATGGTAATTGCTTGTTACCCATTATAATATAACATTTTAACCAAGAATATTGAGGCTTTTTTTATATGAAATCGCTCAGTTTAGG
>JBAXOA010000315.1:0-1815 GCA_037133495.1 Mariniphaga sp. | reverse complement strand
TCTGCCTTAAGCCCGAAGCTTCTATTGAGGTCGAGCAATTCAAAACCACTAAAAAATATCCTGACGGGACTATTGTAACCGGAGAAATCATCCAAAACGGACAGCTGGCTGATGAGATGGAAGCTTTTTTTGGTTGTTTCAAGCCGGAAAATAATTTGCCCGAACTGCCAGCCAATGGGTTCTTTGGCTATGTGAGCTATGATGGGGTGCAGTATTTCGAGACCATCAAATTTAACAACCCGGTGAATCCGGATTATGCGATACCCGAAATTCATTATTCTTTCTACCATTATATTATTGCCATCAATCATTATCAGAATCGTATTCAGTTGATTGAGAATCTCTTCGAAGGAGAGATCTCTTCGCTAAAGGCCATCGAAGATTTATTGATCAGTCGTAATTTTGCCACTTTCTCTTTTGACACCGTTGCCGGTGAAAGTTCAAATATTACTGATGAGGCATTTAAAAATATGGTCGCTAAAGGGAAAGAACACTGCTTTCGGGGAGATGTGTTTCAAATTGTTTTATCAAGACAATACGCTCAGCAATTCTTAGGTGATGATTTTAATGTGTACCGCGCCCTCCGCTCAATCAATCCGTCACCCTATCTGTTTTACTTTGATTACGGCAATTATAAGATATTTGGTTCTTCTCCGGAGGCGCAGCTTCAGATTAATCAGCGAAAAGTTTCTATTAACCCTATTGCAGGAACTTTTCGAAGAACGGGTAATGACGAAGAAGACCGCTTGCTAGCGGAACAACTTTCGAAAGATCCGAAAGAGAATGCGGAGCACGTAATGCTGGTAGATCTGGCCCGTAATGATCTGAGCCGAAATGCTACAAATGTGGAAGTGGCATTATTCCGCGAGGTGCAATTCTACTCGCATGTGATTCATCTCGTGTCAAAGGTAACCGGTATACTTCCTGAAGGAGCAAATCCTGTTCGGGTGATGGGAGATTCTTTTCCGGCCGGAACACTCTCCGGAGCGCCGAAATTTAAGGCGATGGAACTGATAGATAAATACGAAAATCAAAATCGTGGTTATTATGGGGGGTGCATCGGATTTATTGGTTTTGACAATTGTTTCAACCATGCGATTATGATCCGCTCTTTCCTGAGTAAAAACAATACCTTGTTTTATCAGGCAGGGGCTGGAGTAGTTGCAGCATCCAATGAGGAAAGTGAATTGCAGGAAGTTGGGAATAAACTGGCAGCACTAAAAAAGGCAATTATAATGGCCAAAGAGATTAAATAATTGACTTGTTGTCTATAAATTTAATTAACGCAATAAAAACATGAAAATATTAGTAATCGATAATTACGACTCATTCACCTACAACCTGGTTCATGCTTTAAAAAAGATGGAAGGGGTTACCGTGGAAGTAAAACGAAATGATGAAGTGGCTAAGGAAGATCCCGATTTATTTGACAAAATTGTTTTCTCACCCGGACCCGGACTTCCTGAAGAAGCCGGCTCAATGTTGTCCGTCATCAGAAACTATGCCGGCAAAAAGCCAATGCTGGGTGTTTGTCTCGGCCATCAGGCTATTGGCGAAGCTTTTGGCGGCACTTTACAGAACATGAACGACGTCTTGCACGGTATTTCGACTCCAATAACCATTGTAGCCAATTCGTATCTTTTCGATAATATACCGGAGGTCTTTAATGCAGGCCGGTATCATTCGTGGATTGTTGAAAAGGAATCATTGCCTGAAACACTTGAGATAACGAGCATCGACAAGGAGGGTCGCATTATGTCATTTCAACATAAAATATTTGATATACAAGGCGTTCAATTTCATCCGGAATCTGTT
>JBAXOA010000314.1:0-1824 GCA_037133495.1 Mariniphaga sp. | reverse complement strand
TTTTCTCGAAGTGGCCGATGCCACCGATCTGCCGCTGGGCCTGTACAACAACCCGCCGCGCGTCAAGACTGATTTGCACTGGGACAACCTGCTGCGCATCTTCAAGCACCCCAACTACGTCGTGCACAAGGAGTCCACCACGCGCGTCGGACAGGTGGCGCAGGTGCTGCGCGCCCGCCCCGATGTGGCCGTGATGTGCTGCGACTCACCCAATCTGGGTCTGGTCGTTCCCACCATGAGCCTGGGCGGCCACGGCACGGCCAACATGACGGGCAACATCGCACCCGCTCAAATGGCCACGCTCTCCAAGCCCTGGACCACACCCGAGACCTCGGTCAGTTTCCGCGACGCGTATCTGAACCTGTTGCCGATGCTGCATTACTCGTATTCCGCCATCAACCCGGTCGCCATCAAATCGCTCATGAAGGCGGTCGGGCTGCCGGCCGGCAATCTGCGCAAACCGCTCAAGGGGCTGGAAGGCGAAGCCTTGCAAAAGGGCTTGCGTCTGGTGAAGGAACTCGGGCTGGACAAGCAGTACGGCTGGAGTTCGCCAGCCCTCAAGGCGGCTTGAGCGGGCGCACCCATGGACCTGGGCATTGCCGGCAAGACCGCGCTGATCTTCGGCGGCAGCCGCGGCATGGGCCGCGCCTGCGCGCAGCAACTCGCTACCGAAGGCGTGCAGGTCGTCATTGCCGCGCGCACACCCGCCACCCTGGAGCAGGCGTGCGCCGAAATCAAGGCACAAACCGGACAAGCCGTGCGCTGGGTGGTAGCCGACATCACAACCGAAGCCGGGCGCGATGCGGCGCTGGCCGCATGCCCCTCACCCGATATCCTGATCAACAACGCCGACGGCAAGCCACCGGGTGATTTTCGCAACTGGACGCCGGCCGACTGGCATTCGGCGGTGGACTCGATGATGGTCGGCCCGATTGAAATGATGCGGCGCACGGTCGACGGCATGATGGAACGTGGCTTCGGGCGCATCGTCAACATCGTCTCGCGCAGCGTCAAGACGCCACAGCTTGAACTCGGCTTGTCCAACGGCGCGCGCTCGGGGCTAGTCGGTTTTGTGGCGGGCCTGGCACGCCAGACCGTGCGCCATAACGTCACCATCAACAACCTGCTGCCCGGCGTTTTCGCCACCGATGCCCAGCGCCACCACATCCTGGGCATGCTCGACGCCACCGGCAAAACATTTGAGCAGCTCTGGCAGGAGCGCGGCAGCAACAATCCGGCCGGCCGCTTTGGCCGCGCAGAAGAACTCGGCGCGCTGTGCGCCTTCGTCTGCTCGGCACAAGCCGGCTATATCACGGGCCAAAATCTCCTGATCGATGGCGGCGCCTACCCCGGCACTTTTTAGCCCCACAAAGCGGTCAACCCACCTCGCATTTATTCCTTTACCCATTGAGCTTCACCATGAAACAATCCCATCGCCGATCTTTCATTCAACATGGCGCCGTGCTGACGGCACTGGCCAGCACCCTGCTGCACTTTGGCAACGCGGTTGCCCAGGTGCCGTATCCGACGGCGCGCACTATCACCATCGTCGTGCCGCATGCACCGGGTGGCGCCGTCGATGGTGTGGCGCGCACACTGGCGCAACAGTTGTCAGAAGACCTCAAGCAAAGCGTGGTCGTTGACAACCGCCCGGGCGCCTCCGGCATGATTGGTGCAGCCTCGGTGGCCCGCGCTGAGGCCGATGGCTACACGCTGTACTTCAATGCCTCCATCCACTCCATCAACCCCCTGCTCTACAAGAGCACCATCAAATACGACGCCGTCAACGATTTCACGCCAATCGGCATGGTGGCACAGGGCGCG
>JBAXOA010000313.1:0-1827 GCA_037133495.1 Mariniphaga sp. | reverse complement strand
GTCCTGCAGAAGCAACAATAGACATAAGTTCAGGAGCAGATGGATTTCCAAGAATTTCAAGTGATTTTCTGGCAAGAGGATGTAAATTGGTAATCCCGCCAACGGTTCCCAGGGCTAAGGGTATTGTAAGACAGATGCTGATTATGTCATTTTTTATCTCACATTGGCTCAATGCGCGGTATTTACCGCTTCGAGAAGCAAAACTATGTGCTCCTGCTTCAGCTGAACGCCAATCGTTGCCGGTTGCAATAATTACTGCATCTACACCATTCATGATACCCTTATTGTGCGTTGCTGCCCGGTAAACGTCATTCCATGCAATCTGATAAGCAAGTTCAACTTTTTTAGCAAACTGTAAAGGGCTCATGCCTGCGGTAATTCCCTGAAGGTTTTTAACAGGACAATTTACTTCTACAGTTACGGTACAATCTTCCACATAATTGCTCAATATCGACATTACGATACAGCAATCTGTATTTTCCTGTTTATTCCCCTGGTTCAGTTCTTCCTCCAGCCCTTGAGCCAGTTCTTCAAGACAGGTATTGATAAAGTTAGCGCCCATGGAGTTGACAGTATCAAATTCTACAATCAATCGAAAAAGCTGATTCGTTTTATGACGGTCATCTGACAACTCAAGGCTTGTTATTCCACCACCACGTTGAACCATGCTAGCGGTAACATATTTAAGTCTTGATAATAACTTCTTTTTCAGTGAAGGCCATATATTTAACAGTATCTGATCACATCCAAACCATTGAAAGTATACATGACCGAGTTTGGTAGTTTTTAGTTCTTTCACCAAAAATCCTCCGCGTTCGGCCCAGAAGCGGGCAGCACTTGCAGCTGCAGCTACCACAGAACTTTCCTCGGTAACCATCGGTACATGATATATATTTCCGTTTACAACAAAATTAGGGGCAATACCATAAGGAAGGTGATAGGCACTCACTGTATTTTCGCTGAGATCCATAAACAGATCACGACGTGAACTTTCCTTTGTTATTAGAGATGCCATTTCAAGTTCTGTAATTCCCGGGTCTTCACACAAATGAGAAACTAGCTTTCGCTTTTCATTTTCTGTTAATTTAGAGAAACCTTTATAGATTATTCCTTTCATTTGTCAAATTTTGGATATAGCCAGGCTTTTGAAAATCTAAGACCAATTATTTGTTCTTCAATATATTTTTCCAGCGATTGATAAGATACACGGGCATGAAACAGAAATCCTGATGCCTGTCCGTAAATCGCCGGCATTTTGCTTTTTGAAATAAGGTAATAACCATCCAGATAGCTGTGTATTCCTCCTGAAATAATAAGCTGTCTGCATTTTATATCTTTACCGTTTTCAATGATTCCGTTAATAGTATCAATCATTGATTCGGCAGTATGTCCAATATGTGAAAGCGGTTCGAGATGTGATACATTTTCAGATGCTCTTCGGATAAGTTCAAGACGTGCGAAATTTGTTCCGCCAAAAGAAGCTGTTTCAATGGCTTCTATTGGCAGCTGCATTAATTCCATCAGACTGCGGGGTCCCATTCCTTGTCCAACTTCTTTTACAATAATTTTTAATTCCGTTTTTGAAAGAAAATCTTTAATCGTATCTATAGGCCGGGCGTGAATAAAATCGCCTTCTCCCTGCAAAGATTCCTGAGAAGGATTTACATGAATAATTAGGCCATCCGCTTTCAGGAGATCTACTAGGTTAGTTAGACGATTATAATCTCCGGTTTTCATCATTTTCTCAAGCTGAGCAATCCCTATATTGGCCCATATGTAATTAGCAACTTTAATTTCACCAATTTTTCGCAATACTAAATCGTCAGT
>JBAXOA010000312.1:0-1840 GCA_037133495.1 Mariniphaga sp. | reverse complement strand
AATAGTCCTTGGCAGCGTTCCGTATCGACCCTGTGCTGTCTGCTGCCCCGGTGGTCGACCATGTCGTAGCGCCCGCGACGTCGTCGGACCTGCTCACGGCAGTCGTCCTGGTAGTCGACGTTGTCCTGCAACGCACGATAGTAGGCCGCCTCCTGACGGTAGGTTGAAAGGAGTCCAAAGAAGTGGGGAAGTTGCTGTTCGATCTGGAGACCGACCAGGTACAGTCGGGTCAGAAGTGCAGCCGCCCAGTCTTGGCCCCTGGGGCCAGCAAGGCTGGGAACGTGCTCCGCTTGGAATGGATAGTGCTTTGATGCCCTAAGGCCAGCGTAGGGGACCAGGGATTGTACACCTATCGAGCTGACGCCCGTGTGTGTGATCTCACCTTCGAGCTCGATGTCTCGATAGGTCAAAGTGAAAGATGCCATGTGGCACCTCCGTTTTAGCAGTGATTACGCCCTGCAAGTTGGATGAAAACGGCGTAGACATCCCAAACTGGGATGCGGGATAGCGGTTGCCTTGTTGCCTGACCTCCTGAACCAAAGTCTATCCGAGCGTCATGCACCAATGGCGCAGTGCAACGCAAATTCTGAACGGGGCTAGGTCAGCAATGAGTCATGAATAATAGTGCTGGATTGGGGGGCCTCCTAGAAATCTTTAGCAGTGGGCTGGGTAGCCCTTCACCAGAAACTCTGGTATCGTCCGCAAGTGGGAGACTAAATCGACGATGACTCCATTTGAACACCAGTTGGTCATTCTGTCAAGCGAAACTTCTTGACATGCAACCCCGAAGGGTCTCAACTGAACCTGCGTTGCCGTTTTGAGCTCCCGCTTGCGGGGCAACGCCCCCTTCCGGGGACCAGGCCCTCGGCCTACCGCTAAAGCCACTTCAGGAGGCCCCCATGTCCAACGCCAGAGAATTTGAACTCCCCTACGAAGAGAAATGGAACGGCACGACCATACGTCTTGTTGACGGCGACATTACCAGGTTCTCGGCGGACATCCTGGTCAACGTCAAAGTTGGCTATGGCCCCTCGCCAAGCCATTCTGATCGCTTCTGCTGGGCCGGCGGTACCGAAGTAGTCGAGGCGTATGAGAGGCTGTGCAACGAGCCAGGACTTCGTCCCGGCCGAGTGCTCGTCACCGTACCCGGGCTACTACCCGCGCGGACGCTGATTCATGCTTTGGGGCCCGAACAGTTCCCAAAGACCTCTCAGGAGCGTCGGGAGCTGGAGGCCTGCGTAACACTTTCGATGCAGTTAGCCGACCACCTAGGGTGCGGTTCCGTGGCGTTTGCGGTGGGTGCCGAGGCGTTCTGCGGTGAAGGCGGAAAGAGGTCTGCTGGTCTGACGCTGGGTTACCTCAAGAGGTCCATCGCGGCCGCCGAACTACCGTCGACCGGGTGACCGTGCTGAGCCGAAGCCGCGCGGGATTGTACACCAGCCCGCGGCGAGAGGCCCGGGTTCGACGACCGGACCGCTGAGACGGTGGACCTCGCTCTGAGATTCTCCATCGTCCAAAGGAGCTGCTGAAGCAGGTGTCCCAGCGAGGCGATTTCGTCCACTGAGAGGGCTCGTGGGGGAGAGACGATGACCGAGTAAAGGGCATCCCAGCTCTCGCGGTACGTGGGAACCTCAGACAGTCGCGCCAAGACCTTTGTCGGATGAGTCGAGAGTCGGATCGCCCACGTTGAGTCCTTCGCCTGGGCCAGCAGCCAGACCTTCCCCTTCACCACGATCGTCAACATCTGGGTAAGTCTGGCTCGTTCTTGAGTCGTCAGCATGAGAAAGACTCTACCGGTACGAAGTGCACCATTGGTTCCGAAGTGGCTGACTGCTTGCGG
>JBAXOA010000311.1:0-1843 GCA_037133495.1 Mariniphaga sp. | reverse complement strand
TGCACTCGTCTTTTTATCGCTCTTTCTCGTTGGCTGGAGAATCTTGCTTTCCCTATGGAAAAGTGGAAGAGGCGTGGCGTAGCCATAAGCCACAGCAAAATCCCTAACCCTTGTTCAGGTTACCCAGATGCGTATGTTTAAAATCAGAATCATATTTAAAGCCGTAGCCAAAGAATCGATCCCAACCGATATGGCCCAGCCAAATGATGCCAATTGCTAAAGCTAATTTGCTATCCACTCTCCACGCCAAAAGAATCAGGATAGACGGTGCAAAGTAACTGTGACCTAGGTTGTAGAAGAATGCCCCTACTCGAGTATTGGCCAAGTAACCGAGCATAAAGAGATCTGGAGCCAGAAGTAAGACTGGGTAAAGCCACCACTTCTGGTGTTGTCCGGCAAAGAGAATAACCGTGGCAATTAGTAGTACTAGGCCTTCAAGACGAAGCCAGAGTTTGGGCTTTCCAGTCACATAGGTTGGTTCTATAAAAAGAGTATAAAAGAAGTGACACTCAACTAGCCAAAACTAATAATCTATTTCGCAGATTTGGGATTCGAAACTATCCAGCGGCTAAAAGGTTGTCCTTTGAATTCGTAAATCTTTGCACTATCCCGACCGTAAACCGCAGAAAATTCTTTGCCACTTTTCCTACGTAGGGTGCCCAACATAATGACCCAAGGGATGCCAGTTCCAGGAGCACGGATTCCTCGCATGCCAGTACTTTGCATCCAGGAATTTGAAATCTCTTTAACGGAAATCAGCGATGATTTAGGTGCCCGAATTGAGCTATGAAATGCACCTATTTGCTCGAGCCTGGAAAGTTGTAAAACCAACTCCCCGCCCTCTTCAATGACCACAGCCATAATTAAATAATACGCCGGATTGCTGCGGTCGTTTACATTCGGGGTATGTTCCGTTAGCCATTTAGTTGACCCAAAGAATCAGAGATCTAACCCTTAAGTAGATTAACCCTAACTCTCCCTTGAGTAATTGCAGCTCCCAACAACACTATTACGCAGCCAGTGGGTTCATTCCAGGTGACGTGTTCTTTTAAGAAGACGATCCCCATAAAAATGGTGACGACCGGGGTCACATACATGATGGTCGAGGCAACGATGCTTCCCGCCCGTTCGATGATCTGGAGATTCCATACAAATGCTATTCCGCTTCCCAATAACCCAAGGCAGAGCACGGAACTAAATTGCCACAGAGTGTTCGGGGCATGTTTCACGCCGGTGAAAATGAAAAAAGGGAGCAAGGTTACCGTAGAGAAACAAAGCTGGGTGGTCACAACGGCTTGCGTACTTAAGCCCAATGGCAAGATGTATTTCTTTGAATACGGAGATGAAAATCCATAACAAAGCGGAAAGCTCAACATAGCTAGGATTGCCCACAGCGGATTTTCCCCAAGGCCTTGCCAGATTCCCACGATTGTTATCACCCCTACAAACCCAATAATTAAGCCGATCGCTTGATCTTTTTTGAGTTTTTCCAATCTGAAAACAAAAGTCGCAAAGAAAACAGTTGCAAGAGGGACGGTGGCGGCGAATATTCCCGCCAATACCGAACTTATACGAGTCTCGGCGGCGCAAAGAAGAACCCCATAGATCGAGTTAAAGACCAATGACAAAATAAATAGGTGAAACAGTGCGATCCGCTCGCGCGGAAGTTTTATCTTTAATTGGCGTGTGTAAACGACCATGAAGAGAGCGCCAAGTCCATACCGAGCGAAGGCCACCCCTATCGGGGTTAAGAACTGCAATCCGCCTTTAATAAACATGAAATTAGAGCCCCAGGCGAGTGCCAACGCAAAAAAGATCGGCAACCAAGATTTGGTTTTACTCA
>JBAXOA010000310.1:0-1847 GCA_037133495.1 Mariniphaga sp. | reverse complement strand
CCGACGAAATCAAGGAGCGCCTCACCTCGGCCGCCACCGACCTGAGCGTGAAAGTCGACGACGAAGCGCTGTTCTGGATGGCCAAAGAGGCCACGGGCTCGATGCGCGACGCCTACACCCTGTTCGACCAGATCGCGGCCTTCAGCGACGGGCACATCACCCTCGAGAAAATCCGCGAAAAGCTCGGACTGGTCGGCCTGGAGCAGATGAACCAGATCGCCGAGGCCTTGGCGCTGGGCAAAAGCAAAGAAGCCCTCGAGCTCACCGACGCCATTTTGACCAGCGGCGTGGCTGTTGAGCAGTTTGTGATGGACCTCAGCGACTACTTCCGTGCGCTGCTGTTCTTTTTGCAGGATATCGACCGCGAGGCCCTGCTTGGCTTCCACCCCGACCGCTTTCCGCAGGCGGTCAAGGATGGGTTTACCGTGAACCAGGTGGAGCGCGCTCTTGAAGCCTTGCTGAACCTGTACCGCAGCATCCGCTACTCGCTCAGCCAGCGTTACGAGCTCGAGCTGGCGCTCAGCCGGTTGTCGAAGCTGCGGCACTACGTTACGCCCAGCGAGCTGTTGGCGCGCATCGAGGGACTCAAGGCCGACGTCGCCGCCGGGGCCTTCGAAGGCTCCGCCCCCGAAAAAAAAAACTAGTTTTTGACGGTGCCGTGGCCACGCAGGGGCCAGGCCCCGCCGCGGCCAAGCCGTCGCCCATTCTTGCTGCCATCGACCGCATGATGGCCGCACCACCGGCCGAAAAGAAGCCCGCCCACAACGAGGCGCCACTTGGCCCGCCGCCCACCTTGCCCGATTCCGTGGCCCGCACCGGGTTGGCTCAGCTCGACACGTCGCGCGGCAGTGCCAACAAGCCGGGCCCCGACCCGTTTGACCAGACCGTGGAGCGGTTCAGAGAGATTTTCAAGGGTGAAGTGGGCCCGTAGCAGCTACACCACCCAAATAGGCGTCGACTCGAGGAGCACCTCGGCAAGGTTGAACTGCTGGCTGCTGCGCGCCGCACGGATGACCAGCTCGTTGGTACGGCTGTCGTAGCGGACCAGTGCGGCAAACTGGCCGGGTTTGACCAGCGCGACCTGCCTGGCTTGAAGGGTGGTGAGTTGTTGAAGGGCCTCGTGGGTTGTCATACCTTCCTAACTGGGAGAAACCGCGTTCTGCTTCTCACCAGGCGACGAAATCTTCGAAAATCGAGTAAAATGCTGGCATGAATCCCCTCGACTTGATGAAGAACCTTCAGCAGATGCAACAGACCATGCAGGAAATGCAAGAGAAAATGAAGTTTGTCACGGCGTGGGGCGGGGCGGGCGGCGACTTGGTGAAGGTGCAGGTTAACGGGCAAATGGAAGTGCTGGCCGTTCAGTTGGCTCCCGAGTGCGTTGACCCGCGCGACATTCCCATGCTTGCCGACCTGGTCCGCCTGGCCACCAACGATGCGCTGAACAAGGTCAAGGAGCGGCTCAAAACCGAAATGGGCCCGCTGACCCAGGGGCTCAACCTGCCGGGCTTTCCGGGAGCCTGAGGTGGGCCCGCTCGAGAACCTGATCGTCAGCCTAGGCAAGCTGCCGGGCCTGGGCAAAAAGAGCGCCGTGCGCATGGCCTTTCACCTGCTTAAGGCCGACCGCGCCTACCTGACCGACCTGGGGCGGCAGCTCAGCACGCTCAAAGACACGGTGCGCCGCTGCTCGGTCTGTGGCACGTGGACCGAGGCCGACCCCTGCGACATCTGCAGCGACCTAAGCCGCGACCGCAGCACACTTTGCGTCGTTGAGCAGGTGCAAGACCTGATGAACCTGCACGCCACCGGTGAGTTCCGGGGACTGTTCCACGTGCTGCACGGTGTGA
>JBAXOA010000309.1:0-1863 GCA_037133495.1 Mariniphaga sp. | reverse complement strand
GCTGGGGTTGGAGATAAGGCCTTAATTCCCAATTTCAATAACTGTAAACAAGCTGCGTTCCGATTCGGATGAGATCCGCCATTAGGTTGGCAATTTAACGTCCAGGACTTCGTCGTTCCGATGCCATCGTTAATGACTTCGATTAGTTGGATCTTTGGTTTTACTGTTGCAGCGCTGGCGCTGAGATTTGGAGTCATCAGTATGGTGAAAGAAAGCAGCAGGCCAAAATAGATTCTCATTTTCACCTTTCCCCGAGTAACTCGATTTTATCCGCTAAACCAGTGTTCAGTATAGGAAATTACTACTGAACTCAGCGGATAGGCTTTACTTATGATCAAGCAGCGCAAACTCGGCCCTTTCACAGTTTCGGCAATCGGTATGGGGTGCATGCCGCTCTCGTTTCCCCATGATCGAGACCCGAACCTTGTCAACGAACCAGATCGGGCAATTGCAGTTATTCACGCTGCACTAGATGCCGGTATTACCTTGATTGATACCGCTGATATTTATGCCCCCTCTTGGAACACCATGGGTCATAACGAAGTTTTAGTTGGTCGGGCTTTCCACAGTTGGACGGGAACCGCTGAACAAAAGGCGAAGGTTGTGCTCACAACAAAGGCTGGGATCACACGAGAAAAAGATGGCACGATGTTTGGCATATCTGGAAGAAATGCCTCGAAGCATTACCTCTTCCGCGCGGTTGAAGCATCCGCCTACAAGATGGGGCTTGCCAAAATCCCGTTGTGGCAACATCACCGAACTGATCCATCAATCTCCTACGAGGATCAATTCGATAATCTGATGTCCTTGAAAGAGCATGGCTACGTCGCTGAAATTGGTTTGAGTAATGTGAGTGCCGAGAT
Organism: Mariniphaga sp.; assembly: GCA_037133495.1. Taxonomy (GTDB): domain Bacteria; phylum Bacteroidota; class Bacteroidia; order Bacteroidales; family Prolixibacteraceae; genus JAAFHB01. Next base: position 1,000 of record JBAXOA010000309.1, on the reverse strand, counting down.
GTTGCGTCACGCGGTTAAAGCAGGCGGAACTCCTGCCGAAGGTGGAATCATCTCTGTTCAGAATGAATACAGCCCAAACTATCGTCATTGGGGTGAAGTCATTGATATCTGCACTGAACATGGGATTGCATTTCTTCCTTGGTCACCGCTTGGTGGCGGTCGAAACTTCAAGCGACTTGGGAGCGGTGAGATCGGCGCCTTCAAATCAATGGCAGACAATAAGAACGTCTCGCCATTCGCTCTGACTATTGCTTGGCATTTGGCTCAATTTCCAACATCGATTCCAATTCCTGGGGCATCAAAAGCTAGTTCAATTTTGGATTCGCTCGAGGGAACGAAGATCGAACTCACTGCTGCCGAGATTGCCGAACTCAATGCGAGTTGCCCAACAGATACTGCAATCAACTCGGAACTGCTTGATATCGCAAAAGTTGGAAAGTAAGTAACCGACCGCTTTTCCGCTAAAGTACGCTCGAAATGAGTGACTGAGACCCAATCTTGATGAGATTGCTCGGGAAATGTGGAGAATCTTCACGCCTGCAGTTCTAGCCTTAACTTCTACTTCTGGAGGAGTTATGGCGCAATTATTGATTTCGCAAGTAATTAATGCACCGGTTGAAAAAGTTTGGCCGCTTGTTTCTGATTTAACAAAGCATTCATTGTGGTCACCGAAGCCATATACCATTGAACTTATTTCGGGCACTTCAGGTGCTGTGGGCAGTCGTTATAAATCTATTGGCTGGGTACCGCCAGCCGATAAGGATCACAAAAACGAGGTCGCCATTACTGAAGTGGTTCCCAATTCTAAATTTGTCTTTGAGGCATATGATGAAAATGGAACTTTCATTAACACCTTCACTCTGGAAGCCGTTGGTGGAGGAACTAAAGTCACCTTCCAACACGACTTCCCGAAAATGGTCGGTATGGGACGAATCCTGCTTCCACTACTTCTGCCGATCGTCGGTAAGCGAGATGCCATGGTCAGACTCGGACAGTTGAA
>JBAXOA010000308.1:0-1864 GCA_037133495.1 Mariniphaga sp. | reverse complement strand
GTAGTAGAGATCACCGAGGTTGCGGTAGACGGTGGCAGTTTGCGGACTGAGGCCCAACAGGCCTTGAGTCTGGGCTTCCTCAAACTGGGCTTGTGCCTGGAGGAAGTACTGTTCGGCCTGAAGCGGCTCTTCGCGGGCCACGAACACCTCGCCGATGCGGTTGAGCGTGGCGACGCGCATCGCCGGACGATCATTGAGCCGCAAAAGGTGGGGTTTGAGACGCAGGAAGTAGGTGTCAGCGGCGGCCAGAGCAAGCTTTTCCTGCTCGGGGTCGCCAAGAACGCGGTAGTAGCGGGAAAGCTGATAGTGCAGCTCGGGCAACTCCTTCTGAGTTTCGAGGGCCCGCAGGAGCAGCGTCTCGAGTTCGTCGAGGTACTCGGGCCGGTACGGTTCGGTGCTGTTGGGGTACTTGAACGGCGGGTCAAACGACGCGGCGGCCTTAGTACCTTCGCCGCCGCCTTCTGCCGGGGCAGCTCCGCCCGAACGGGCAACGTTGGCGACATCGTGCGAAGCTTTGGCGGGAGCGGCAGCGGGCGCAGTTTCAGCGCCGCCTTCTGCGGAGTGGGCCACGGCGGCGGGCTCCACTTCGGCGACCACCGGTGGCCGGATGCCGTACTCTTCTTCGATGGTCTTTACCTTTTCGGGAGGATTGGCTTCTTCCACCTTGCGTGTTTGGTCGCGGTCAAGCAACCACTGAGCCAAGCGGGCGACCACCTCACCATCCGTCGCTAACTTCTTGTCGAGCTGAACGCCCTTTTCGAGCTTGAGTAGCTCTTCCTCGTCGTCTTCGATAAGGAAAAGCTTCACGAACCGCCAGGTGATCGGGGAGTCTTTCCCGTAGGTCTGCATGTAGAGGCTGAAAGCGCTGTTGGCCGCGTCGCGGTGTTCTGCCGACGAGAGGTCCTCGGCCCATGCCAATTGATTGTCGCCTTTGCTGAGCAGTCCGGCCTTGTGGTTGACGTTGGTGCCGAACAGCGGCTCGAGCACTTTGTCGGCGCGCTGGTAATGGGCATTCTTATTGAGGCCTTCAAAGCCGAACTCGGACTCAAAGCGGCTGTAGTCCAAAAGGCCCTTTTCGACCGGGTTATTCCAAACCACCTCTCCCTTGATGTCGCTTTCCAGAAGGAGCGAACTGTCGCTGCCTTCGGACAGGAGCCGGAAGACGTAGGCGTACCAAGCGTCGAGGGTCTGCTTTTTGGTGGTCAGGCGCTTAGCGAGTTCGTCACCCTGGAGGCCTTCAGGCAAAGGTGCGAGTTTTTCGCCGAACAGGACCTTGAGGCGCGGCTTGTCGGCATCGAGGAAGGCTCGAACCGTGGGTTGCAGCAATTCGAGGTATTTGCGACGGGCACGCTCGTAGTCCGCGGTGTCCAGATAGGCTTCGGCGTACTGGAAGAACCGGTCCTGCACGGGCCACTCGTAGTAGGCCTGAGCAAAAAGCTCGTCGGCCTGCGCCCCGTTGTTGTCTTTCACCTGGACCAAACCTTGGTCGTACAGGTCGTTGGCCTTCCAAGGCTTGAGGAGGAAGTTCCAGCCCAGTACCACCAGCACCGCTGCCACCGCCGTCAACACCAGCGACAACCGGAGGATGGGGAACATGACGGTGCGCATGTTGTACCAGAGGGTCGCGTGACGCGCCTCCAGCTCTTCGCCCGAGCCTTTTTCGAAGCCCGGTGGAATGACAATCTTGCGGCCAAGAATCTTGCCGACGGTGGAAGCCAGCGTGCGGGCGGGGGCCCGCGAGACCAAAAGCGAGACGACCTTGTCGAGGTCCTCGAAGACCACCTCTTTTTCGCCGATGAGCTCTTCGACGGCCAGCTTGAGGTTGAGCGGCAGGCGACCGAGCACCTGTTGAATGATCTGGAAC
>JBAXOA010000307.1:0-1866 GCA_037133495.1 Mariniphaga sp. | reverse complement strand
CCATATTGTGGAGCCGTTCTTGCACAGGTATTCAAGCTCGCCCTTGAAATTTTGCGGCACGCGACCGGCCTGGATGTCGTCGTGAAGCTGCGTGAAATAGCCCAGCGACAGGGCTTGCGAAGCGGGTGTGAGCGTCTCTTCTACGGATTGCTGCATCGCTTCGGCCGGGGTAAACCCCCGAACCATCTCAACCGATGGACTGACATAGGTCACCACACCTTGCGGCGACATGGTCCAGATCACATCGTTGGCGAGGTTGGCCATCAACCGGTGCCGATGCTCGCTGACGCGCAGGGCTTCTTCGGCCTTCTCGCGATCCGTGATGTCGCGAAAAGACCAGACGCGCCCAATGGGCGAGCCATCGACAACCAGCGGTGCGGTAAATCGCTCAACGATCCGGCCGTCCTTGAATCTGAATTTGTCGTTCAGTTCAGTGAGCGAACCCTCAGGCGCTTGAAGCAAGGCCCAAAACTCTTTGGGCTGTGCCAACTGGTCCAGCACGTAATTAAACAGCGCTTGATCTTCCCTGCGCTCAAGCAGCGACTGCGGTATCTGCCACAGTTCGCTGAATCGCTTGTTGAAGCGGATGACCCTGCCGTCGCGATCAATCGCCAGAATGCCGTCGGAGGTCGATTCGAGTATGCAATCGAGTTCAACCTCGCTCTGGTGCAAAGCCCTTTCAATAACTTGGCGTTCGCTGATGTCAGCCAGCAGGATGCGCATCTCGTCGACACCATCGCGCTGGGCCACGGTGGCCATCAACCTGCCCAGGAAGGGTTTGCCCGCGCCGGTCACCATCTGCAGTTTGGTGCTCTGGGCCTGGCGGGTTTCAAGCAACTGTTTGCGAGCCAGGTAGTAGTTGTCCTGGTCTCTCTTTTCAATGAAGCGACTCAGCGGCTGCTTGATCAGTTCACCGCGGGTGACGCCCAACAGATTGGCCGCGGTGAGGTTGGCTTCCAGTATCAGACCCTTGGCACTGATCGTGCAATAACCCACCGGCGCCAAATCATAGAGGTCGCAATAGCGTGCTCGCTGATGGTCAAGCTCAACTTGTGTCCGGCGCAACTCTTCGTTCTGCATCTCCAGTTCGATCTGGTGCACACGCAGTTCGTAAAGCGCTTGCTGTGCAGCCGCGGGCCACAAACGCTCGGTCTGATCGTTTGTCCCGGCTTGTTCTTGCCGGGCGATGGCTTCAGCGCGCCTGCGCAATGCCTCATCGCTGGGCGGATTGGTGGTATTCAAGGCCCCCCCGCTGGATGGGTTTGCTGCTCCGGGAACATTTTCACTTCTCTTTTTGCCGGACACATTGTTTCCTTGGTACGACCTTGGTGCCTTGGAAGCTTACACCAAAACCCAGCAACTTGTATCCAGTTGAATACCGAGGAAACTCTTCAAACTGGCAGACAAATCGGGAGCTACGCTTGCGCTGCCCCGTCCGTTGGCCATCACCGTGATTCAGAGTTCCGGATTTTCTCCACCAGCGTGGTGGTCGAATAGCCGTCGACGAAGGGCAAAGCCAGGGCGCGTCCGCCATAAGACTCGACAACATGCGTCTCGGCCAGTTTCGCCATGTCATAGTCACCGCCCTTGACCAGAATGTCGGGCTTGATTTGCTCAATCAGTTGCAGCGGTGTGTCTTCGTCAAACCAGGTCACCAGACTGCTGCTGGCCAGGGCCGCCATGACGATGGCACGGTCATTTTCATTGTTGAGGGGGCGGTCCGGCCCTTTGCCAAGGCGACGCGCAGATCCATCGGTGTTCAGCGCCACCAGCAAGCTCGCACCCAGTGCACGCGCCTGGGCCAGGTACAGCACATGGCCCCGGTGCAGCACGTCGAACACGCCGTTGGTGAATACCAGCGGTCGG
>JBAXOA010000306.1:0-1867 GCA_037133495.1 Mariniphaga sp. | reverse complement strand
GGTGTTTCCAAGGCATCAGACATGGTTTTCCATTGATCAGTTAATTCCCAGGAGACAATATCTTCCATCCACGCCAATCGGTATTTTTCTAATGCCCGTCCCAACCGAATACCATTGTTTAAATCGAAATGTCCGTAATGATCCGTAGAGATCGGAATATCATATCCAACCAATGAGCGCACGTGTTCTGCCATTTTTGCAAGTTCATCGAGGCCTTTATCAGTAATTTGAATTTGTGTAAAAGGGTGCTGGGTATTGCTGTACGAAGTATAATTTCCCTGCCATTGTTTGAGGCTGCCACTATCTTGCCAAAACTTTTGATTCACCAAAGTACCCGGAATATTCTTAAGTTCATCAATTGAAAGATCCATTTTAAGCCAGGTATAACCCTGCTCTTCGGTCCGGTATTTTATCAGTCTCAATTGTTCTTCAGGAGAATCTGATTCGGGCGTATCGGCATATAATCTTATTTTATCGCGGTACCTTCCGCCTAATAACTGCCAGGCCGGCACCCCATAGGCTTTGCCACATAAATCCCAGAGTGCCATCTCTACACCGCATACTCCCCCTGCCTGACGGGATGGTCCTCCAAATTGCTTTATTATCTTGAATATCATCTCCACGTTACATGGATTAAGTCCGAGAATACGACTTTTAAGCATCAGCGCATACCGGACATCGGCTCCGTCACGTACTTCTCCCAAACCATAAATACCCTGATTTGTATCAATACGAATTATAGCGGTGCTTCCCAGAACCGTTGTCTGTGCGTAACGCATATCTGTGATTACCAAATCGGAGGGACTCGAGGTGCGTGAAACATTTGCAGTTGTCCGGGCAATTGTATCTTCTATGGAAAGGCCTATTAATCCGCCTAAAGCGACACCTCCAAAAACAGCTTTTTTAAGAAAATTACGACGGTTATCTGATGTGAATGGATTAGCTATCTCAGCCTTTACTGCGTTGGCCTCTTTTGTTTCCTGCGTCTTGTTTTTATCTGCAATTTGCCACCTGATTTTTTTCATTATGCACTGGAATTAAACGATTTAGTGACTTGAAGTTGAAATTATTACTAATAATTCCTCTCTTTCAGGTATTTATCTAATTCCTCTTTTGACATTGGCAATTTGCCCGGATAATTACTTAACCAGTTTAAAAAATCTTTTTTTATTTCTTCAGTCCACTCGCTGTCTATCTGGCCTGCAAGATATTTCATTTCCTTAAGTCGTTGATGACCAAACTGGTCACGAAGTACAGTAACCTCAGAAGTTAGTATCAACTCTTCAGCCAGATAGGCAGGGATGAAGATTACACCGAATTTTTTTGCCAGAACAACATCTCCTGGCAATACTGTGGCACGGCCTACCCTTATAGGTGCGTTGATAGTAGTGAGCATCATCTGCTGAATAAACGAAGGGTCGGCTCCTTTGATCCATCCGTTAAAGCCTTTGATTGCTTCCAATCCTTCCTGATCTCTTACTGCCCCGTAAAAAATCACTCCCCTTTTTGATTTGGCATAAATTGAATTGCCCAGGTTATCTCCAATTAAAGTTCCGTCAATAATCTTGCCATAGGCATCGGCAACATAAACATCGCCGGTCGTTAGAATATCTATCGGCCATGAATTTGTAGCGCCTCGTTGAGCTCTGCCCTCCACTTTACCCTCTTCTTTTATCTGTTTATCAAGATCCGGTCTGAGCGGCATATATTGCGCTGTTACAACACGTCCCGTCATGGCTTCGTCGGGATGGATAATCGTCCAGTCACCCTCGAACTGATTTTGAAATCCTTTATTGCGTAAAACACCCCATGCATCCTCGAGAGATATATTTTTCAACCGCTCAAGCATGGCATCCGACACTTTGGG
>JBAXOA010000305.1:0-1868 GCA_037133495.1 Mariniphaga sp. | reverse complement strand
GCGCGGATTTCGTTTTTCCACCTACGCCACCTGGTGGATTCGGCAGTCGGTTGAGCGTGCCCTGATTTGCCAGGGCCGCGCCGTGCGCCTGCCGGTCAATGTGGTCAGGGAATTGCAGCAGTTGCTGCGAGCCCGACGCACGCTCGAGAACGATGGTGTATTTGCAGCGACCCGGCCCGACGGCATTCGCGCCGAAGATGTTGCCGCCTTGTTGGGGCGCGACCCGAGCGCTGTTGCCGATTTGCTGGCGCTGGCGGAGGCGCCCCGTTCGCTCGACGCCACGAATGAGCATCTGGGCGACAACCAATCATTGGGCGACTCGCTGGTGGACGACGTCACGCCGGACCCCTCCGGTGTGACGCAGGCGCACGAGGTTGTGCAGTTGCTGGACGACTGGGTTGGCACACTGAGCAAGCGTGAAAAAGAAATTCTTGAAGGCCGTTATGGCCTGCACGACCGGGAGCCGGAGACGCTGGATGTTCTGAGCCAGCGTTTGGGAATGACGCGCGAACGGGTGCGCCAGATCCAGAACGACGTGCTGGCCAAGCTCAAGCGCTATCTGCTGCACCGCGGCATCACGCAGCAAGCGCTGTTGTGAGTGCCGGTATCTTCTGCGCCCACCCGCTTTGCGGGTGCTGGCCTCACCGACAATAGCGCCATGACTGATGAAATGAAAAATGAGACCGTTCTGCCGCCGGACTGGCTGCAGGTTGAATCGCTGGACCTTGAGGCCCAGGGTGTGGCGCACCGCAGTGACGGCAAGGTTGTGTTCATCGAAGGTGCTTTGCCTTTCGAGCAGGTGAGTGCCAGGGTGCACCGCACGAAAAACAATTGGGAGCAGGGCACCGTGACGGCGATCCACCGCGAGTCGTCGCAGCGCGTCACGCCGGGTTGCCCCCATTTCGGTCTGCACGAAGGCGCTTGTGGCGGCTGCAAGATGCAGCATTTGCACGTGGCGGCCCAGGTGGCGGTCAAGCAAAGGGTGCTGGAAGACAACCTGTGGCATCTGGGCAAGGTCAAGGCCGAGACCATTTTGCGTCCGATCGAAGGTCCGGCCTGGGGCTATCGCTACCGGGCGCGCATCTCGGTGCGTTTTGTGCGCAAGAAGGGCGAGGTGCTGGTCGGTTTTCACGAACGCAAGAGTCGCTATGTGGCCGACATGAAGGTCTGCCCGGTTTTGCCGCCGCAGGTCAGCGCCTTGTTGTTGCCCTTGCGGGCACTGATAGGGTCCATGGATGCAATCGAAACCTGTCCGCAGATCGAGCTCGCGTGTGGCGACACCGTTATCGCACTGGTGCTGCGCCATCTGGAACCCTTGAGCCCACCTGACCTGGAGCGCTTGCGCAGCTTTGCCTGGACGCATGCGGGTGTGCAGTGGTGGCTGCAACCGGGCGGCCCGCAGACCGTGCACGTGTTGGACCCGGATGGCACCGAGTTGAGTTATGACCTGCCGGAGTTCGGCATCCAGATGCGCTTTCGGCCGACCGATTTCACCCAGGTCAATCCGCACATCAACCGGGTTCTGGTGTCACGTTCCCTGCGCCTGCTGGAGGCGGGCCGGCAGGAGCGCGTGATCGACTGGTTTTGTGGTCTGGGCAACTTCACGCTGCCGATTGCAAGCCAGGCGCGCGAGGTGCTGGGCATTGAGGGCAGCGAGGAACTGATTGCCCGCTCGCGTGAAAATTTCCGATTCAACCAGCAGCGCACGAGTCCGGATCAGGCGCTTGCGCCGACCGGATTTGTTGCCAGAAACCTGTTTGAGATGACGCCGGCCGTGCTGATTCAGGATGGCGTGGCCGACAAGTGGCTGGTCGACCCGCCGCGCGAGGGCGCTTTTGCACTGGTGCAGGCACTGGCCGAATTGCATC
>JBAXOA010000304.1:0-1890 GCA_037133495.1 Mariniphaga sp. | reverse complement strand
TCAATCACCTCCTCTTTGGACTTGTGGTTGCCATCCTCTGACTTCACATAACCCCAGCCGGTACGTTGCAGGTGGTCACAAATCTCGAGCGGCTTAATTATTTTCTCACCGGTTTTGAAACTTCTTTCAGGAGCCAGGAAATCTTCAGTTCCCAGCAATCCCTGTTTGTAGGATACTAAAACCTGTGGTTGTTTGGAATGGATCATATCATAAAGTTCCTGGCATTTGAAAACGGAGAAATCCCCTGACTTTGGGGTAGCGATGCCATCCAGCCATATTCCGGCAATGGGCGAATAATTTTCGAGCAATTCTTTCACCTGGTTATTTACAAACTCAAGATAAACAGAGAGGTTGTGCTCTTTTCCGTATTTATAAGCCGGATCATTGGGCTGGTAATTCGGGCGGGCAGACCCCTTCCAGAGATCATTGTTGGGTGCATGAGGATGTTTCCAGTCACGGCCATGTGAATAATACAGAAATAGTCCGAGCCCTTTTTTATTGCATTGCTCCGACAGCTCCGCGACCAGATCTCTTTTTGCAGGGGAATTGGTACTTTTAAAATCGCTGAATTGGGTATCCCACAGACAAAAACCGTCGTGATGCCGTGTAGTGATATTAATATATTTCATACCACCTTCCAATGCCAGATCAGTAATGAAATCCGCGTCAAACTTACTGGCGGTGAACTGCTCCTTCAGTTTGGCATATTCTGCTACAGGGATTAATTCGCGTTGCTGGACCCATTCATGCCGGCCAAGGATGGAATATAGTCCATAATGCATAAACATTCCGTAACGTGCCTGGCTGAACCATTCGATTGCCGCTTTTCGCGGATCAGTATGATATAGACTTTTAACCCCTTTCAGGTAGAGGGGAATTTTATTGTTTGATGCTTCAAGTGCTGCTGGTGTAAGCATCATGCCGGTCCCTGCCAAAATGCCCGATACTATAAATTTTCTTCTGTCCATGTTACTCATTCCCTCCTTCTGATAATTGTGGTTTATTGGTTTCAGTTATTAAAGTAGGAAAAGGGGCGTTAGTCGCTTTCATCCAAAGTAGTAGTTCCCCCAGCAATTCATCCCTCTTTGGAATATTGGTACTGGCTAGATTTACCCGCTCTCCTTCATCATCCTTTAAATTATAAATCTCGACTGCATCGTTTTTGGCAAGGTTCTTTTTACCACCATCCAGCAGCCACTCCTCATGGTAAAGCAATATTTTCCAATCTCCTTTGCGCATTGTGGTTACCGGCCTTGTTCTGAAAATTTTATCTCTTCCACGGATAACCGGTTCATTCAGATAACCCGGGAAATGCCAGAATATTTTATCGCGATTGGTCGTTTTTGCCTGACCTGTAAAAAGGGGCAACAGGTTCTCTCCGTCCATTCGAATGGTTGGATTACCGGCAGCAGCCAGAAAAGTGGGATATAAATCGACGTTGATGATTGGGGTATTTTGTGTTGATCCGGGTTTTATTTTATTGGGCCATACGGCGATAAAGGGCTCACGGATACCTCCTTCGTAGTAGCATCCCTTATTTCCGCGCAGCGGTTCCTGCGATGATTGACGCGTTGCTCCATTATCACTGGTAAACACGACCAGCGTATTTTGGTCCAGTCCCGATGTTTTTAAAAACTCCATGATTTTACCGATACCGGCATCAAGGTCGAACACACATGCAGCATAAAGGGCCACATCTTTGTCTGCTCCCTTTTTTGTAAATTTCTCAAAGCTCTCGGGTCGTGATTCCAGCGCTGAATGAATGGCGTGATGGGCCAAATAGGTAAATGTTGGCTTATCCTTGTTTGAATTCATAAATTTTATAGCCTCCTCTGTAAACGAAAATATATTCTTTGGATCCTCAGGCACATTTCTTTTCCGGTTTGGATT
>JBAXOA010000303.1:0-1894 GCA_037133495.1 Mariniphaga sp. | reverse complement strand
CCCGGCCACCAAGCCTGAACAACCTCCGGAAGGCCCAAAAGGCAGTACGCCAAGAACGCCACGCACACGCGGAGCATGAACAACACGAGGATGATCTGCACCAGGGGCCAGGTACGGAAAGAGAAGAAGCAGAAGAGGCCCAGGAAAACCAGCGTGATGACACCAGCCTGCGCGAGGTAGAGCGTCAGATTCGTTTCGAGCGAGCTCTTCAGTCCCTGGTAGATGGCGAAAAGGTCAGTTTGTAGCGACAGGAAGAAGCCCGGATAGCCAAAATAGGCACGTTCAGGGCTCACTGACAGGAGGTTCCGAGCTCCCCCTAGCTCCGTCGGAAGTACGAACCGCTGATTGAGCGGGTCAAAGGGCAGGGTTGGCAACAAGGTCATGGGCTGACTGCCGCCGGGAATGTACAGAACACCTTGCGAGAACTGCCCCTGGAGCGCTTTGCCGGGTGGGGCCAACAGCGAGCCACCTTCGAGCAGTAGGAAACGACCTGCCACCAACGGCGCTGCATCGGGCGACCGGATGGAAGGCGCCTTCTGCACGAGGGGAAGTGAAATCGTCAGCAGGAGAAAGAAGGCCAGCGCCAACGCACCCCAGGTCGCGGTGAAACGGCCGGGGTGGTTTACGGAACGGTACTGCGCGGCCACCAGTGCCACCAAAAGCGCAGGGAACAAGGCCGCAGCCCAAGGATTGCCGAAGATCAGTCCTCGTCCGCCAGGCACCAGCCCGTTGTAGAGAAAGTAGGCCCCCAGCACGAAAAGCGTCGAAAACGCAAAGAAGAGCAAGAACAGCAGAAGGTTCACGACAGACTCTTTCACGCACAAACGATAGCACGGGCGCCCCGGTTCAAGGAAGTCGGTAGCCTTCGGCCCGGCGCATGGCAATGGGGTTTTCTTCTTCGATTCCGGCACGACGGAGCCTGGTGCGCAAACGGCTGACCAGCGTGGCCACGACCCTCGACGTCGGCTTCTGCTTTTCACCGTACAGAGCATGAGCCAGCAGCGCCGCCGAAAGGAACTTCCCTTGCCTTTGCACCAAGGCGCCAAGCAAGATCGCCTCGGCAGAGGTCAGTTCGACCCGTTGGAGTCCGCGGAGCGTTGTTCCTTCCAGCTGAAAGGCCACCCCCAACGACCTCCACAACCAGATGCGGGGGCGACGAAACCCGGCCCGCATCACCAACTCTTCTACGGTCCAGGGCTCTCTCAGGTAGTCGTTGGCACCCTTCAGGAAGGCGGCACGCAGCAAATGGGCCTCACCGTACACCAACACTTCGGCCGCAGGGGCTTCCCCCGGGCCATGCCAGTCGCCGGCAAAGTACCGCGACGCAGGCACGGCAACGGCCGTCCAGGGTCCTGGCACAAAAAAAGGGGCACACTCGATGGTGGCCCCTTCAGAACTCCAACTCTGAAGGAGTTGGAAACGTTCGTCCTCTTCGCCGACGTAGAGAACCCTCAGGAGCTCTTGCTCCCGGCTTCTTCGCGGACGGTGGCCACGGCCCCGCCTTCCTGCGAGCGCATCTTGGCCTTCAGGTCCTCGAGGAGCATTTCGGCACCCTTGGGTCCGGACTCCAATTCCTTGAACTGCTTCTCAAGGCTGGCGTTTCCACTCAGGTCTTCCAGTTCGACGGCGGCGCTGGCTTCGGCCTCCATCTGGTCAACCTTGTTTGCCATGCGGTCAAAGGCGTCGAAGGCCGAGTTGTTCGACATGCTTCCCATGGTTTCGGAGATCTTCTTCTGGGCTTCGGCGCGCTTGGCGCGGGCGATCAGAATGTTCTTCTTGCGAGAGGCTTCCTCAATTTTGGACTGCAACTGGCGGAGCGAATCCTTGAGTTTTTCGACGGCCTGATGCTGAAGGTCGAACTGCTGCTTGAACTGGACTGCGTAGTCCGCATATT
>JBAXOA010000302.1:0-1899 GCA_037133495.1 Mariniphaga sp. | reverse complement strand
GGAACGGCTTCGTGTTCGACAGCAGTGTGGGCAAGACTCCCATCCAGTTCGCCGTCGGCACCGGCCGCGTCATCAAAGGCTGGGACGAGGCCCTGCTCGACATGAAGGTGGGCGAAAAGCGACGCCTCGTGATCCCGGCCAAACTCGCGTATGGAGCCGGGGGCAATCCGCAGGGCAAGATTCCGCCGAACGCGCCCCTGATCTTCACCGTAGAACTACTCGGAATTCTGGAATAACCAAGGAGACCTGATGCCCATTACCACCCAAGACGGCCTGTACGCCGTTCTCACCACCAGCAAAGGCGACATCGTCCTGGCGCTGGAGTTTCAAAAGACCCCGCTGACGGTCACCAACTTTGTCGGTCTCGCCGAAGGTGCCATCACCGGCAAACGGTTTTACGACGGGCTGAAGTTCCACCGCGTCATTCCCAACTTCATGGTGCAGGGCGGTTGCCCCCAAGGCACGGGCACCGGAGGCCCCGGCTACAAGTTCCCCGACGAGTTTGACTCCAGCCTGCGCCACTCCGGCCCCGGCATTTTGTCGATGGCGAACTCCGGCCCCGGAACCAACGGCAGCCAGTTCTTCATCACCCATGTGGCCACCGACTGGCTCGACGACAAGCACACCGTGTTCGGCCACGTGGTCGAGGGTCAAGACGTGGTTGACAAGATCGCCGGCGGTGACAAGCTCGAGAAGATCGCCATCGTGCGCAATGGAGCCGCCGCCGAAGCCTTCGTGGTGACCAAGGCCGCCTTCGACGCCGAACTGGCCGGCCATGCCGAAAAGGCCAAAGCCAAGGCCGCCGCCGCCAACGACGAGGCCAAGGGCAAGATGAAGAGCCTGCTCGAAGGGTCCACCGAAACAGCGAGCGGACTGCACTACTTTGTGCGTACCGAAGGCTCGGGTGCCAAACCCAAGAAAGGTCAAGGGATCGCGGCGCACTACGAGGGCCGCCTGGTCAGCGGCAAGGTGTTCGACTCGAGCTACGCGCGCGGGGAACCACTGGAGTTCGCGGTCGGCAATGGTCAGGTGATCGCCGGTTGGGACGAAGGCCTGCTCGACATGAAGGTGGGCGAAAAGCGCACCCTTATCATTCCCCCGGCGCTCGGCTACGGGTCCCGCGGCGCGGGCGGGGTCATTCCCCCCGACGCCTGGCTGGTGTTCGACGTCGAGCTCGTGAAGCTGAAGTAAGACAGGGACCGGCTCAGGGCCAGTTGCCGTCGAGAGACTGGTACAGCTCGACTGTCCTGAAGACCCAAGTCTTGTCTTGGCGCCAGGCAACGAGCGCCCGGAAGTTGGTGCCCGCGACAACCTGACGGTAGAGTGCCCGCACGACGGGGGCTTCACCGGCGGGCAGTTCGGAACCCAAAACGACCGTCAGGCGCGCCTGCACCTCGGTCGCGGCATCAGAAGTCAGCGCTACAGCTGTCCAGTCCCCCGTCGGCAACTCCTGCACCGTGGGTTGCGGAGGGCGATCGGGCAGGCTGGCGCAGCCCCCTAGAAAACAAACCAGAGTCGCAAGGGCAAGGACGGGTCTAGGGGTGGTCATTTTTCAGAAACTCCTCGAAGTCTGCTTGATCGTTGGCCTTCCAGCGGGCAAAGGCTTCTTTTTCCTGGGTGGCATAGTCGTTGAACGTCTTCGCCAAGAAGGCCGGATCGAACCAGTTGGGTTCATAGAAGGTACCGCGATAGGGGCTGGCGGCTTTGCCCTTCACAACCTTGTCGTCGGCCGCTTTTTTCAGCAAGGCCGGTACCTGACGGCTCAGCTCGGGGGCGGACGGCGGCGCGGTTCGGGTCACAGCAGTCAGGGCGCTGGGTTGTCCCACTCCCTGCGCGTTGACGGCCACGATGCAGTAGGTGGCTGTCTCGGCCTTCTCGAAGGGCGCCAGATCGCGGAAT
>JBAXOA010000301.1:0-1908 GCA_037133495.1 Mariniphaga sp. | reverse complement strand
TAAATAAAATACATGATATTAAAATAATTGTATCTTTGTAGATAAATATATAAAAAGATATGCAAAGCCACCCAAATATGGCTGGCTTTGTGTAGTTTTATTACATATATATGAGTTGGCAGTAATTGAATTTAAGATTATGACACAGCAGACTTTAAAAGAATTAAACAATTTCCTCTCTGACAATAAATATTATGACAGTGAAGAATCTGAGAAAGTAAATAAACTAATATTTGACTCATGGGATAGTAAAATTAAAGATTCACTAATCGAGGACTTAAAAGTAAAAATAAAAGGAATTGAAATACAAAAAACAAGAAGCCTTTTCGACATTGAGTCAGATGAGCAAGGAGCAGCACTTTACAAATCATACTTTAACCTAGTTGACAAAAATGAAAAAGTAGAAATAGTTATAAAACTTATAGTAAATCTTGATAAGGCATTCATATATCTAGGTTCGAATCATGCGGACAAAGAAATATATGATGGAAAGAGTAAAATATTGAGGACAGTTTATACGGTATTGAAAAATGCGGAAAAACAATTTGGATACTTCTGTCCAGAAAACTTTTACAAATTTAAAATTGAATAATCAACTGCTAACGTACTTCTAAAACCCGCACTAAGGCAAATGCTCAGCCGTTACCATTCAAGTTTTCCTCCACCAACCCACATTCTTCCCCCAACATCAAATTAAGACTCACTCCGCCGATACTTTGCTGATATAAAAAAAAAATAAAAAAAAATCACCAAAAACTATAACACTTTGCTTTTTAATTTTATACTTTTGTTATTCGATTAACAGTAAAAAACGTAAAACTGTCCACTGTATGATAATCGCACAAAGTCATACCACTGCAAACCTGCCGGAAGCCTGTTTCCAACCTACTGTATTTCAGTGTGATTTTATGATTAATGCTTGTTATGATGCTCCGCATTTTGGTGAAAACCTCAATTCGGTCGTCGGCAAGCATTCAGAACCTTCTGAACGATACATTTCGGTCGACGGGAAACATTCAGAACCTTCTGAACGTTACTTTTCGGTCGACGGGAAACATTCAGAACCTTCTGAACGGTACTTTTCGGTCGACGGCAAGCATTCAGAACTTTCTGAACGATACTTTTCGACCGACGGGAGGCATTCAGAACCTTCTGAACGGTTTTTGCAGCCTTGCGACAGACATTCACCACTTTTTGCATCCAAATTCATAAAAACCGATATTAATTTTCAAAGATATGAACCAATAAATATATTGTTTAATTCTAAAAAAAAATCCTATGGAAATTATTAAAATTAATTCAAACAATCTTCGCAACGAGGAACACAACAGTTTACACGACGGAGTTGTTAAGCTGGCCGATGCGGCCGATCCCGTAGCACTGGGTATCGAAGCTGAGCTTGTTGGGTACAAATCAGCCATTTTGAGCGAAAAAGAGGCGATTGAGTTTATCAGCAAAAACAGCAAAAGTGATTTACTTGCAGATTTGGATGACCACCGCGACAGAACCTTCCACGGGCTGGCACTCCGTATTGAATCAGATTGCAATCACTACGATGCCAATGTAAGCAATGCAGCCACCAAACTGCAAAGCGAAGTAATGAACAAATACGGCAATATTGCCAAAGACAACTATCAGGAAGAAACTTCCTCGATAAATAATCTGATAGCCGACCTCACAGGCACTTATGCCACCGAAATCGGCTTGTTGGGCATCCAAGGCTGGTTAACTGCGCTGCAGCATGATAATACCAATTTTAACGACCTATTTTATCAACGTATCGACGACGAATCGGAAAAAACCCAGCTTCGAATGAAACAGGTAAGAATTCAGGTAGATGCTGCCTACAATGCAATCGTTAAGCGTATCAATGCATTGATTGTCGTAAACGGCGAAACCCACTACAAA
>JBAXOA010000300.1:0-1923 GCA_037133495.1 Mariniphaga sp. | reverse complement strand
CCCACAAGCGCGCCGTAGCCACGGGTCAAGATGTCGTCATCACGACCACGGGTGACTGGGCCGTTCCCAATGTCATGACCATGACTTTCACCGGCGCGGCTGGTAACGAGGGATTCACGCTGGCCTTTGGCTCGACGGGTGGTGTGCCGGACAGAATCCTGCGCGAACACCTCCACGCGGGCGTTGTCACCGCAGCCCAAACAGGTTGGTGGGCTACAGCCCAAGGCTCAACGACTGACATCAACAGTGTTCACCCCTTCGATACCGCCGGAACCGGATTCCACCCTGCCACCGGATCCAGCATTCTTCTGGACGATACGCTGAACCTGTTCCAGGGCGGCACGTCAGTGGGAACCGTTCGCATCAGCGGCACGAACAAGCGGTTCACAACCACCTGTTGGATCAAGGTGGTTGGGATCACCAATGGCGTCCCGATTCCAGGGGGCCCCATGGGTGCCATTGTCATCCAGGCCAATGGGGGAACCGTCTACAAGTTCTATAACTCTGGGACCCGTGACGGCGACGGAATTTGGAGAAAAATGTGATGCGAGCTACCCCGTTGAAACAACCCAAATCCGCTGAAGCTGGCTTCAGCATGATCGAGATGCTGATGTCCGCCTTCATTCTGGCCATTGGCATCCTCGGCCTCGCCATGCTCCAGACCATGTCATTGCGGGCCACAGGGGGAAGCAAGAACCTCTCCTTTGCGGTCCAATTGGCAGAACAGATGATGGATCAGATGGAACTGGAAGGTCGCCTTACTTACAGCAACGCAAGTGTTGGAACGGGCTACGTCACTCCCACGTCCTTGACGGGACTTCATTACTACAACCTGGCCAGCGTTGATAAGTTTTTCAACATCGATCCCGCCCCCGGTAATGTCATTCCCGCCGGTCCTCCTGCTGGTGTGGTCTCTCCCCAATTTCAGCTAACCATGACCCAGACTGTCGTGGCAGGCATTGGCTTATCTGATGTGACAATCAGTGTCAAATTCATGGATGGTTACAACCAAACGACGAGTCAGCCCATCAATCGCACGGCTACCATTACCCGGAGAATTCTCCATGGCTAGGCGGCGCACCTTCCATCACAGAGATGGCTTTTCCCTGGTGGAACTCCTGGTGGCCTTGGTGTTCACCGGGGTGCTCATGTCCGGAATGGCGAAGGTATTCCAAGCCAGCCTTACGTCCTTTTCAACTTCCGGAGAAAAGCTATCAAGTGTCCGCCGCAACCGGATGGCCATGGACCTTCCCTATGATGATCTGAACACAGCGGGCATGTCCCTGGTGGACGTCACTTCGCCGCTTGCTTCCGGTACCACCAATCCGAGCTTCTATATTATTCCTAATGTCCTAGTCACCAATGCAGGTGCCGACGACCCCGCGAGGACGGATGAGCTCTACTTGGCCTTCGACCAACCCCTGGGCTTTGAAGGCAGACTTGTCACTGGCGGGGGCAGCATCAGTGGCGGCACCCAGAGTGGGTCTACCGCCAGCGAAAAAATGTTGACCGGTGCGAGCCTGACGGCAGGTACGGACAACAGCTACACCATTGACTGTAAGGATGCCTCCTACGCGGCTTCTGTAAAACCAGGCATGAGTTTCCTTATCAAGGACAACCTGAGCCATCAAGCCATGACCATCCTCACGGCCACGGCAACTGGGAGTGTCGTCGCTTTAACCACCATCATCACGCCAAGTTTGGCCACTCAGGTGACGGGAAGGGGTGACCCAGCGGTGCTCGCTCCGGTCCGGAGAAGGGTCGGTGCAGGGGTGGTGTTCATCATTCCCCAGCAGATGGTTCGTTACCGCATCGCAATGCTCAACCTTGACCCCGATACCACCAAGCCCAATGGCATCCCCTGTCTTATCCGCGAGCAAGGAGTGTTCAACCCAAACCAGGCCTTTGTTCCTGACACGATTA
>JBAXOA010000299.1:0-1941 GCA_037133495.1 Mariniphaga sp. | reverse complement strand
GACTCGAAGGTGAGATTAAGGGACTGCTTTATTACGTGCCTTGGACTACAAATGCGCTATCCCTAGATCGCATGCAACGCGAGCGCGGCACCGACGCCGGCGTTAACGAATTGATGATCGTCGAAACCGTGGAATATGCGCGCACCAATAACTTGGCCTACGTTTCGCTTAATTTCGCAGCATTCCGTTCGCTCTTTGAGCGTGCGGACAAAATTAGCGCGGGTCCAATCACCCGCGGCATGCGCAACTTGATTCGCTTCTCTTCAAACTTTTTCCAAGTGGAATCTCTTTACCGTTTTAACGCCAAGTTCCAACCGGGCTGGGAGACACGTTATGTGCTCTATCCGCGAGCTTCAGACCTGCCAAAAGTTGGTTGGGCAGCTTTGCGCGCCGAGAAATTTATTTCGGGCTTCCGCTCGCACTAGGTGGCGGACTTACAACTGGCGTAGAAATTTCGTTCGCGCCCGCAATCCACAAGAATCCAGTGGCAACAAATGGTTTCCAGACTTTAATGTTGTGGCCACCAATTGGAATGGGAATATATTTGATGGGAATTAAAGCATTTGCCCCTTGCATAAATTTCTGAGCAGAACTATTGGCAAAACGGTCTTTAACAGAGGCGATCACCATGATCTTCGTGTTCACGGTATGCCGCTTTAAATATTTAACTAGATCATATTTACTTGCGAGATAGTTCTTCTCTCTCTTTGAAAGGCCTCGAGAGAGAATTGGATTGAAATAACCCGCAAGTGAAACGCCTTGCGAGTATTGTTCTTGATGCAACACGGCTACTTCTGCAGCGCACCAACCGCCTGTCGAGTAACCAAAAGAAGACCAGAGCCGATTATCAATTCCCATAAATGTCTGCATAAAACTCTTCATGTCTCTGGTAATCCAGGTTTCCACTTGAGCTCCACCCACAAAATTCATGCACTCGGTGTCTTGCCCAGGTTCGACATTAATTGCAGGGATAACCGCGAGAGTGGGTGGAATCTTCCCCGCCTGCTCTAGGTTCTCCATGGTTGCAATTCCATCAAGTGTGCCGATCCAGGTTTGTGGGACACCTGGTGTTCCCGGAAATAGTTCTACGACTTGATAGTTACTCCCAATTGAGTGGCTCGGACTCGTAAGTTCTCTAGCGATCTTGGATGAGGCCACCACATAAACGACGTTGGAAATACCCGATTTCGTGCCTTTTATAACTTTACGGAAGATAAGACTTCCACCTTTGGTATGAGTGGCAGAGACCAAATCTTGCAAACTAATTTGCGAGAGATTTGCAGGACTGATTGCGATCTTTTGATATTGGCCTTGTGCGCCCAGGAGATCTGACCACGAGCTATAGAACTCTCCGGAGCGGTTAATCGTTATCCCCACTGATGCCAACGCAAAACACTGAATAGCAAGAATTAAAGAGAGTCGTGCGGTGATGTTCTTCCAATTGCGGGTAGCAAATTTGTGCCAGAAAAGAACTGTTGCTATCAAGATTACGGCAGTAAGAAACCAAAAGAGGTCCTGGGTGAAGAGAGATAAGAGAGGCAACATAAGGAGGCTAGTTTAGTTTGAGTTGCGTTAGTCAACCTCTCGAGGCGGATCGTCAGAGTCGTCAAAAGGTTCCTGCGGTTGAGTGAGCTTCCAGTACATGTAATAGATAAAAACTCCAAAGAAGGGCCATTCCATTACGTAAACCCAACTTAGGTGATTACCACCGAGGGCTCGATTAAACTCCAAAACTCCCATGAGACCGCAAAGCGGCAACCCCCAAAGAATCCAGCGGCGCTTTGGCTCGAGTTCTGGTTCAGGCATCTGCTGCGAGTTCATCATCCGCTTCCGCTATTAGTTTTTCGTTGGCAAACCAATCCTTGGCAGCCAGCACGATCCAAATAGTATCGATCAACATCCCCATCGCCCACATAATCGCCCCACCTTGGTGTTGATCAG
>JBAXOA010000298.1:0-1944 GCA_037133495.1 Mariniphaga sp. | reverse complement strand
GAAGATAATTTGTTTTTAAATTGCCTGATGGAACACCTGTGTTATCTTCATTCGTTTTTGCGAAGCGCAGATTCATGGGTGTTTCATTTGCAGATGGTTTAGCAACCTCCTCCTGATGCCGCCTTTGGTGCTTTCCGGATAACTTCAATTTTTTCTTTTGTTGCTATATTTACTTCAGCACTTGTCGCAACACCTGAACCGATGAAAAACTGCCGGGCTGCTTTTCTGAAACTTAACAAATCAAGGTCAGCAGTTGAAAGAGTTACTGCAACCGGCTTTTCCTTGACGATCGTGTTGAACCATTCGTTCATGCCCCCTTTCATGATATAGATGCGGTTCAATGAAAAGCGCGAACAAAGCAGCCATGCCTTCTCTGAAGTCAGGTCTGCATTGGCATACAAGACTTTATCTTTTCCAGGCTGGTTAAAGAGATCGAGGTTCGTTGCGCTCAAAAGGGAGTCCGGATGAATATTTAAGGAACCCGGCAATGCAAAAGTCTTGAATTCGTCGGTTGTTCGGAGGTCGATAAGCATTAAAGACGGGTCGTTTTCAATAATCCGGTGCGTGACCTGATCAACTGTCAGATAGCGTGATTTTTCGGTCACAGCCGACAGCAGAAGTTTAGGATCTGTTTCCTTTAGAATATTTTTCTTAGGTAGTATAACCAGTCCGAAGGCCAGCACAACCAAAAAAACAGAAAGGATCGTATATTTTCGTTCCATTATTCGTGGTGTTTAATATTCTGTCTTTTTTACTTTCTTTTCAACCCACGATGCTCCGATAAACATCCCGATAGCTGCCAGTACGAGCAGAAAAGTAAACAGTTCGGGTGAAATTCCAAAGACCGTATTGATCATTTTGGGTCCTTGCGAACCACTGTAATACATCTTTTCCAATAATGGGAATGATTCGGAAAATAGAAATACGCCGATAAACATTCCTCCGAAGAAAACAAGACCGTCAATTCGCCCGATTGCTGTTGCGCACAGACTGGTACCAGGGCAAAAGCCGCCCATTGCAAAACCAATTCCCATGATAATTCCTCCCACAATGGCTGAGGCGAGAAAGGTGGGCTGAATGTATAGCGTTGAAAAATCTACCAGACCAAGGTAACTGAAGTAGAGTAACCCCAATGAGGCAACAATGGCAGCAGTAAAGAATACTTTAACGACTACAAAATCATAGCCGAAAAAAGTGCCGATTATCTTGCGGGAAGAGGAAAACCCCGACGATTCGAGTGCAAATCCAAAACCCATGCCGAGTAATACAGCAAATAAGTTGTCCCATGCCGGGGAGACCAATCCTGATGAGATGATAGATCCGATCATAATTAAAAGGTTAATAGGATTAAATCCAGTTTTTACGTAAGATCCATGCGGCCACAAAAGCTGTTCCGAAGATCGCGATCATGGTTATATAACCTCCATACGATAAAACGGCCATCCCGCTAAGGGCTGCGCCGCTCGTACATCCCCGGGCAAGTTGTGAGCCAAAGCCGAAAATCAGTCCACCCGAAAGGGCGAAAATAAGTCTGCGACGGGAGGTTATTTTGGGAGAATGTTCCACTTTAAATTTCAGCCGGTTAAAAATAATTCCCGAAAGAAATGCACCTGAAAGTACTCCAAGTACCTCAAAAACAAGCCAATTGCTCATTGGTTGATGATCGCCTCCTGCAAACTGACTATAATAGGCAGATTTTGCAACATGTTCAGGCGCAATTGCATTAACGGTGGCTGCAACGGAGTTTTTTACTGCTCCGCTGGCTCCAAGCCCGCGGCCCGAAATGTAAAACGCGAGTAAAAGAACTGTTCCCAGGATTACTCCACCCAGATAAGGATTGACAAAGAATGATCCGTCGTTTTTTATTTTTTTCATCAGAAGATAATTTATTTTTTAATTGCCTGATGGAACACCTGAGTCATCTTCATTCGTGTTTGCGAAGCG
>JBAXOA010000297.1:0-1947 GCA_037133495.1 Mariniphaga sp. | reverse complement strand
CGCCAAAAATAAACCGGACTTTTTCTTCATGTACTACAGGAATACTCATGAACCTGCCGACAGGGGCATGACCTTGGGGCAACCCTTTTCTATTGGGCGATACGGGATAGTCGTTGTAAACGAGCGCTTTCTTTTGTCTTATACAATCGGCCCAGTTTCCCGCCGTTTCAATGGAATAATGGTTATCATGAACAGTGGTACAGCTTTTCTTTGCTTCATCATTCCAAGTAGTGAGGATGACTTCCTGCTGGTTGTCGCTTACCTGGTGAAAGAAGCCAATTTTACTGTCGGTGATTTTTACGGCTATATCCAGCGCCTGGTCGTAAAGTTCTTTATCGGTAAGAGCCGGAGCATCTGCAAATAAACCCAGCAGAAACGTATTCCGTTCAGCTTCTTTACGAAGCCCCAGTTCTATATTTTTGCGATCGGTAATATCCCCGGCATTTCCTTCGATGGCATAAGGTTCGTTGTTATCATCAAAGAGTAAAACATTACGTTGTTCAGTCCAGATTATCAGACCATCTTTTCGTATCCATCGCAACTCAAGGGGTTCTCCTTTGCTGTATCTGGTCGTATTTTCGAGCAATATCCTATCATCGGGATGAACCAGCTTGAATCCCAGTTGCGGATCGTTGTAATGATCTTCGGGTGAATATCCTGTAATAGCCGTTGCTGAAGGGCTTACATAATCGAATTTTAGTTCAGGCTTTAATAGTAAACGATAAACAAGCGTTGTAGAACTTTCGGCAAGTTGGCGGTAATCCTCCTGTTTTTTTTGCAATGCAAGCTTTGACTGTACGAGTTCTTCATTCAGCATTTCAAGCTCTATCTGATGAACCTGAAGTTCATGGATCAGTTTGAGATTGTCAGCTTCTGTTGTGAAGGTATCTACTGCCTTGTTTGCATGCAATTTCAGTTGCTCCTCTGCAGTTTGGCGAAGGAGTTGCTGATTGGTTTTTTCGTTATTTTTCATTCATTGTTTTTTAGAACAATAACATTTCTATTTGCATTTTTTTTAACATTGCCAAATTTGATCAGAAAAGTCAACTGGTTGTGTTTATTTCAGCCATACTAATAACAATAATTCGTTCAAAACTTAGTTATATATCTGATTTACAGTAAAATAACTCAATATTTATTAGGTTAAAACAGCAGAGATTTTAAATTATTTTTTTACAGCGTTTAAACACTAAAATATTCATCTCCCTCCTTTAATTTGAACATGATAATCCATGAGAAGACTTTCGTATTAGCTCTAATGTAGACAAGTCAGCAATAGGTATGCCAGAAAATTTCAGAAGAGAGAGTAATGGAGATGGAGTGTGGCTAAATGACTCATTGATAGCCATTAGAGATGCAAAATATTATTCTTCCGCTTGATATAATGGAAGAAAAATTTTGAAAATATGTGAATTGTTTTGAAATAATCGCACATGTGTGCGGAAATGAGGTATGGAGAAGGTGATATTTGTTTTTTTAGACAGATTTAATTTTACAGTCTCATTACCGGGGATTGGTATCACCGGAATATCGGGATGGAGTTATTTTCCGAAAATTAACTTGATACAGTCATGGGATTTATTTGTATTTGTCCGCCTATTGCTCTTAATACTTTCATAATTGTCTCAAACTGAGGTTTAGATCCATCCGATAAAGCTTTGTATAAACTTGGTCTGCTTAATCCAGTTTCTTGAGCAATTTTTGTCATACCAATTGATTTTGCAATATGTCCGATTGCTGTAATTACATCGGAATCATTTCCTTCTGCTAAAACAGCATTAAGATATTCCGCAATCATTTCGTTACTATCTAAATAGTCTGCTATATCAAATTTTGAAGTTTCCATTTCTATACTATTTTAATTCGTTTTAAAATCTCTTTTGCCTTTTCAATGTATTCATTTGGATACAAAATTACGCAATCTTTTCTATTCGTGAAAGGTTTAAT
>JBAXOA010000296.1:0-1948 GCA_037133495.1 Mariniphaga sp. | reverse complement strand
GGTCACCGCCGACTGCAGCCTGAACGCTTCCGCCGCCTTTGACGGCCTGCTCTACTCGGCCCTGCTGAGCGGCTCCGGCGCCTACGTGAACACCCTGGCGACCGGCACCGCCGGCACCGGCACCCCGCTGACCGCTGGCGGCCGTGGCAACGTCAACGAGCTGGACGCCATGTTCCAGTCCATGTGGGACAACTTCCGCTGCGGCCCCACTGTGATCCTGGCCAACAGCCAGGAGGTGAAGAACATCACCAACAAGGTGCTGTCCAGCGCTTCCGGCCCCCTGCTCCGCTTCGACGGCGGCAGCGGCAAGGATCCCTACGCCATCGTCGGCAACGGCGTGGTGGAGGCCTACTACAACCCCTTCGCCCTGGGGGGTGGCTACAAGGTCCCCATCCTCATCCACCCCAACGTGCCTGCCGGCACCCTGCTGGGCTGGTGCGAGAACCTCCCCGCTCAGTACCAGAGCGCCGAGGTCCCGAATGTCGCCGAGATGAAGATCCGGAAGGAATACAAGCAGACCTTCTGGCCCCAGGTCACCCGCTCCCGCGACTGCGGCGTCTACGTCGAGGAGACCCTCGCGGTCTACCTCCCCGGCGCCATGGGCGTCATCAACAACATCGCGAACGGCTGACCCCAACCCGCCTGGGGGCCCTTCGGGGCCCCTGGGCTTTGCTCTGGAGAACCCGATGCAAAAGATGTATTCCAACAGCAACCACACCAGCGTCAGTTGGGGCGGAGAGGTCTTCGAGGCCGAGGATGGCCAGTTCGAAGTGCCCGAGGAAGCCGTCAACGACCTCGTGTCGCATGGCCTGATCCCCGGCGAGGTGCCCGCTCCCGTCAGTCAGGCCCCCGTGCCCCAGCTACGCCCCGTGCCCCAGTGGAGCAACGAGGCCCTGCAGGCCAAGGCCGCCGAGCTGGGCCTGACCCTCGATGCCGACATCTCCCGCCCCGACCTGATCAGGTTTTGCTGATCAAGTTCGTGCAAAAAATGATCGTCGTAAACCGAGGAGAAATTGTTCGGTGTGACAGGACCAGAAGGGTCGGGCTGCACACGTTTGCCGGCAGCCAGGTTGAAGTTCATATAATAATATGTGGAATCGGAATAAATGTTCCGCTGATGCGAGAACAACCGGGTCAGCCTGTCATAATTCCACTTGTCGGCGCCTTCTCCATAAAAAAGGATGTAATCGCCCGCATCAAAGTGGCCGTCGCCGCCATCTTCGACCAGGATTGCAATTTCGCGCAGATCATCGATTCTCAAAGACGAATTGACCTCCGGCAACATTCCTGAACCATTTCCGAACATCCGGATTCTGGAAACCTCCAGTGTCGATGGATCAACGCCCATTGCATTCAGATCCTGCCAGTTAATCCTGTAGATTCCGGTATTGGTGACTGCCAGCTTATACCATTGCCCACGTGCAAGCACCGATGAATCTGCATGGGGCACACTGCCGGAAACCATCAGCGGCACAAGCAATGAAAGGAAAATAAATATCTTTTTCAGGACCATCGGCAATTGATTTGCAAAGGTACTTATTTAACGCAGAACCACCAACTTCGACGTCAGCTGCTTTACAGTGCCGTCCAGGATCATCAGCTGTACCTGGTACACGTACATGCCCGAACTGATTTTCCTGCCGTCGTCCTGGGTTCCGTCCCATTGAATGGACGCTGACCTGTAGCCCTGGGAATATATTGTCTGCTCAATTGTTTTCACCGGGCTTCCGCTCAGCGTAAATATCCTGATCTGAACATTCAGGGGCTGGTTGACCTGGTTGGTTTCCCAGGCAAAGGTTGTGTGGTCCTTCATGGGATTTGGATAATTCAGGAGGTGCCGGAAGTCAAATTCCACCGACGAAACAACGATGAAATCGATGGTGGCATCGGTGGAGTTGTTGTGGACATCCCATAATTTCACCGTGACCTGGTGCGGTCCGTCAGCGAG
>JBAXOA010000295.1:0-1951 GCA_037133495.1 Mariniphaga sp. | reverse complement strand
GCATCCCGCTTATTCCTTACAGATATTTTTATTGTTGTCATGATATTTGTGAGTTTCAGGTTGAGATTATTAAGGTGTATTATAGTTTGTTCTTAAATGTAGTACTATTAGATTATCTCCTTCATTTGGTTATACAAAGTTATACACTTTTTTAAAAAATAACAACTGCTTCCCGTTAAAAGCATCCACCTGTATTTATGCGGCAGGAGGAAGTAGAGGGTTGTAACCACTACGAAGAAGAGGGCGAAGTGGATGGAGTTGAAGAGCATTATTTAAGTGAAAAGTGAAAAGAGAAAAGTGAGAAGTCTATTAAGTGAAAAGTGAAGAGTGAAAAATGGGGTGCTAAAGGGAAGATTTTGCTGTTTTAACACTGCTTATTAGCATGTAGATGATTTCTTTGTTGTCGGTTTGAAGATAGTCAAAGGTTTCCTGGGATATGTAGTCGGAGTCTTTTAACAAGTTAGACCAATAGTCGCACTCGTTGGCTTCCTTTAAAGCGATGCTCATTTTTGAGATAAAGTCGGGTTTGGATTGTCCGTATTCGGCTTCGCGAACTAAAGCACCTGGGGCTGTACCTGATTTCAGAAATTGTTTGCTGAGGATGTATTCTTTGTGTTCGGCAATAATTTGCTTGTAAACTTTAATAACCTTAAGGGCAAAGGCGTATGTTTTTTGCTTCAGGATACTTTCTTTCACTTGAAGTTGCTTTTAGTACTTAAACTACTTGTCGAACACCACTATTCACTTTTCGTTATTCACTATACTTCACCCCACACCACCCGCTTCACAAAATCCGTATAACTCAGGATAATCCTTACTACCTTAGCTGACACATTTGGCCTTGAATAATCAGCCACTTCGCCAAAGTTACGTCCGGTTCCTGTTTGTTGATATAGGAGTTGCTCCAATCCCTGTATAATTCTGTCAGGGTTCAGGCCAACCATCATTACCGATGCTTCTTCCATGGCTTCGGGGCGTTCGTGGGCATCGCGTATATTAAGTGCACGGAAATTCATAATCGATGATTCTTCGCTGATAGTTCCGCTATCGGAAAGCACTGCCATGGCGTTCTTTTGCAAATGGTTGTAATCATTAAAACCCAAGGGCTTCATTAGCTGGATAAGGGGATGAAATTGAATGCCTTTTTCATTGATCTTGTTTCGCGTACGGGGATGGGTGGAAACAATGATGGGTAATTGAAATGTTTCGGCAATGCGGTTGAGTGTGGTTACCAGTTTATCAAAGTTGCCCGAATTAATGTTTTCTTCGCGGTGAGCCGAAACCACAAAATACTTCTCCTTTTCGAGCTCCAACCTGGCTAACACATCCGAATTGTCAATTTTATCCATATTTGCTGTCAGCACTTCGTACATAGGACTGCCGGTTTTGATGACACAATCGGCAGGCAATCCTTCCCTGAGTAAATACTCCCTTGCAATAGAGGAATAAGTGAGGTTGATGTCGGAAATATGGTCAACAATACGTCGGTTAGTTTCCTCCGGCACGCGTTGGTCGAAGCAGCGGTTGCCGGCTTCCATGTGAAAAATGGGGATGTGCCGTTTTTTTGCGGGAATGGCACAAAGGCATGAATTGGTGTCCCCCAAAACCAGGAAGGCATCAGGTTGCTCTTTTTCAAGTACAGGATCAATGTTGATGATAATCTGCCCGATTGTAGTGGTAGCATTGCTTCCGGCGGCATTGAGGAAATGGTCGGGCTTACGCAGTCCCAGATCACTAAAGAAAACCTCGTTGAGTTCGTAATCGTAGTTTTGGCCGGTATGGACAAGAATATGATCTATGGCAGCTGATTCGTCGAGCCTTTTAATGACTGCGGACAAACGGATGATTTCGGGACGGGTACCTACGACGGTTAATTCTTTAAGTTTTGTCATTCCAGTTTGATTATATGTCAAGAAAATAAGTATCGGGCCTGTCAATATCAAAAATTTCA
>JBAXOA010000294.1:0-1959 GCA_037133495.1 Mariniphaga sp. | reverse complement strand
ATTTATCCTCTCTTAGTAGCGACCATATTGCCGAGCTTGAGCCATGTCGCTCCATCAGCAATGCCGCTTGGTGATAACTTGTTTTTCTTCTGATAGGCAATCAAGGCTTTTTCTGTCACTGGACCAAACGACCCGTCTGTGATTAGTGGATAGCCGAGGTAATCAAGACTGTCCTGAAGAGTAAAGGTATAAACCGATATAGAGCCTTTTCTAATCGTCCTATCGAATCCCACATCAGTGTGGACCCAGGTAGGCGATGAGCTGACTGGCTCAATATAATGGCAATGCCCTTGCTCTTTTGCTATAGCTCTGACCTTGGCTCTTTCTGCGTTAGATCTTCCTTGCATTGAGTCCAGGGCAAGCCCAGCGTAATGCTGGCTCAAATTACAATGGCCGCCTTCTCGCATGAGCTTAAAGCCGTAGCCGACATTTATTGGAGATCCGTAACCACCCCGAAGAAGGTCGAACATCTGAAGCATTCTTATGTCAGCCCATAAAATAAGACTCTTTGAAGAGCCTCTAAATTCTTTGACTGATAAATATTTGCTATATGGCATTCTTGCCGTTATCGGAAGGTCGTATGTTTCAATCTTCCCGTTGTTTACAATATATAATTTAAGTAGGTTCATTGTCGTCACCGTCCTTCAGGATTTCCTTCTCCTTCTTCTTAATTAGTTTTTTAAGCCATCCAACATCCGCCCCAGCATCGATTAAGTTTTCCAAGATGCTTTGACATTCCCTTAATAGAATTACCGAATAAATGGCAGTACCGATTGTAAGCCCTGCCTGTTGTAGTGGGACAACCCTGTAAACAAGACCTATCAATATTCCAATCACGCAGTAGGCATAAATCTTTATTGAAGTGCCTTTCCAAAAGCTATTGGAACTTATGGTGCAAGTTCGAACCGCATTGAAATATCCACCTTGGGACTTGGAGAGAGCAACATACTTGGTTATGATGTCAAGAAACATGGCGATTATAACCGCCTGAGCTGCTACTACAAAACTATCGTCAGGAAACATCCAACATGATACGGCGCCGATGAAAAAACCAGCTCCAAGTTTGCCCCAGCTAATAAGCTTTTCAAAATATTGCGCTAATTGGTCCATCTGCTAATCCCTCCACTTTACTTCTAATGTAGTCCTTGTAAGAAGGATTGGCGCCCCTAATCCAAGATTGCCTTGCCATCCAACCGTTAAATCTCCGCCATCGGGGATGGTAAAGAGTGCCTCATATTGCCCAGTTGCTGTTTTCGTCGGGTTATCAATAGTTTCGACTACGGCTTTCAATCCATTTGTGATAATACACTTTACAGCCGTAAGTCCGCTTAGATCTCCCGCGTCTGCCGGGAACGTTGCTTTTAATTTAACCGTTGCCCCAATATATGCCATTCCTTCCACCTCCGTTTTTATTTCGTATTCTATATTTTCAAGTTCAATCGGATATTCCAATATTTCAAACAATAAAGGATATTCGATTACTTCTGTTTTGATTTCATATTCTTCAACGCTTAAAATTAAGTTGTATTCAATGATTTCCGTCTCTGGATTGCCAGTATTATATATTTTTAATATTTTAACCAAGACTTCACTGCCCTGGCTTATTTCAAATACTCCATAGGCGTGCTTCATGACGCTTAGGCTTATTTCGCTACTTTGACTAATCTCTATAATTTTAGAAGCATTTTTATGCCCTGCCAGGCTTATCGTTGAACTTTGCGAAATATCTATTTGCTTTGAAATATTCTTTCGAGCGGTTACACTGACAACTGAATTTTGAGTAATAGCAACAACTCCGCTTTTATTTTCATTTGGTCTGCCACCTGTTACTAAAATTTCCGAACTTTGACTAATTTGGAATGATACTTTTCCAGTCTTTTTCCCGGTTGCCGATATTGAACTACTTTGGGATATACTTGCGCTTCCCTTTTTCGTTGCTTTTGCAGATAATGAAATGCT
>JBAXOA010000293.1:0-1964 GCA_037133495.1 Mariniphaga sp. | reverse complement strand
AGGGCGGGCTTGTCAGCGCCCATCAGCAATGCTTCAAAGCTGTCGTCGCCATCGCCGCCGACCACGATCACATGCTGCAGCAGCGGCAACTCCGGGCGCATCTCGCGTGCCATGGCATCGTAGGCAAAGCGCCGGTAGGTCTTGGGCACGATGAAGACTTTTGATTCGCCGAAGTTCAGAATGAACTTGAGTTCGCGCTGGCGAAATATCGGCATCACAGGATTGGCCACCGCGCCAATGCGCGCACAGGCCAGTGTCAGCGCAACAAACTCCCAGCAATTGGGCAGCTGGAAAGTCACAACATCCTTGTGCCCAACACCGAGAGCCGCCAGTCCGCGCGCAATGCGCTCGACGCGGGCATCGAGTTCCCGGTAACTCAGGCGCATCGGGTCTGCCAGACCGATGCCATAGGCGATCACGGCCTGCTTGTCAGGAAAACGTGTCAGGGCACGCCGCAGATAGAGGTCGATGGTTTCATCGCGCCACAAACCTTGTGCGCGCATGGTCTGCATGCGCGGGGCCAACAGAACCGGATCAAAATTCATCTTGTCACCTTGTCTCATGAAGGCATGTGCGCGCCACCATTGACCGGAACGATGGCGCCCGTCATGTAGCTGCTGTCGGGGCTGCTCAGGAAGCGGATCACGCGCGTCACATCATCCATGGCGCCGAGTCGGCGCAAGGGAATCGTCTGTGCCAGTTTGTCCAGCTGCGCCTGCTTGAATTCGCGCACCATGCCGGCTTCCAGCAAACCTGGCGCCACCGCATTGCACAGCACGCCATAGCGCGCTCCCTCCACCGCATAGGTTCTGGTCAAGGCGTGCACCCCCGCCTTCGAGGCGCCATAGGCGGGGTGAACGCCAGCGCCGCCAAGCTGCCCCGAGATGGAACCCACATTGACGATCCGGCCACCGCCCGCAGCCGCGAGCACCGGCATGGCGACGGCGCAACCGTGAAAAGTACCGGTCAGATTGACGGCAATGATGCGCGCCCAGTCGGCCTCGGTCGCGGCTGCCACCGGGCCCGCGACAAACAGCCCGGCCGCGTTGATCCAGACCTGCAGCTGCGTTTCACGCCCGGCCCGTTCGGCCAGTTCCTGCATCGCCTTGTAATCGGTCACGTCAACACGCAGTGCCTGCACGCCCGCAGCCTCGGGCGCCAGCGTCAGATCGGCCGCGAAAACATGGAAGCCATCGGCTGCGAAGCTGCTGCACAGCGCGCGGCCCAGATCACCCGCTGCGCCGGTGATGACCACACCTTTTTTCTTTTCACTCATGTGCGATTCCTGACCAATTTGGAACATGGGCGTTGGCGCCCGCCAGAACGGCGAAACCGAGTTCAGTCTCGGGTCGCCGCAAACCCGCAACGATGGCAACCGGCAATGCGGGCAGACTGACTTCACCCCCACTGATGCGCCGGTCAAACAACTTGCGGGCGACAAAGGCCGGATCGACTGTTGCCTCTTGCAGCGTGGCGACAACCGAGACGCAGACGTCGAGTCCGGCAAAGCATTGCTGCCACTGCGCCGCCGTGCGCGCGGCAATGATGTCGGTCAGCGCCTTGATGACAGCCTGCGGATCCTGCGCGTCGTTGCGCTGCGCCATCGGCAAGCCGATCGCATCACAAAACACGGTCCAGAATCGTTCCTCGATCGGGGCCACCGCGAGAAAGCGCTGGTCCAGCGTGCGGTAGATCCGGTAACGCGGCGACCCGCCGGTGACGAGTTCCCCACCGCGCACCGGCCAGTCGCCCGCGGCAAAGCCGCCGGCCAGTGCCCAGTAGGCAAACGGAAACAGGTTGTCGGCCATTGCAATGTCGATGTAACAACCCTCGCCACTGGCATCGCGCTGGCGCAGCGCCAGCAGAATATTCAACAGAGCCGGGTAGGTTCCGCCACCAATGTCGCCGGCCAGAACCGGGGGCAGCACGGGCGCGCCATCGGCGCCACAGCTCAGGCCCAGCAA
>JBAXOA010000292.1:0-1976 GCA_037133495.1 Mariniphaga sp. | reverse complement strand
TTCATCTCTTTAATGGCCTGAGACAATGCGTAAGAAGTAGCCAGCGTATCAGATCCGGCAAAAGCCCTGTCGGTGAGTAAAACACCGCCATCAGCTCCGCGATAAAGACCTTCACGAATGATTTCAGCTGCCCTTCCGGGACCCATGGTTAAAATGGTAACTGTGGTGCCGGGAATCTCATCTTTTACACGGAGTGCAAGCTCGAGAGCATTAAGATCTTCCGGATTAAAAATAGCAGGAAGGACAGCCCGGTTCACAGTTCCGTCGGCTTTCATCGCATCTTTCCCAACGTTTCGCGTATCGGGAACCTGCTTGGCAAGTACAATAATTCTTAAACCCTTCATAGTTATTCTGTGTGATTTTGAATTTTTCGAAAGGCAAATATAAAACTTCAATTCTTACTGACCAACTCTCGGATAAACCTCAATATAATGAATCTAAGATGAAAAGCGGCACAATCGGGAAAAACAGGCATCAAACCCCTTTGGAAGTCAATCGTATCAAGACATTAGAACAAATAATCGAATCATTCGAAAACCAGACCGCGAATATTGATCAGTATAATTTAGAATGATTATAGAGAATAATGGTAGTTTTTTCAATTGAAATTAGAACAAAAAAAGTGAAAAAGGCAGTCGTGCTGGTATACGAGCAAGTCTTTTTTGTAAATTAGTATTGTGAAAAACTCCAAGGCACAAGCAATCAGCGGAGACAAAGAGGTTCATAAATAAATTGAATTAAAATATGGGAAAATGGACACTTTAGCAGAACTACACAATATGGGGTGTTATTGTAAGCTGATGTGGCCGATGTAAAGAATAGGCCGTTATCCTATTTCACGAAACCAAAAGCAGCTGGCCCCAGGATTGTTCCAATCTAAGTATGTTCAATCAATTGTATATGGGACTTCATTCAATGTGATCATAAAACGAATCCAATAAAGTATCTGAGTTGCCCAAACCGGGGATGTAAATAATCGGAACTACTTTATTGAAAAATCAACTGACAACTGTTTTCAAAAATTCAAAGATATAATTAACTTTGTGTGTAAATTTTGAATATGGCTGATAATGTTGATATAGAGAAAACATATAATCACTGGATGAATACCTCTGGTAAGGATTCAATTACAATGATTCATCTATATAAATCAAAAGATTATCATTGGTCGTTATTTATAGGACATATTGTTGTCGAAAGATTATGACAGCTATAAAGAGGCATTTTACAGAAAATGCAACTTCGGATTTACTACTGAATGGATTGAAAAAATTAAAATATTACAGTCGTGGATAAAAGAGAAGCTCTTAGGATAGCAGGTGTATATATTGATTTAATAAGCACTAAATATAATATTAGTCACGCAATATTATTTGGCTCTTTTGCGAAAGGGACTAATCGTGATGACAGCGATATTGATATAGCCATAATAGTTAATAATGAGGTAGATATTATTGATACTCAAATTGATTTAATGAAGCTTCGCAGAAAAATTGATTTAAGGATAGAGCCACATCCTTTTATGATTAGTGACTTTAATCAAAGCAATCCGGTTGTAAATGAGATATTAAAATTCGGGATAATAATAAATGACAATGTGGCATAATAAATTTGGCTTAATGTGATCTGCATGATCAAAAATAATAACCAAAAAAAAAGCCCTTCCTTGAGAGAAGAGCTTTAATTGCAATCTGTATTTTAAGAAAATGGTTAAGCCTGACCTGTTGGACCGCTGAACGACATTGGCATTACATTATCCTGTCCTCCCTGAATTTGGATAGGACCATGTAAAGATTCATACTTTAGGATATTTTCCTGAAGTGCCATCATTAACCTTTTGGCATGTTCGGGTGTCAAAATAATCCGTGACTTTACGCTGGCTTTAGGAACACCCGGCATAACGCGGACAAAATCGACCACAAACTCCGAAGGCGAATGGGTGATAATGGCCAGATTGGAATAAATCCCCTGAGCCA
>JBAXOA010000291.1:0-1989 GCA_037133495.1 Mariniphaga sp. | reverse complement strand
AGTGAAACAACGGCGGCGATAATTGCCAGGTGCGGAATTAGCACCTTCTTCATACGTGAAGCCTATCCATCCAACCTTGCAACTGTTCCAACACATTGTCCGCCACGTTGATCTCATCGGTTAAAACTAAATGCTCTGGATCGACGCGGTTGCTGCCCGGCATCCGGCCGCCGGCAGTTGTAACGGCGCTCGAGAACTCGCCAAGCCGGTCGCTACTGCCATCGACAGAAAGGGCGTCAGCGTTAATCGCAATTACGAAGTGCGCGATCTCCTGAGGCATCGCATCTTGAGAACTAGCAAACATATCGGGAATGTCTTTGGCCAGAGTGGGTCCGATCAAGGCGCCAGTAAGCGACTCGACAAGCACTGCAAGTGCATAACCCTTGGCACCGCCAAGCGGAGCGAGCATGCCGCTTAGAGCCAGTTTGGCATCGGTAGTTGGTTGACCTTCAGCAGTGAAGGCCCAACCGGGTTCTAGCGCTTCGCCGGACTGTGCCTTAGCGGCAATTTTTCCGCGGGCAACAGCCGAGGTCGCTAAATCAATAATCGTCGGCGGATCGGTTGGGATGCCTGCTGCCAGCGGCGAAGTTGATAGAACTGGTTTATTTCCACCCCAAGGTGGCATGACGGCTGGGCCGGTGCTGAAGACGATTGCTACCAAGCCTTGGGCAGTTATGGGAGCGGTGTAAATTCCGAGTGCGCCACAATGCGATGAACGACCAACACCAACCGCAGCAATGCCATTTACTTTTGCTCGAGCGGCAGCGAGCTCGGCGGCGGATTGCAATTGCCAATGGCCCAGGCCATTTTCGCCATCAAAGATCGCCAAGCTCGGAAGATCAGTTACGGGTTTCAATTCGGCTTTTGGATTAATCCCGCCGGCTTGCAAACGAGAAAGGTAAAACGGCAAGCGCATCAAACCGTGGCTGCCAATCCCCCAGCGATCGCTGGCAACAATGCAGCGCGCGCTAATGGCGGCTCGCTCGGCAGATAAACCAGCGGCCTGAAGTAACGAAGTTGCCTGAGCAACACCAACTCCAACAGTTATCTTTCCCATCAGCGAAGTGGGACTTTGTGTTGCGCTACCGCATGCGAGGCGGGTTGGCCAGAAAGAACTAAAGCGAGATTGTCGGCCAAGATGCCAGTGATTTTTGCCTGGCTCTCTTTGGTGATGCCGGCGATGTGCGGGGTCAAAATTACATTGGGCAGAGTTTCGAGTTCGCCGGTTTTTGGCGGCTCGCTTTCGCGGACATCAAGTGCGGCAGCCGCGATCTGGCCACTCTTTAGCGCGGTGATTAAATCGGTTTCGTTTACAACTTCACCACGGCCAACATTTACCAATAGCGCACCAGGTTTCATGGTTGCGATCCGAGCAGAATTCAAAAGGTTTGTTGTTTCAGGAGTGGCAGGCATATGAATGCTGACCAGGTCGGCAGCGCTGAGCGCCTCTTCCAGCGTGGTCATGCGAATATTCAAACCAACGAGACGAGCATCGTCTGATTTAACAAAGGGATCAAAGCCAAGAAAATTAATATTAAAGCCAGCTAATAACCGCGCGGTTGCCAACCCAGTTGCACCGCAACCAAGCAGCGACCAGGTCAGGCCCGAAAGTTCGCGGCCAGCTGCGCGATTCCAGTTACCAGCTTTGGTATCAGCAGCGGAGTTTGGAATGTTGCGAAGCAATGAGAGCGCTAGGCCAACGGTAAGTTCGCCGACGCTGACCGCATTGGCACCAAGGCCAGCAACAACAACAATTCCTAAATCGTTGGCGGACTTTAAATCAATGTTGTCGAGTCCTACACCCGCCCGCGCAATAACTTTGAGGTTGGGCGCCGCTGCCAAAATTTCGGCGGTTACTTGGGTGCGATTTCGAACGACTAAAGCAGTCGCAGTTGCGAGCTGTGTTTTAAGCGCTTCGGGATTTTGCCAAAGGTCAGGGTCCTGCACAATGCGATGAGTTTTTTCTAACTCAGCAAAGGCAGGGCCCCA
>JBAXOA010000290.1:0-2002 GCA_037133495.1 Mariniphaga sp. | reverse complement strand
TTTTTTAATTGCCTGATGGAACACCTGTGTTATCTTCGTTCATGTTTGCGAAGCGCAGATTCATGGGTGTTTCATAACTTACTTTGTTCAACAGGTGATTTATATAAACCAAGTTCACTGATTGTTGGATTTAAGCGCGACGCTTCGATGATCAACCTGAACTCTGTGGCTTTTACGGGATTAAATCTCAATAGCCGTTTATAGCCAACGGTCGTCCCTTTTCCTGCTTCCACCCACTGCTCGCCGTTCTTGTATTCGAGCCGGAATTTTTCAATTCGCTGACCAATTGTAATATTTTCCTGCAGGCATAAAACATCAATCGTTTCTGGCTGAGGAAGACTTATCTCGATTGTACCCGATTCCTTGCCTCCCTTTGTTGTCCAGAAAGTAGTCATCTGATGATCTGTAATCCCTTTTGCATTTTTCCCGTCAGAAATTATTTTCGCATTGGAGACAAAATTCAGAGCGTACATTTTATCAAGATGGGTCCTAAGACCTTTCATCGCTTTTACGTCATTTTCATGCAACAATCCACGCCGGTCAGGTGGAATATTCAACAGTAAAACACTGTTGCAGCCAACAGAGCTAAAATAAATATCCAGCAGTTTTTCGGGTGTTTTCACCTTTTCATCTTGCGAAGTGTGGTAAAACCACCCCGGACGTATAGAGACATCGGTCTCAGCCGGATACCAGATGAGTCCTTTGGCATCTTTTATTTTCATCCGGCTGCCTAAGTCCTGCGTCTGACAATCAAGATTTGGAGCAATGCTGACATTTGATTGTGATGCATCTTCGATTTTTTTCTGATCTGCTTCCCCCAACGGAAGCACACTCCACTCCGATTCGCGTCCATAGCCACTCTCTGTTCCAACCCAACGGATATCGGGACCGACAATAGCGATCAATGCCTGAGGAGCCAGTTTGCGAATAAGTTGATAATAAGCCGGCCAGTCATATACTTGTTTTTTACCGTTAGGACCTTCACCGCAAGCACCATCAAACCACACCTCATCGACTTTCCCATAATTGGTGAGCAGTTCGGTGAGTTCATTCAAAAAAATCTCATTGTATTTCGGAGAATCGCCATAACTTGGATTATTTCTGTCCCATGGAGAAAGATAGACTCCAAAACCGATTCCTGCCAGGTGACAGGCATCGGCCACTTCTTTAACCACATCGCCTTTACCATCCTTCCAGGTGCTGTTTTTTACCGAGTGCTCTGTATATTTGGTAGGCCACAGGCAGAACCCGTCGTGATGTTTGGCGGTTATGATCACCTGTTTAAAGCCGGCATCCTTACACGCCTTAATCCACTGACCGGCATCAAGTTGTGAAGGATTAAACAGTTTCGGATCTTCGGTACCTTCACCCCATTCCCTGTCGGTAAAGGTGTTTATTCCAAAATGGAAGAATGCGGTCAGTTCCAGCTGCTGCCACCGCAATTGCTGTTCAGACGGAGCTATATTTGCAGCAATCCGGATCAGTTCAGTTTCTGAAGCAGCCGGTTTAACAGCGCTGTAATTTTTCCTGATCTGTGATTGCGAAGTTAAATCACAAAAAAACAATGAAATGATTAGAAGGGAGAAAATTTTCATAAGATGTAAGTTATAGTCAGGTAAAAATAGAATAAAAAATCTCATTTTATGCTTAAAAGTTAATGCGATAATTAAAATAAAATCCCTTTAGCATAACAAAAGCCTCTATCTGTAATTTCTCTTGTTACTTTTCTTTCGCGCTTGCCTGAACAAGTTATAACAGACATTGAACTCCGCAAAACCACACATTTATTTCCAAAACCTTTACGCTTATCCTTATTCCACCTGCATTGTCTGTTTTTTAATTTATTATAATCGTTCCAAATATCTCGTGCAATCAAAATAGCTTACGTAATTTAAAAAGCACATGCATAATGTTTTAGGTGCCATCAATTATTCTGAAGAATTTTGAATTAAACCTTTCACGAATAGAAAAGATTGCGTAATTTTGTATCCAAATGAATACA
>JBAXOA010000289.1:0-2007 GCA_037133495.1 Mariniphaga sp. | reverse complement strand
CCGGCCGCGTTCAGGTTCCAAGCCGGAACCGAGACGGCGTGCCGGGCGTCGCGGGCGATAAAGTACGTGCGGTCCACCTGGCTGGACCACCAATTGCCCAGATAATTCTGATTGCGATCGAACAACCAGTGAGCAACCTTCCGGAAACGGGCGAACTCAGGGTCGGAACCCGAAGTCCCCGGTCCGACCACCTGCCCGCTGAGAGAGGGCGTTTCGAAACGGTACTCGTACCAGTCGGCCCACGCCTTGGTGGTCTCCTGACCGCTGAATCGCGCCTCCGGAGCCTGGTTGAGCGAGTCCTGGACCTCGGCGAAGTAAAGGCCGGCGAAGATGCGGGCGTTTTCGACGATGGGAGCCACCAGCAGCTTCTGGGCGTTGAGGGCCTCGTTGAGCTGGGAGTTTCTTTGCTCAACCACCGCAGCACCGAGCCAGCCAAAGACAACCAGGGCGAGCACGACAAACAGCGTGGCGAGCGCCAGCAACCAGCGCCGGGTGGTCAAAGCGTGGTCCCCAGTTTGGCCGCGATGTCCTTCAACCGGTCGAGAGCGGTGTCAAAGTCGAACTCGGCGATCCCCTTCATGAGTTCTTTGACCAGAGATCCCAGGTTGAGGGCCTTGAGGCGTTCCTCGAGTTCCTCGGCCACGTCGGAAGCTTCCGAATCGCTGTCGGCCAAGAGCCGGGCCAGCTTCTGCAGTTCGGGAGCGAGGTCACTGTGTCCCAGCGGGTCGTTGGCAACCACGGTCGCGGCGGGCGCTTCGAGACCAAGGGCCGCACGGATGCTCACCAGCTGCGAGGCCAACTGCGCCTCCATCGCGTTGAGCGCCTCGACGAAACCGGACGTCTCTCCCCGGTTGAGCATCCCTTCGACGAGGGCCGCAGCGTTGGCCAACTCGCCGGCCCCGATGTTGCCTGCCAGTCCCTTGACCGTGTGAGCCTCGCGGATCGCGGTGTTGGTGTCGCTGGCCTCCATCGCCGCCTTGATGCGGTCCATGACTAATTCCTGCGTCTCAACGAACCGCACCACCAGCTTTCGGAGCAACTTGGCGCTGCCCCCGACCCGAGCCATGGCTCCCTCGAGGTCAAGCCCCTCGATGCCCGGCAGACCCCCAATGGACACACTCGGTGCCGGTACTTCCTGCACCGGCTCAGCGGGCGAGGGCTGGACAGAAACAGGCAGAATCTTCACCCAGGAAGCGAGCGTGAGGAACAGCTGCGCCACGTCGATGGGCTTGGCGATGTGGTCGTTCATGCCGGCCTCGACGCACTTTTCCTTGTCGCCGGCCATGGCGTTCGCCGTCATGGCCAGGATGGGAAGTTCGGTGAAGCGGGCGTCCTTGCGGATCTGGCGCGTGGCCTCGAAGCCGTCCATCACTGGCATTTGGCAGTCCATCAGCACGCCGTCGTAGGCCTTCTTGGCGACCATCTCGACCGCTTCGAGGCCGTTGTTCGCCACGTCGACGGTCAGTCCTGCGTCCTGGAGAATCTCGGTGGCCAGTTCCTGGTTCACCAGATTGTCCTCGACCAGCAGCAGGTGGGCGCCCCTGACCCGTTCTGCCGCCTCCTTGTAGTTGGCGAGCTTTTCCTGCTTGCGGGCCTGCTTGCCGACGTCTTTTCCGAGGGCATTCAGAATGCTGTCGAGCAGCGTCGACGGGCTCACGGGCTTGACAAGTACGCCGTCGATCTGCACCCCGTCGGCGCGGACCATGAGCTCCTCGCGGCTGTACGCGGTGACCATGACGAAGGCTGGGATCTTGGCCAGGTGGATGTCGGCCCGGATCCGCTTGATGGTTTCGACCCCGTCCATGCCCGGCATCATCCAGTCCATCAGCACCAGAGCGTAGGGTTTGTGTTCCAGGTGGGCCTGCTCGAGTTCGCCGATGGCCTCGCCGCCGGAGCTCACGGCTGTGGCGTCGAACTTGAGCGAACCCAAAATACTCTGCAGAATCTCCCGCGCGCTCGCGTTGTCATCGACGACCAGAATGCGCAGCCCCGAAACGTCCTGGGCAT
>JBAXOA010000288.1:0-2012 GCA_037133495.1 Mariniphaga sp. | reverse complement strand
TACAGCCTAGCAGTCTAAAAGCCTAATGTGCTAATGTCCTAAAAGCCTACAGCCTGGCAGTCTAAAAGCCTAATGTGCTAATGTCCTAAAAGCCTACAGCCTAGCAGTCTAAAAGCCTAATGTGCTAATGTCCTAAAAGCCTACAGCCTGGCAGTCTAAAAGCCTAATGTGCTAATGTCCTAAAAGCCTACAGCCTAATAGTCTAAAAGCCTAACAGCCTAATCATTGAATAACAAAATAACAAATTCTTCATTCCTGTTTATTTTCCCCTAAGGTCTATACGAATTCGGATAAGAAATTTTTTAATGGGATATGAATAATGCCTTCATAACTGGTTCCTAAATAATCATCCAGTGTAATCACGTATTTTGGGTAATTATCTTTTATGGCTTTCAGATTTCCAAATTCTCTTTGCATAGTTTGAATTTCTGTAATTCTTAATGCTACCTGAATATAGATTTTCTCTGATTGACGTTCCCCAATAAAATCGATTTCTTTTTCATTTTGCTTCCCAATCAACACAGAATATCCAATAGATCTAAGATGCAGATATACTGCATTTTCAATTATTTGTCCCAAATCAAAAGGGGAGAAACCTGCAATGGAATTTCTAATTCCAATATCGTTGAAATAATATTTTTCCCCAATCTCGAATATTTTCTTTCCTTGGATATCCGATCGTTTGACATTTGATATCAACATTGCAGTGGTGAGATAATTAAGATAATTAAGGATCGCAGTAATGGAAATGGAGATGTTTTGCGATTTCAGAAAATTACCTATCCCTCTTGCCGTAATAAGGTTTCCTGTTTCGTTCGCCAAATATTTAATCAGCCTGACCAGGAATTCAACATTTCGAACCTCAAACCGCGAAACAACATCCCGAAACAGGATTGATTGGCTTATGTTTTTGAGGTAATCAAAAACAGTTTCATCGGTCAGGTCTAAGTGAATTAAATAGGGAAGTCCGCCATATTTCAAATATTTGTTCAAACTATCTGAACTGTTTTCAAGTTTATGAAAGATTAAAAATTCACCATAGTTCAATGCCTGGACCGGGATCTCAATGTATCTGCCACCCAGATAGGTTCCAAGTTCTCCCGAAAGAATGTGTGCATTGCTTCCTGTACAATAGATATCATAGCCGCCCTCAGCAAGAAGGCTTCTCAATGCTTTTTCAAATCCTGGAACCATTTGTATTTCATCCAGCATCACGAAATTCAATTCTCCGGATTTTGAAAGTGATTTTATGTAATTGTAAAGAAAATCTGAAGTGTTTATTTTTTCGAATTCGTTGGTTTCCAGATTTATGTAGATGATATTAGGCGTAGGAAATTGCATTTTGATACTATCCATGATTTGAAATAAAAGGTAGCTTTTGCCAACTCTACGCTGTCCGATCAGAACCTTAATAATCTCCTTGCCAATGTAGCGGTCAATACTTTTTTTATATATCTCTCGAATAATGTACTCCCTCATTGTATATTTATAAATGACATATATGCAAATATAATTAAAAATGTCATTTATAACAAACAAAATACACTAAAATAATTACGAAAAAATAATTACGAATTACGAATTAATATCGTTTAGTTAAGCTGACGTCAATATTTTTATCCCTGAAAGGGGCTCCGTCAGCCGACGGATCAATAACCGTGAGTGAAACTCACGGAATAAAACTAAGGCCACAAACTCAGCCCCGTTAGGGGTTGAACCCTTGCAGGGCTCTTGTGTTTTTAGTCGTTTTTACCACCGGTTACACCGGCGGTTATTGATCCGTCAGCTGACGGAGCAGCCCTTCGGGCTTAACTAAACGACATTGAATTACGAATTATGAATTACGAGAAAATTATCAGTGGATCAATTATCAATGTTCAATGGGGAAATAATTACGAATTACGAATGGTCAATTACGAATGGTCAATTACGGATTTACCCTTCGTAACCCGTAACTCCTTTAAAACCCTGTGTAACTCTGTGCACCCTTTGTAACCCGTAACCAGGTAGCC
>JBAXOA010000287.1:0-2016 GCA_037133495.1 Mariniphaga sp. | reverse complement strand
GGTTCTGCGTCCACAAAGTCTTGCCCAGACGCCCCTGATTCTTGGCCACCACTTGGCTCGCCACGGCCAAAATGTGCCCTGTGGAACGGTAATTCTGCTCCAGCCGAA
Organism: Mariniphaga sp.; assembly: GCA_037133495.1. Taxonomy (GTDB): domain Bacteria; phylum Bacteroidota; class Bacteroidia; order Bacteroidales; family Prolixibacteraceae; genus JAAFHB01. The sequence continues at coordinate 1,908 of JBAXOA010000287.1, read as the reverse complement.
TCACGGTGGTCCCCGGGAACCGGTCCTGGAAGTCCAGAATGTGCCCCACGTCAGCACCCCGACAGCGATAAATGGACTGGTCGTCGTCGCCCACCACCCCCAGCCAGGTTTCGGCCCCCGCAAGTTCCTTCAGCAGTTCAAACTGGGCGCCGTTGCAGTCCTGGTACTCATCGACGAGCACCACCTGGAACTTCTGCCGGATGCGGCCCTGAAAGGCTGGATTGTTCCGCAGCAACTGAACGCTCTTCTGGATGAGGCCGCCAAAGTCCACGTTCCCGCTGGCGGTCAGCTTTTCCTCGTACAGCCGGAACACCTCGGGGAGGTCGGGGTGAGCGCTGACGCGGACCAAGTCCTGTTCGGGCGTCAGGTTGTCGTCTTTGCAGCGGCTGATCCAGTGGGCAAACTGCCGCGCCTCGGCCGGAGGGATCTTGGCAGGCAGGATGGACTTGACCAGCGAAAGCGCGTCGTCATCGTCGTAGATGCTGAAGTAAGGGTCGAGGCCCGCCAGCGCGGCGTTGCGGCGCAGCAACCAAGCGCAAAAACTGTGAAACGTTTTGACCATGGGCGAGCGGTCGCCCGCGTTGCCTTCGGCGCCGAGCAGTTTGCTCACACGCTCGTGCATCTCACGGGCGGCTTTGTTGGTAAACGTAACGGCCAAAATGCTGTCGGGGGCAAACTGCATTTCGCGGATAAGCCAGGCGATGCGCAGGGTCACCACGCGGGTTTTGCCCGAGCCCGCACCAGCCAGAATCAGCAGCGGAGCCTTGCCGTGAACAACGGCTTCCCGCTGGCGCTCGTTGAGCAACTCCAGGTCGTTCATGACGGCCTGATCAGTTCAGCGGATTGGCGACGAGGAGACTCTTGCCGGTGTCGTCTTTGCCCCACTCGATGGTGCGGGCGACGACTTCGCCGCTGCGGCCGATCTCGAAGTCGGTGGTGGCGTTGACCTTGCCGGCGAAGGCCCCGGCGTTGCTCACCCAGATCTTGATCTTGCGGCTGGCGTCGATGCGCACGGTATCGCCCTTGTGGAAGTAGGCCTCTTCGCGAAGGTTGTCGTCGGTGACGTAGCGGAACAGCGCGTAGCCCCGGAAGGTCACGTCGACGGTGAACGGCTTGGGGGTCACGTCGGTCAGGATCACGATGGGCTTTTGCTCCACGCTGGCTCCCGAAACCGTGCCGGCGGCGGCCATGCCGGGTTTGACTTCGTCGCCCAAATTGGTCGGCGCCGAGGCCAGGGTGGAAGCCGTGGCCACCAACCGCTCAAAGGCAAACTCCGCGCCTCGGTTGGGCTCGGCGGGCACGACGTCCTTGAGGAAAAGGCGCAAATCGTTGACGTTGTCGCTGTTCAGGTCGAGGAACAACTCGTCGCCCAGGTGAAGCTTGTAGTCGCCGGGAGCTCCCGAAAGTATCGTCTCGTCACCAATGGCCTTGAGGGTGAACGTGAACGACTGTCCCTGGTCTTCGAGGGCCACGGTGTCACCCGTGTAAAGCCGCTGGGTCAAAGCTTTTTTGTCGGCGGTCAGGGTGAAATTGCGAGGTTCTTTGGGGGCCGAGGCGGAAGCCAAGGCCTTGGGAAGGCCCGCGACGAACTCGAAGGCGGGCGGAACCACAAACACAACGATGGCGGACAGAACAAGCAGGACTCCACCGCCCAAAAGGACGCGCGAAGGCCACGGGCTGGGCTTGCGGATCAGCTCTTCCATCGGAGCCGGCTGTTCCTGAATCTTGACCGTGCGGTACTTGGCAATGATTTCTTCGGTGTTGAGGCCCAAGTGCTCGCTGTAGTTCCGCAAAAAGCCAATGACGTAGGGCTCGGCAGGGAAAACCTCGTGTTTGTCTTCCTCAAGGGCCACGATGAAATGGCGCGAGATGTTGGTGTCGCGGGAAACCTGATCGAGACTGATACCG
>JBAXOA010000286.1:0-2041 GCA_037133495.1 Mariniphaga sp. | reverse complement strand
TGTTCACTTTTTAACCGGTGGACCTGTGCAATTTTCACCCGGTATTTACAAACGGTTCATTATCTATGTTTTTCTCAGAGGGTTGTGTGGTTTTGTTTGGGTTGTAATCTCCAGGGATGTATTTCGGATCGTAATCATAGAATCCTGTCGTTTCGGGGTTAAACCGTAATAAGAAGGTTCCTGTACCAACATTCCGACCTTTTGCTATAATGCATTCTGCCAATCCGGCGGAAGGAGTTCCTGAGAATGGATCTGAAAATACTTGAATCTTATAAACCTCTGGCCTCCATATCAGCAGCACCAGGTCGGCACTTTCAACAATTTGACCGCTTCCGCGTAGCCGGGTGACAGCCGGACGTGGGTTTGAAGCGTCCCGGCTGAATTGCGATAAGGCTATAACGGTTATACTTAACTCTTTGGCTATATTCTTTAGCCTTCTGGCTACTTCAGCTATCTGGCCCTCTTCTGTTCTGTTCCTCTTATCTGAGGCCACCAGCTGTAAAAAGTCCACGATTACCAGGTTGATTTTCTTTTTGATTACAAGGCGCCTGATCGAAGAGCAGATCTGATCTATAGTTGAGTTAGACCCTTCATCGAAATAAACCGGAAGGGAGGATAATTTAACTGTGGAGCGCTCGATCTTCTCAGCTTCTTCGTAAGTCAGGCACGTACCAAGTATTTCGTTTGAAGGTATTCCGGTTTCAGTAGAAAGAATCCTGGCAATAAGTTGAGCGGAGGACATTTCAAGTGAGTAAACTGCACACCGTGCACCGCCGGTCATTACTGCATTTTTCAGGATGGTAAGAGCAAGCGACGTTTTGCCCTGTGAGCTGTCCCCGGCAATGATTACAAGGTCTGTTTTCTGCAGGCCTCCGGTTTTTTTGTCTAATTTGGCCAGGCCGGTCCCGAGTCCAGACAATCCGGTTTTCTTCTGGTTGAAGGCGATTCTGTTTTGAATCTCCACCAAACCGTCAGCGATAGTTGTTTCATTCCCGTGTCCAATCTGCACCAGGCTCAATAAGTCATTTTGAAGTCCTGACAATATATCTGCCACGTCAATACTCGTATCGTAAGCCTGGGACCCTCTTTCAGAAGTGATTGTGATCACTCTACGGGCAATATAGGTCTGGGCTATGATCGCTGCATGCTGTTCAATGTGTGCGGCTGCTGAAACTTTTCCTGCAAGCTGTGTTATGTACCATGCACCACCGATGTTTTCCAATTCATTTTGGTCTTTTAACTCACGGGTGACAATAAGCAAATCAACCGGTTTACCGGCAGATACAACACCCAGTATGGCCCTGTATATTACTTGGTGCCTTGGTTCATAGAAAGTATCTACTGTAAGAATACTGCTGACTTTTGAAAAAGCTGATTGCTCCAGCATTAAAGCGCCAAGCACTGCCTGTTCTTCCTCGATCGCCTGTGGCGGTATTTTATCAAATGTATTTTTCATGTTTAAAGGGCTTTTTCGGTTTGTGATTGGTAACCATTAATCTGCTGATTCCCGGCTGTGTGTTTATTCTCTGGCTTAAACCAGCCGTTAATGCATGTAGATTTCCAGTTTGTGATAGGTTTATCATTGGCTTTGCACCAATTGTTTTGCTCATAGCCTTTAAATGCCCTTTCTGCTAATTCGACAGGATACTCATTTTCAAAGAAGTAATTTTTAAACTCTTCAAGAGAGGGAGGAGTGAAAACTTTAGTTTTCTTCTTTCTTCTTTTCTTATTATCAGAATCAGATACAGAATCAGAATCAGAATCGGGTTTTTTGGGTTCGAGTGGGTTTCCGTGGGTTTCCTTGGGTTCTTCTGATAACCCAGATAACCCACTGGGTTTTTTGGGTTCGGGTGGGTTCTTTACTGGTCTTCCTCCCTTCCTTCCGTTCTCTTGATTTCTTATTACTGTATCCTGAAACTTAGCATAGTCCCAGTCGATAACAGGGCTGATAAAATTAAAGGCTAGGCGCACAGTAGAAGGGATATTATCAGGAAGGTTTCCATTTAGAGCATATTCACAAAGAGTATCATAAAGGATGCCC
>JBAXOA010000285.1:0-2045 GCA_037133495.1 Mariniphaga sp. | reverse complement strand
GCCAGACTGACCGCCGTCATGAACAGATTGACGATGTCCTTCTTCTCGGTCTTCAAATAGTCAAGAAAGCCGCCGTTGAGGGCGCTCCCAAGGTTCGTGTCGCGAAACAGACCATAGATGAAAACCAGTGCGCAGATGAGCAGACACGCTGTGCCAAGAACCTTGCCCAGGTGCTCAAGTTTCTTCTGCAGTGGTGTGTCTTCGGCCTCAAAGGACTGGATCATTTCAGCGATCAAACCGATCTGGGTATTCATGCCGGTTCCGGTCACGATGCCTTTGCCGCGTCCATAGGTGATCAGCGTCCCCATGAAGGCGGTGTTCTTGCGATCGCCAAGTGGTATTTCCTTGTCCAGCACCACACCGGCGTGCTTCTCGACCGGCTGCGACTCACCCGTCAGAGACGCCTCTTCGATCTTCAGATTGACGCTCTCGACCAGGCGCAAATCCGCTGGCACATAGTTCCCGGCCTCCAGCAGGATGATGTCGCCCGCCACGATCTCGCGCCCGGGAATCGTCAGTTGCTGGCCGTCGCGGATGACCTGCGCCTGCGGCGCGGCCATCTTCTGCAGCGCCGCCAGCGCCTGCTCTGCCTTGGACTCCTGAATCACACCCACCACGGCGTTGAGCAGCACGATAAACAGAATGGCGACCGAGTCGACGTACTCACCAAGCGCCAGTGACACCACGGCGGCAATGATCAGGATAATCACCAGAAAATTCTTGAACTGGTCCCACAGCAAACTCAGAAAGCCCGGTCGCGCTCGCTCGGTCAGTTCGTTGGCGCCATACTTTATCAACCGCTCTTGTGCTTGCGCGCGGGTCAAGCCGCGCTCAAGGTGCGTCTCCAAGTCGCTCAGCAGTTCTTCGATCGGTTTGCCGTGGGCTTGCTTGTCATGCATATCAGACTCCCGGGAACGTGAGGGCCACTACTTCACCAGCAGAACGGGGATCTTCGACAGATGAACGACCTTCAGGGTAATGGAACCCATCAACAGTTCAGACAACGCCCCGCGCCCGTGCGTGCCCATGACGATTTGCTCGCTTTGCAGGGAATCGGCCAGAGCAATAATCGTTTCGGCCACCTTGCCAACTTCGCAGTGACATGTGTACTTGGCACCCGCGGCGTCCAGCAGCGCACAGGCATCCCGCATCAGTTTCTGACTCTCTTCACGGTGAAATTCCAGCATCTGCTCATGACTGGAAAACCGGCTCACATCGTGCGGAAAAGGCGCCTGAACATTGACCAGGTGGATATCGAGGTCATCCGGTCTGGCGTAGTGGGAGCGCTTGGAAATAACCAGGGCAACGCCGCGCAGCGCACATGCCGAACCATCGATCGGGAGCAATACCTTTTTCATGATGAACTTCTCCTTATTGAAAGCACACATACCCAAGCCGTGACTGATACTAGGACGCGCAGACACATCTAGCAAGTCGAATAAAATGGTCTTACACATCGAAATTTTGGATGTGTCAATTTCCAAATTGCGACGCTGGCATGCGCTGGCACGCCGTTGACAAGGAAGCTCATGCCCACACTCAACTGCAAACACCTGCGGTATTTCTGGATGGTTGGCAAGACCGGCAGCATCGCGCGCGCAGCCGATCAGTTGTGCCTGACACCACAATCCATCAGCGGCCAGTTGAGTGAATTTGAAAAGCAACTCGGCGTGGAACTGTTCCGCCGCGCCGGACGCAACCGGGAACTGACCGATGCCGGGCGGCGCATCCTGAGTTACGCCGAGAAGATATTTTCGATTGGTGACGAACTGGTCGAGGTGCTGCACGATCAGAAGGCGCAAAGATCGCTGCCATTCCGGGTTGGCATCGCCGATTCGGTTTCAAAGTCGATTGCCTACCGGCTGGTGGAGCCGGCCCTGAAACAAGACGAACCGCTACGCCTGGTGTGTCGCGAAGGTCGATTGACCTCCTTGCTGGCCGAATTGGCAATTCATCAACTTGACATGATCATTGCAGACCGGCCGATGCCGGCCAATCTGAACGTTCGGGGCTACAGCCATCTGCTCGGTGAAAGTGGTTTGACG
>JBAXOA010000284.1:0-2062 GCA_037133495.1 Mariniphaga sp. | reverse complement strand
TGCCGTTATGATCGAAAAAACCAAATTTATTCCTGTAGCATTGTTCGAAGATTTTAAATACGAAGAGTTAACTTTGCAGCTCGAACACGGTGATAAAGTCTTCCTGTACACAGATGGCGTGACTGAAGCTGAAAATGCTGATAATATTTTGTTCGGAGATGATAAACTGATGGAAATTGTTAGGGAAAACATTGCTGCATCGCCACGCGAATTGATTGCTAAAATAGAAGGGGCGGTGTCAATTCATGTGGATGGATTTACTCAATCGGATGACATTACTATGATGACAATCTTTTACAATGAATAAAGAACCTGCTGGCAAAGTATTACGGGTTACAAATCAAATTGAGGAACTTGACCGTGTAGAAGTTTTTTTAAGAGAACTGGCTGAGGAATGGGAACTTCCTGCACCTTTAGTGCTTTCGTTAAACCTGGTGCTGGAGGAAGCTTTAACTAATACCATTTTGCATGGGTTTAACGATGAAAATTTGCATACAATTGATATCAGTTTTACTAAAACCGGAACTGAACTTTCCATTTCAATTGTTGATGACGGGCATCCTTTCGATCCGACTTTGCAATCTGATCCCGATCTCACTTTATCAATAGAAGACAGACCTGTTGGCGGCTTAGGTATATTCCTGATTAAAAAGGTAATGGACCAGGTTTTGTACCAGCGAAAAGAGGATAAAAATTATTTAAATCTTACAAAAAAAATTGGATAATGAATGTACAGATCACATCCTTAGAGAATTACACAATAATTAGTGTCGATGGACGAATTGACACAATGAACGCCGGCGAATTTGAAGCGAAAATAGTGACGGTTATCGAATCGGGGGTATCCGGAATAATACTGGATTGCTCCGGACTGAATTATATAAGCAGTTCCGGGTTACGGATTTTTCTGCTCGTTCTGAAAAAGATGAAAGCCAATAATGGACAGTTCCGCTTGTGTAGTCTTCAACCCGGTATCAGGGAAATTTTTGACATTGCAGGATTTTCATCCATTTTTTCAATTTATGCGGACCAGGAAACAGCTTTAAAAGGGTAAGGAGTAGCTTCAGGATTTTGGTTGCAGAAAAGCTTGAGTGTTATTTTGCCAGTTATTTTATGTTTTAAAACTGCATGCCGCATCACACAAACTCCGTTATTCCGGCCCACAACTGATAAAATCCGAAAGCGGCAAAGGCAATTACCGAAATTCCGATTGAAATCTTTATTATCCTCGGACCGAAATTACGTGCAGCTGCAAAAAGCCCTATCAGCCAGGTAGAATAAATGATCATGGATCCGTAAAAACCGGCAAGCAATACTATTCCGTTTGCCGGAGATTTGCCCCAGCTTTCTATTAATATTGGTCCCATAACCAGGCTCCATGCAATATATGGATTAGGATTTAACAGGTTCACAAGCACTGCTTTTAAAATGTTTAGTTGGGGAACTTCCTGTTTAACATTTTGGGTGTAGGTTCGCCATGCTTTATAAGCATTAAAAGCGAGAAAAAGCAGGAACAATCCGCCAACAATCTGAAGTATCTGCAGTACTTCGTGAGGAACATTCGTTAAAACAAGCAGTACTAAAATAATAACTGGCAAGTCACTCAGTAAGGGAGCAAAAACTAACGGAATAGTTTTCCGCCAGCCATTTGTAATACTTTGCGAAAAAAGAAAAGCCTGGAACGGTCCGGGTTGCACCACGCAGGCAAAAGCATAAGTTATACCGAAAATAAAGTAATTAGTCATCGATCGTGGTATCCTGAGTTTTTTTTACCGTTTTAATTGTTTATTGATTTGCAAAATTAGGTATTTCGCATCGGAACGCCGTTAGCTTTCGCATTAAATATCCACTTGTGTGCAAATGGAATACTGCGCATCATCATAATATTACTCTAAATTTTCACCTTTCACAACGTCTTCCGCTCTTTGCCAGTAAGCATTTTCACCTGTCAAAGTTGGCTCTTTCCAACTAAATTCCTATATATGTAAATCACTTGCAAATAATCGATACCTTTGCACACTTTTTCACAAGCAAATTTTTCATGCAAAGTATCCGAAACATC
>JBAXOA010000283.1:0-2071 GCA_037133495.1 Mariniphaga sp. | reverse complement strand
GTATCGGTTACCATTTCGAACAGCTGCTCTAAGTCAGTCTTGACAGACGTAAGGTTTGTAAACAAGGCCAGGTCTTTTTTACCTGCCTCAATAATACCCGGACCGGGTTCAATAACAGGATGGCGGCCCCCCAGGTCGAAGCTTTTTTCGACAAAAGGGAGGCGTCCGTCATCCATTCTAACCAGGCTTTTCTGCTCCTTTTCATCGAGTTTGATCAGAAAAGGCATCTCCGTTTTAATAACAAGGATTGCCTGAACTATTTTCTCGAGAGAAGCCGGCGAGATTTCAGCATCAATTCTATGATTCATAACATTGGTTTTTAAGAATGTTAAAAATTGGGTTAATTATACTGAGGCATCCGGGAATGCGGATCAGACGGGGGGGGAGGCTTCGAATTGGCCATAACCGAGATTGGTTTTGGCACCGATACCCTGATTCATTAGAATCTCTTTAAATAAGTTCTTTTTGTTTTCGATGCTCAGAAGTCCATTTTCGTGTAATTTGAAACGAAATTCGATTTCAATACAAGGAAGAATTTTTAGAAAAGGCAGGGGGATGGGATCGGTTAACATGGCTTGTTCGTAAGGAATTCCTCTTTTTACATGTGGTGTTATACTATCGTCGCCCAGGTATTGATTGCGGGTAGAAGGGAAAAGACTGGCTTTGGAAATATAGGAATCAAAAAAAACATCCTGTTTGTAATTTGAGATCAGACGACCATTTATTTTCCCATCAAAAATTTCATTTTCATAGGAGACCACAGTTTCGTATAACCCCTGGGTATTCTGAAATTCCATTAGGCCTTCCCCGGTAAATGTTAGCCTGTTTAGCCAGCAATAGATTTGGTAGGCTTTTTCGGGTTTATGTTTCACATCTCGGTTTTGCTTCTGAGGGAAAGCCGACCTCAGTGCTCCTTTCAGGCTATGACCACGGATTACAGGCATGCCTGTGGTATAGTCGAATTCGAAACCAAGCATGAGTTCGCCTTTCGATTTGCTTTGATGGGTTACACCTATACCTGTTACCAAACCGGGGTAAGTAGTTTTTAGCTTTATATGTGTGTCGGACTTTTCATTCATCACGTTCGACAGGTGTACCGATTTGATCCATCCAAGGCGTTGTCTGAAGAAATCGGGAGCGTATGGTTCAAGCTTGTTATTATTCCAGACAAACCCGTTATAATAGGCTTTTTGAAAAAGCCATGAATTATTTCCAGTAGTATTGTAATTCATTATCAGTAGGTTTAAGGATTAATTATGCCTCGTCTTCTTTTTTCTGAAATTCGTAGGTGCGCAACATTATTTTCAATGCAATGGCAGCATCGGCTATTTTGTTTCTTAATTTATTCTGTTCAACACGGTTGTTTGCAAGGCTCAGAACCTCATTTTTCAGAAAGTCAGCATTATCGTTCGGACTTTCATAGATGATTTTAGCAATGGCCGAGATTATTTTACCATGATCGCTATCCCTGTTATTCGAATCGGACATGTAAAATTGAATGGTGGGTATCAGTCCGCTCATAATCAGGCTTGCGCCAAAAGATGAAATAGCTCCTTTATATGAAGATTGAACTTTATAAATAGGAGCAAGCGGCGGGACTTCTACATGGGTTACAGTATTTTTGGCAATTTCGGTACTTATGATTGCCGCATCAGCTTTTTGTAAATATCGGTTAATAGTTTTCATAATTTTCAGATTTTAGTTATTTTGCAAAAGCCATAGCCCAAACTTGAATTAGCTCCAATTTGAACATTTTTTCCGTTTATGGAATTCGTAAATGTATCAGTTCCTATACTGACTGTATAAAATACAAATCTGCTTTGGTGGGGAACAATTTGTTCGTACCACAGATTTTTACTTTCGCCGTTTTCCAGGTTGTTACGGGCTATTACCGGAAGGTCATAATCGCTGCAAATCTCTTTAAAATCGTCATCGTGCATCAATACAATGTCGCTGCCAAGATATTTCTTCAACTCAGTAATGTTTGGAGTTAAAGAGCCTACATTGGCAAAATCTTCAATATCGATATTAGATATTGCTGCGCCTAAGATTTTGGGCACCCCTTTTAATA
>JBAXOA010000282.1:0-2077 GCA_037133495.1 Mariniphaga sp. | reverse complement strand
TATTAAAGAAATCAGAATTTTCTCGCGCGATGAGAAAAAACAGGATGATATGCGGCATCAGTATAAAAACTCAAAAATAAAATTCTATATCGGGGATGTGCGCGACCGACGGAGCGTAGACCATGTGATGCCGGGTGTTGACTATATTTTCCATGCCGCGGCTCTTAAACAGGTCCCCTCGTGCGAATTTTTCCCTACCCAGGCTGTCCGAACCAACGTGCTCGGCACAGAAAATGTACTTGATTCTGCCATAGCTCATGGTGTAAAAAACGTAGTAGTACTGTCGACCGACAAAGCTTGTTACCCTATAAATGCCATGGGAATGAGCAAAGCCCTGATGGAAAAAGTAGCCATTGCCAAAGGACGTGCCCTGGGCAAAGATTCAGCAACTACCATATGCTGTACACGCTACGGTAATGTTATGGCTTCGAGAGGATCGGTGATTCCACTCTTTATCGATCAGATTAAAGATGGGAAAGATCTTACAGTTACCGACCCCAACATGACCCGTTTCATGATGACACTCGGAGATGCTGTCGATCTTGTAATCTATGCCTATACCCATGGTGCCAACGGCGATCTGTTTGTTCAAAAAGCTCCCGCTGCCACTATTGAAGTACTGGCCGAATCACTGATAGAAATGTATCATTCCTCCGTTAAAGTCAAAACAATTGGTACCCGGCACGGGGAAAAATTATATGAGACGCTCGTTACCCGCGAAGAAATGGCAAAAGCTACGGATATGGGCAACTATTACCGTGTACCTTGCGACGAGCGCGACCTGAACTACGATCAGTATTTTACCGACGGACAGGAAAAGGTTTCGAAAATTGAAGATTATCATTCGCACAATACACACAGGCTTGATAAAAAAGGGATGAAGGAACTACTGCTTCAACTGGATATTATAAAGCTGGATAAGGCAATATGAAGATACTTATTACCGGAGCCAAAGGATTTGTAGGAAAAAATCTTGTTGCTGAACTTCATAACCAGGGGTTTTCGGATCTCCTGGAGTACGATATCGATACTTCTTCTGCCTTGCTCGGGGAATATGCATCAATGTGTCACTTTGTTTTCCATCTTGCCGGTGTAAACAGGCCGGAAAATCCTGAGGAATTCATGACCGGAAATTACGGTTTTACGCAGCAACTTCTTGCCGCCCTTAAAAATGCCGGCAACAAAGCTCCTGTTTTAATCACTTCTTCCACCCAGGCCGCATTGGACAATGCTTACGGGCAAAGCAAAAAAGCCGGCGAGGACCTGCTATTTGACTATGGGCGTGAAACAAATACCCCCGTGTATGTTTACCGGCTGCCAAATGTATTTGGCAAATGGTGCAAGCCTAACTACAACAGTGCTGTGGCAACCTTTTGTCATAATATAGCGAATGGTTTGCCTATACAGCTTAACAACCCTGATGCCGACATGAAACTGGTTTATATCGATGATGTACTGACTTCATTCACCGGATTATTAAAAAGCGCACCCTCTGAGCAGAGTGGTTATAAAGAAGTGAACCCTGTGCACGAAATAAAACTGGGCGGCATTGCTGAACTCTTACATTCGTTTACCCAAAGTCGTGGCAACCTTCAGGTCCCCGACATGGGCGATGGCTTTACCCGTAAACTTTATTCAACTTACCTAAGCTATCTTCCTGTCGACAAGTTCAGCTATCCCCTCACCATGCATACGGATAACAGGGGTTCCTTTACCGAGTTTCTGAAGACAAAGGAGCGCGGACAGGTATCAGTGAACATCTCAAAACCAGGCATCACCAAAGGAAACCACTGGCATCACAGTAAAAACGAAAAGTTCCTCGTGGTAAGCGGAAAGGGAGTTATACGTTTCCGGAAAATTGATAGTAGCGAAATCATTGAGTACCAGGTAACAGGCGAAAAACTAACTGTTGTTGACATCCCCTGTGGTTATACCCACAACATCCAAAACACTGGTGATTCAGATATGGTTACCGTGATGTGGGTAAATGAATTTTTTGAAATAGACAGGCCCGATACTTATTTTCTTGACATATAATCAAACTGGAATGACTAAACTTAAAGTATTAACCGTCGTA
>JBAXOA010000281.1:0-2101 GCA_037133495.1 Mariniphaga sp. | reverse complement strand
CTGTTTCCGGCTAAACAGTTCAAATGCAGTACCCGTTTGGGCTGGAAAGGGATTCGTTGATTTATCAGTAAAAAAGGAAAGCTTGTAGAATTGCCAGGAAAATTAATTGTTCGCTGACAGGCCAAAAATTGAAATAAAGATTATAAAATCTGATCGCTACAAAAAAAATCATCATGAAACAGGTATTTGCCCCAGGCTGCGCTTTAATGTTATATAAACCGGATCTGGCCGAAAAAATACATCACATCCTGAATAAAAACCTGGGTGAAATGGATCAGTTCCTGACCTGTTGTCATCATAATCCTCAGATAAAATCAGCAACCGAAATAATTAATATTTGTCCCGGTTGCGACAAGCGTTTTGGAAATGACTATGAGAATGTCACAACCATCTCGCTCTGGGAAATACTGGCCGAAACCGATTTTTTTGTTTTTCCGGATTACCATGGGCAGAGCATGTCAATTATGGACGCCTGTCCGACACGCGAGCAGGAGAGAGTACATAATGCCATCAGAACCATCCTTGCTAAGATGAATATTACGCTGGTCGAGCCTCAGAACACACGAACCCGGAGTACCTGCTGCGGCGATAGTTTCTATGGGAAAATACCTGTTCATAAAGTCAGGGAACAAATGATCAAACGTACATCGGAAATGCCTTTGGAAGATGTGGTTGTTTATTGCGTTTCCTGCATAAAGTCGGTTTTTATTGGGGGATACAGGCCGCATTACCTGGTTGATTTATTGTTTTCGGAGGACACGGTTCCCAAAACCCTGGATCCGGATGCCTGGCACAAAGAACTTGATATTTACATCGAAAAACATTGAGTCAGGCCGGACAATCAAAGCCGATAGACAACCTAACTGACAATGAACTTCGCAGATTTCCCGAACTTTTACTATAAGTGGTGGTTATTATAAAAGCTGCCTGCCAAACCATCTTTTAAGTTGCTGCCGATCTTTTTTCGATACATCCATTATCTTTGATGGATCAATTCGGGGAAGTTCCCTTTTTAAAACTCAATCAATTTGTAACCTTACCATGAGCATTGACCTGTTTTCCGATCCTACCGATAACGAAAAGCCAAAGATAAACGGCCCCGAAGATTTTAAGTTCCTGATCGAACAGTTTGCCGACCTGAAGATCATGCGTTACCAGGTTCCTGGTTTTGAAGAACTGAGCCTGGATAAGAAAGTGCTGGTTTATTACCTGAGCCAGGCAGCCCTCTGCGGTCGTGATATTATTTTCGACCAGAACGGTAAATATAACCTGGTGATACGACGTACCCTTGAGAATATCTACCTTACCTATAGCGGAAATAAAGAGGGTGCCGAATGGCAGGCTTTTGAATTGTACCTGAAACGGGTTTGGTTTTCGAATGGCATTTACCATCATTATGCTTCCGAGAAATTTTTACCCGGTTTCAACAACGAATATTTGGCTCAACTGGTTAAAAACAGTAACCCATCGAAGTTTCCCGTAAAAGATGGGCAAACAGTGAGTCAATTGATTCTGGAATTATCGCCTGTGATATTTGATCCGGATGTTTTGCCTAAAAAAGTGAATCTCGATGCCAAAGATGATCTGGTACTCACCTCGGCTGTTAATTTTTATGAAGGCGTTACTGAAGCTGAGGTGGAAGCCTTTTACAAAGATATGAAACAGGCTGATCCTGAGCGCCCTCTTTCATACGGACTCAATTCGAAGCTGGTAAAGGAAAACGGGAAAGTAGTTGAAAAAATCTGGAAAGTAGGAGGCGGATATTCACAGGCTATCGAAAAAATAGTTTTCTGGCTTGAGAAGGCTATCACAGTGGCCGAAAATCCGGAGCAGAAGGCATCTTTTGCTAAACTTGCAGCGTATTACAAAACCGGCGATCTGAAAACCTGGGATGAGTATAATGTGCTATGGGTCGAAGATCTGAAAAGTGATATTGATATGGTAAATGGTTTTATTGAAAGCTATGAAGATCCACTTGGCCGAAAAGGCAGCTGGGAAGCGATGGTTAATTTCAAGGATAAGGAAGGTACCAAACGCGCTAAAATCATAAGTGGAAATGCCCAATGGTTCGAGGATCATTCTCCGGTTGACAGCCGTTTTA
>JBAXOA010000280.1:0-2118 GCA_037133495.1 Mariniphaga sp. | reverse complement strand
GTTCTATCCGTTGAACTACGGGACCTGATATGAACTTTATTATTTTTGAGATTCCTTGAAGCGTTAGGAATGATATAAGATCGTAATCATTATTTTTTGCAAAGATATAAAAAAATCGAAAACCCACAATACACTTACTTCAAGCTTCAGTCTTTCGATTTCGATCTTTTGACTCCTCACTTTTGACAACCTTCTATTTAACCTCACTCCCATTTTTCACATCTTCGGTGGGAGCCACAAAGCATAGTTTACCGTCATGATTTTCTGCCATCAATATCATTCCCTGAGAATCAATTCCTTTTAAATTCTTCGGAGAAAGATTCACTAAAATACTCACTTTTTGTCCAATAATGTTTTCAGCTTCATAATGCTCTGCAATACCTGATACTACAGTGCGTTTATCTATTCCAGTATCTATTGTTAATTTGAGTAATTTTTTAGTTTTAGCTACTTTCTCTGCTGCAATGATTGTTCCTGTCCGAATGTCCATTTTAGAAAAATCATCGTATTCAATATTGGTTTTAGCAGGATTAACAACTACATTAGCTGCATCATTTGCTTGTTTGGTATCGAGTAATTTTTGAACCTGTTGATCAATTTCTGCATCTTCAATTCTTTGAAAAAGGAAACTGGCTTGTCCCAGAAGATGGTTTTCAGCCAATAAATCTAAACTTCCCGCTGTTTTCCATTTTGTTGGCTGTATATTCAGCATCGATGTAAGTTTAGTAGCTGTAAAGGGTAAAAATGGTTCACAAACTACTGCAAGATTTGCACATATTTGTAAAGAAATATTCAACACAGTTCTTACCCTGGTTTCATCTGTTTTAAATACTTTCCAGGGTTCGTTTTCTGTCAGGTATTTATTGCCTAAACGCGCCAGATTCATCATTTCGTTGATAGCTTCCCTAAAACGATAAGTTTCTATACTTTTAGCAATTCTTGAAGGAAATAAGCTAATTTCATTCACTGTTGTTTTATCTGCTTCATTCAGTTCGCCTAAAACAGGAACAATCCCCTCAAAATATTTATGTGTCAAAACCAGGGTACGATTCACAAAATTACCGAAAATTGCCAGCAATTCATTGTTATTTTTTGCCTGATAATCTTTCCAGGTAAAATCATTATCCTTGGTTTCGGGAGCATTAGCACATAGCACATAGCGTAATTCGTCCTGTCTGTCAGGAAAATCAATCAGGTATTCATGCAACCAGACTGCCCAATTGCGGGAAGTTGATATTTTATCCCCCTCAAGATTCATAAATTCATTAGCAGGGACATTATCAGGTAAAATAAAACTGCCTTCAGCTTTTAACATGGCAGGAAATATGATACAGTGAAAAACAATATTATCCTTGCCAATAAAGTGAACCAATTTTGTTTCTTTGTCTTTCCAGTATTTCTCCCAATCCGGGGTTAACTCTTTGGTAGCTGAAATATAGCCTATTGGTGCATCAAACCAAACATAAAGTACTTTTCCTTCGCTACCTTCAATTTCAGCAGGAAGCTTAACACCCCAATCCAGATCACGGGTAACTGCACGTGCATGTAATCCCTGATCCAACCAGGATTTACATTGGCCGTAAACGTTGGTTTTCCAGTCATCCTTATGTTCTTCTAAAATCCATTTCTTTAAAAATTCTTCATAATTTTCTAATGGTAAAAACCAATGTTTAGTTTCTTTTAAAACCGGTGCATTTCCACTAATTGCCGATCGGGGATTGATTAAATCTGTCGCGTTCAATGTTGTTCCACATTTCTCACACTGATCACCATAAGCTTTTTCATTGCTACAATGTGGACACGTACCAGTTATATAACGGTCAGCTAAATATTGTTTATTTTCTTCGTCATAATATTGCATAGATAATTTTTCGATAAAATCACCTTTGTAATATAATTTCCTAAAGAATTCATCTGCCGTTTCGTGATGTGTTTTGTTGGAAGTTCTTGAATAAATATCAAAGGAAACTCCAAAATCCTGAAAAGATTGCTTGATGATGGCATGGTATTTATCCACTATTTCCTGAGGAGTTACACCCAATTGTCTGGCTTTTATGGTTATAGGCACTCCATGTTCATCAGAACCACCAATAAATATTACATCTTCCCCAATGGAAC
>JBAXOA010000279.1:0-2124 GCA_037133495.1 Mariniphaga sp. | reverse complement strand
ACCCTTCAATGACGTACAGCTCCCACAGCGGGCGCTGCAGATCAAGCGGGCGGGCATGAATGCGCGAGGCCTGAATACAAAATTGACGCCAGTCGCCCGGCTTGGGCAGGGCGATGTGCCGCACGTGGTACTCGAGGTTGAAGTTGTCGTCTTCAATCCAATAGGGGTAGTCCAGGTCCAGCGGCACACGCAGGATTCGCTCGCGGAAATTGGGCAAGCGGTGCAAGCGGCTTTCCAGTTGCGCCAGGATGTGCTTGAAGCGCACCACGCCGCGCGGCGCGGTCGACTGGTCGTAGATATGCAGCAGGGTAACGTTGGAATTGGCGTGCGCGTTGTCTGAATAGATGAACGCGGCATCGTGTTCGCTGAGTTGTCTCATGGTCTTCCTCCCTGTCCCGATTCAGGTTGCGGGTATTTCTGCGCTTGGCAGGGCACGCGTGGTGGCGCGGTACACGTGTCCGAGCAGCCCTTGCGGAGCAAACGGTTTCCAATCGCCTTCGGCTTGGGCCAACCGGTCGGCGACGATGGCCATCACGATGCCATTAAAGCCCAGGCCGACGTGGCTGCCCGGCACCTGGATGTTTTCATGCAGCGCCGGGTCGCCATCGATCGTCGCCTCCTGCGGTGGCACAACCCCGTCGCTGAGCGAATACAGGCAACTGGTGGGAATCGGCAGGCGACGGTGTTCGCGCATGGCTTTGGCGCGTGGCTGCATCAGATGGGCGGACGCGCCGAGACGGTGCGATACCAGGCGGTACATGGCCTTGAGTGCCGGGGGCGACTGGTTGCCCATCATGTCCACGCTCACCGGACTGCCCAGGGTGATGATGGAGCGCACACAGTCCTGCGTGGTCTCTGCGCCGTAAAAGGAAAAGACCCCGCCCAGACTCCATCCCACCAGGCTGACCTTGCGTCCGGTCGTGTGATGCAGATAGCGGATTTTTTGCGGCAGGGCATTGGCGTGCTTGCCCCGAAAACCGACATTGCGCCCCAGCCCCCAGGTGTGCACGTCATAGCCTTTGTTTTGCAGAAACAGCTTGAGCGCCGCCAACGTCGATTCCCCGGCCATGAAGCCGGGCACCAGTATCACCGGGTGCCCATCGCCCTGCGGCGCCGCCATGAGCAGGGGCAGGGAAGCGGGCAGCAGCGCCATTTCCATGAAAATGCGCGCCTCGAGCAAGGAACTGAGCACGCTGGGTGAACCGACGTGCGGGTGACGAACTACGGAGGGACGCGACATGGAACAAACTCCTGCGATACAGCTAGCCCCCACAGTCTAGAAGGGAATTGCCCCCGGTAATTGAGGTCGCTACCTAAAGCTGGCCCCGGCGCGACACCTGAGCGACTTGCCCGTTGTCATCGCCGACATCAACCGACCTGGCTGCTGGCGAAAATCCCTGATCGGGCAGGGCCCCCGCAACGCTTGCCACGCTGGTGCTGAGCGCGGTCTGCCAGGGGACAGTCCAGAAAACTTTGTTGGTCATGCTTCAGGCGCCAAAGCGGGCTCCAACTTCGATGGTAGCAATCGTCGTGCGCCCAAGCGCCGGTCAAACTCCCTGTTTGACCAAGGCCTGCGCCTGAATCGCCGTCAGCGCAATGGTGAAGACGATGTCATCGACCAGCGCGCCGCGCGACAGATCGTTGACCGGTTTGCGCAGGCCCTGCAACATCGGGCCGACTGACACCACGTTGGCTGAGCGCTGCACCGCCTTGTAGGTCGTATTACCGGTGTTGAGGTCGGGAAAGACAAAGACCGTGGCCTGCCCGGCCACGGCGCTGCCCGGCGCCTTTTGCGCTGCAACTTCCCGCACGGTGGCGGCGTCATACTGCATCGGGCCGTCGAGCACCAACTCCGGCCAGCGCGCTTTGGCCAGTTCGGTGGCAGCGCGCACCTTCTCGACGTCGTCGCCCGATCCGGACTCCCCGGTGCTGTAGCTGATCATGGCCACCTTGGGATCAATACCGAAGGCCAGTGCGCTGTCGGCGCTCTGCTTGGCAATGTCGGCCAGTTCCTGCGCCGTTGGGTCGGGGTTGATCGCGCAATCAGCGTAGACCAGCACCTGTTCAGGCATCAACATGAAGAAGCAGGATGAGACGATCGAGGAGCCAGGTGCGGTCTTGATG
>JBAXOA010000278.1:0-2126 GCA_037133495.1 Mariniphaga sp. | reverse complement strand
ATCCGGCATTGAATAAGTCCTCTCCAGTTAGAGTTGAAACGTCATCGAATAATTGAGCTTTGGGGAAATGGCGAGCGAGAATCTTTTGCGCGTGTTTGTCAATTTCACACGTTGCCACCACCCTCACGCCATTTCTTTCGAGTGCGAGATCGAAACCGCCGATACCGGCGAAAAGGGATACGGCTTTCACTTCTCACCCCTAGCGATGGCGCAATAAACTTCTTCTATTGAGTGTCCGAAATTGCTCACCCTTCCACTCCCATCACCTTGTCGAGTTGTTCTGTTATGTCGTTGCGCGCCGGAATAAGCATCTTCACACATCACTTCACCTGCCCTTCGCAGAAGAGAGTGGGGATGATGAGGTCAGACCAATCTGCAAAATGGACAGATACTCCGACAAAAACTACCCATTGGGGGGCACCCCCGTAGCGAACTTTTTTGAATACATATCGCCCAGTAACATCTTCAGCACCAGCCTCAACCATCGCCCCGAAGTCTGTTGGCTCTGCGAGTGAAGGTTGAGATGACTTGAGTAATTCAAGAATCTCTTTCCAATTCGGGGCTGTATCCCCAAGATAAAGAGCTATCAGTAAATCTTTTCTGGTTATCCCCGTCAGCACAATCGCATCGGCAGGGACGAGCGTGTATCCATCCGGTACATTTAGATCAGCACTCCAGTTATTCCCCTCACCTTTACTTGCTGCTTTCATTTTCATATTCCCTCACTCCCTGGTAGTAGTTCACTTAGATAGTGCGTGGTCGGAAATCGAATCCGATGGCATTGTCGAAAGGTTCAATGCCAGCAAACCTGCCCACGCTTTTCTCATCCCCCGAATGAGAAGTTTCTAGGCGCTGATCGGCGTCGCCCCCAGCTTTGCCAAGAGCGCCTGCACGGCAGGGTCATTGACATCAATCCCGCTTGCTGCAACTGCAACTGGCGCAATATAAGGAGCGGCGATGTTGCCGGCTAGGTGATCTGTTGCTCGCTTGACTGAAGCTGCATCTGTTGCAGCAACTAGGATCCAAGGTGCACTTTTACCTGGCTTTGCAGATCCTTGTGAAAGGGTTGCAAGGACTTTGGCGCCAATGTTTGGCTTTAGCGCACTCTTGAGTGCGGCATTGAATAGAAGCCGTGATGATTCGCTAACCCCAGTATCAAGGTCAACTAGATCAACTTCGATGGCATCAGAGTCACCATGTACGGTGGAGATACCTGTCTTGTATTCCAACGGTGTGATGAGTAGAAGGTGGCCATTTAGATCAGCCAATGGAACAAAATCCGACATCCCTGCCGGTGCAGCGAATTGCGTCATTCTTGCCCTGCTTTCTTGGTTGTTGTTCTTGGTGGAGCATCGAAGTCATAAGACTCCAATTCATGTTCGATCAGCTCTTTGGCTAGATCATTGATCTGCTTCTCGTGCGCCATGAAATATGGGTGTTTGAAGGAGTAGTGATTCCTCTTGTAGTAATACTCGTATCGCGAGAGAAATGCCTCGATGGTGATCGCGATGGCAACGAAGACAAGGGTGAAGGCAATCAACATATAGATCGTCATTTGCTAGATCCCCAACCCTGTCCTTTGAAGATTGCAGCCGGTGCATGGAAAACCTTGTTAGTTGGCACTAGGCAATCCCCACAAATTGGAGCTGCTGATGTGTCATTGATGGATCGATCTAGATCAGTTGACCAATCACATGATGGGCATTTGTAGGAATAGATGGGACTCATGAGGCATCCACCTGACCAGGGCAACCCTTTGAGAGGTCTGTCGAGTTTGGAAGGAACCAGGGGCAATAGATGCAGTTGCTAGTGGGCGAAGTTGGAATAGTCGACCAGTTATCGGGATTCTTTTCAGGATCCAAGCCCCATGCCAATTGTTGGATATTTCCAAATCGTTCAAGGGCATCCATTGCTAACGCTCGGTTATATGGTTCAACAATGGTGTGCATCCCTGATAGGAAGCCACCAAGTGGATAGAAGGCAAGTGCTACTTTCTCGACTGAACCTTCGCCAAACTCATTTTCAATACCAAGACCATAGAGATTGATCTGAACTCGCTGTTGATCGCTCATGCCGGACTTCTTCGCCCGTTGCATTGAAGTATTGCCAACGCATTTGTGGTCAAT
>JBAXOA010000277.1:0-2140 GCA_037133495.1 Mariniphaga sp. | reverse complement strand
TAGAACTTCATCTGCCGGAAAGATTACTTTTTGCCCACCAAATGTTGTAATAGTAATTGCATTCTGTGTTGAACCAATTGTAATTTCATTTATAATTGAAATGAAATTTTCACTCTGCATGAAATCATAAACGAAATAATTAGCCCCATCTTTTTTGAAGTTTTTAAACCAGACGACGTTTCCATCTTTGAAATAAAATTCCTCTTCTTGAACCATATAAGTTGAACCAATTGTGCCTACAGCGGTCATTAATATGTCTCCCTCTTTTGGTTTACCAAAAGACTTTACGATCTTAGTATATCTTTCTTTAGAAATATAAATCGGCTCTGCAATAACCTCCCCAGCTTTTTTTAGGGTTATTTCCTTACCACGATAAAAAGGAATTCCATCACTTTCATATTCGTTTTCAAAAATTCTTTTGCTTGACGTTATATCACAAATGGAAGATATTTTTCTCCATTGCCAACCCTTCGGAATTTCGCCTAATTCACTATCCTCTATTTCACCACCATTGGATTTATAAGGATTCCCATTTTCATCTGGAAATTCATAATAGACAAACCACTGCTTGTAAATAGCTTGTGCCGTTTCTTCGAGTTTTTGTATCAGTTGCTGGTTAAGCTTAATGCGGTTTACAACCGTGTTGTATTCTTTTACTATTTCGCGTTGTTTGGTAATGGATGGGATGGGTAATTGCATATCGCAGAGAGCCTTCCAATGTAATCCACCACGAACATCGGCATCTGTATAAAACCAGGCATTACGGTCAAATTCTCTCCTAGAAAACCACATCATCAAATATTCAGGGAAAAGAATTTCAGGATTTTTAATTTCAAAAACATCATACGCTGGCGAAACCATAAATTGCTCATCACTTCTGGACATTGAAATTGGCAACCGATAATCTCTTCCAACATGCATCCGGTTACAAGCAAATTGATTTTTCTTAACAATCTTGTAGACAGACATATCAGTGCCAACAATATTGGCAACCGAAGGCATGAAAAACTTATCGATATTTATTCCAAGAAGCTTTTTGGCTTTTAGATCTGAATTACGAACTTTTACTTCGTCAATATAATCACCTAACCGTTTATAGTTTGATCTCATACCCCAACTCCTTAAACACATTCAATAAATCGTTCTTCGATTGGTTTTCAGCTTTTAGCAATTCTACAAATTCGGTTTGCAGGTTTTGCATTTTCTCGTCGAAATCAATGTTTTCGTCTCGGTTTACAAACTCAATGTATTTGCTTGGTACGAGTGAGAAATCTTTTTTGGCTACCTCGTCAAACGATGCGGAGTAGCAATATTCAGGGATATTTTTATACGCTGGCGTAATCATCGGAGCAATCGTTGGGGCAATCCCTTGTGGTTGCCCTATCCCTTCATCCAATTCTGGGGCAGCCACAAGGGCTGCCCGTACAAAGGAGGCTGATTGCCATTGATGGTAAGTAGATGCAATCTTGCGAATATCTTCTATCGAGAATTGAGTATATTTTTTCTCGAAAGGTTCGCCAATCTGTCGCAAATCCATAAAAAGTATTTCTTTTTCACGATTTCGGTAATGGCGGGTAACATCGCCAATATTCCGGCTTTGTTCTTTTTTGTTTTTGTTGAGAATCCAAAGTGTAACGCTAATATCGGTGGTGTAAAACAGATTTCGGGGCAATACCAAAATAGCTTCTACCAAATTGTTTTCAATCAGTTTCCGGCGAATTTTATACTCTTCGCCGCCGCCACTCAACGCGCCATTGGCCAGGATAAAGCCAGCCACGCCATTTTCAGAAAGTTTCGAAACCATGTTGAGAATCCAGCCATAATTGGCGTTGCTTTTGGGCGGTACCTCGTAACCACGCCAGCGCGGGTCATCTTTCAATTCGTTTTCGGCACGCCAGTCTTTTTGGTTAAAAGGTGGGTTGGCCATAATGTAATCGGCTTTCAGGTCTTTGTGCTGGTCGTCGCCAAAAGTATCGGCTGCCTTTTCGCCCAAATTACCCGAAATACCACGTATAGCCAGGTTCATCTTGGCCAGCTTGTAAGTGGTGTTGGTGTATTCCTGCCCGTAAATCGATACATTTTTGGTGTTTCCGTGGTGCGCCTGAATAAACTTGATGGATTGCACAAACATACCGCCGGA
>JBAXOA010000276.1:0-2156 GCA_037133495.1 Mariniphaga sp. | reverse complement strand
CAGGTGAGCCAGGGGGATTTTCAGCACAATCGCCCAATACAAATTATTTTTTTTCGTATATTTGATCATCTTTCGATTTTAAACGACCTAAAATCATCGTGACATGAGCTTACTAAAAGAACTTCCCGAACTTGTAAGTGCCAACATTATCACTGCTGAGACTGCCCGGCAAATTAATATTTATTACCAAAAAAAACATGAATCCTCTCCGAATCGTCAATTGCTGATCTTTGGTATTCTTGGAGCCATTTTGATTGGAACAGGGTTATTATTTATCGTAGCCAACCAATGGGATCAATTTTCTCAGTTTACTAAAACAACCTGTGCATTTTTGTTGCTTATCGTTCCTCAACTATTCGGCGGATATGTGCTGCTGCAAAAAAAGGAGAAGATAGTCTGGAGAGAATCCGCTGCACTTTTACTGTTTTTTGCGGTGGGCGCTAATATTTCACTTGTCAGCCAGATATACCACATCAATGGAGAGGCAAGCACATTTATCCTCTCCTGGATGATCCTGATCCTTCCTTTGGTTTATCTGCTTGATGCTTCTGCACTCTCGCTGGCTTATCTTTTTATGAGTATGATCTTCGGCCTTACCGCAAGGGGAAGCGGCACTTTCCCCCATGAAGAGTATCTTTTCTGGATACTTTTTGCGCTTCCACTCCCCCGTTATTACCAGTTATTCCTAAAAAATCCTGCAAGTGTCTTGCAGATCCTTCACCACTGGATGATCCCTTTAGTTCTGACGCAGACACTGATCACAATCTCCCATGGAGCAACGATGTGGATGCACCCGGCCTATATTTTCCTGTTTGCCGTATTTTATTTCATCGGAATGCAACCATTCTTCAAAAGTCGCCCACTCCTGCAAAACGGATATCTTGTAGTTGGCTTTGCCGGGACCATTATTTCACTTCTTGTAATGTCATTTAAAACCACATGGAAAGATCTGGGAGCGGATGTTAATCGTCCTGATCTTTTTATTTCCCCCGAATTTATAGGCTGTGTATTGTTATTTGCACTAGCCACTGCGCTGCTTTACCGGCAAAATATCAGCAAAAAGCTGACAGAATGGAAGTTGACAGATGTGACTTATCTCCTTTTTCTGCTCCTTTTTCTGTTGGGCACTGCAGCCGTCACGGTGGCGGTGGTTCTGGTGAATTTGTTGGTGCTGTTCTTTGGAATGAATCTCCTCAAGGAAGGTGCCAGACAGACGCATCTTGGGGTGATTAATCTGGGGATGATCATAATTGCCTTACTGGCGGTCTGCCGTTCCTTTGATTCCGATTTAACCTTTGTCGTCAAGGGGTTTCTGTTTGTATTGGTCGGAATCGGATTTTTCGCTGCAAATTGGTTGATGATCAAAAAAAGAAAGGAATATGAAGTCTAAAAAATTATTTTTGGCGGCATTCATCCTGGTTGCCCTGGTTCAGCTGTTCGTGCCGATAAGAATGATCAGCACCCAGGCTGGTTTTGCAAATAATGGCACAGAATTTAAATTCAAGACTAAGAACAGATTTAATCCTGATTATAATGGGATTGGCTCTGACCTTTCAGGCAAGTTCATCCGGTTGAATTTCAAGGAAGACTATATCAATATCACCAGTCAAAAAGATTGGAAGGATCTGCAGAATGTCTATGTTGAATTTACAGCCGACAGTACTGGGTTTGCAAAGATTCTGTCGGTCAATAATGATAAGCCCATCAATAGCACTAATTGGGTACGGGCGGGAGTTCGGGTAAACTGGAAAGATTCCACCAAATTGCAGCTCTTCTATCCATTTAATAATTTTTACATCACTGACACCAATAATAAGAATATTGAACCCATCCTGAAAAACGGACTTTGCGACACTTTGAAAACCAATTTTCTGAAGATTAAAATCAAAGAGAATCAATTTGTTGTTGGAGATCTTATGATTGATGGAGTACCGTTTAAAGAATTAATAGGAAAAGTTCAGTAGAATAAAATCCCCCCTGGCCCCACCTACCCCTCGTTTGCAACGAGGGGTCAACTGTCTTGAGTTTGCAACTCATAAATCTAAAAAACTAATTGTCGTTACAAACGAGAAACCGCTTACCCCTCGTTGCAAACGAGGGGTCTTAAGTTTGGCTAATTTCTCATGTAAAACATTGCGGATGTAAAGGGGTTAGCT
>JBAXOA010000275.1:0-2179 GCA_037133495.1 Mariniphaga sp. | reverse complement strand
GGTAACAGCTTTGCAATTGTTCGATATTCTGAACCATCATTTCGGGAATAAATGCTCCCCCGAATCGTCCATAATATCCCTTTTTATCTGATTGATAACTCATTGATGGTAATTTTTTAGATCGTAATGATTATTTCCACGAAAGGTCATTGATTATTATTCATTGACCGATAATTAAGAACTATTCCCGTATTTGTTTTATAAATGATTTAAGTTTTGGGATATCCTTTAACCCAGGTACAAGTTCAAATCTGCTGTTAATATCAATTGCATGCAGCTGATTATGCACCAGACCTCTGATCTCTCCGGCATCACCAGACTGAATTCCGCCGCTTAGAAAAAAAGGTTTATTACCGGTGTACTGATCCAGTTTCTTCCATTCAAATTTAATTCCTGTGCCACCATGTGAATCAGCAGCTGTATCGAACAGGTAATAATCACAATACGGTTCAAAATCCTTTACGGTTTCGAAATCAAAATCGCCTGAGATACCAAATGCCTTTATCACAGGAATATTTAACTTTTTAAGCTTTTCGCAATAATCAGGCAGTTCCTTTCCGTGAAGTTGGACCAAATCGAGCGCATTACTGCTGTATTTTTCGACCAAGGCGCTGAAAGGTTCATCTACAAATACACCAACTTTCTGAACAGAGGAAGGAATAATTGTCTGAATGTCAGGCGGTATTTCTGTCCCGATATAACGTTTAGATTTTGAATAAAATATAAAACCGATATAATCGGGTTTAAGTTTTACCAGCTCCTCAATGTTCAGCAGATCACGTAATCCGCAAACTTTTATTTTCATGGCTAATAATCTATTGTCATTTAATATTTTAACCTTGAAATAAAATTCAAACAAGCCTCAGCCGGATCTTCTGATTTCATAAAATTCTCACCCATCAGGAAACCCTGAAAGCCACGCTTACGAAGAGTATCCACCGTTTCAGTATCGCTGATTCCACTCTCTGCTATTTTTACCACATTCGCGGGAAGCTGATCGAGCAACCTGAGAGAACGACCCAAATCTACCTTAAAATCTTTAAGATTTCGATTGTTGATCCCGATCATATCAATTTTTTTATCGATTTTATTCAGTTCACTTTCGTCATGCAGCTCAAGCAAAACTTCCATTCCTAATTCATGGGCAATGGAAGTAAAGCGGGCAATTTCCCCTTTCTCCAGTATGGCAGCAATCAGTAAAATAACATCTGCTTTCAATAACCGGGATTCATAAAGCTGGTATTCATCAACCATAAAATCTTTTCGAAGCAGTGGCACGAACGGATTGGCATTACGGGCAGCAATAAAATCAGCAACATTACCACCAAAAAAGCGATTGTCGGTAAGAACTGATAAGCCTGACACACCAGCCCCGGCATATCCTTTCGTGACTATTTCGGGTTGAACACGTTCATTGATAATTCCCTTCGACGGCGACCTTCTTTTGAATTCAGCGATTATACCGCTGGCTCCTTTTAACAATAGACTGTTTGACAATGAATTACAAACAATTCCTTTGTCAATTTTAGACTTTAACGCTGCCAGAGGAGCGTGCTTTTTCTGTTCCCTTACCTCCTCTTTCCGGTTAGCTACTATCTCATCCAATATTGTACTCATTGTAATGAGATCAGGTTAGTGAAAACTTTCAATGCCTTACCACCCAGTAAAGAAGATCTTGCCTCTTCGATACAATTTTCAATCCCTTTTCCCTGGAAATAGGTTGCCAGTGCCATTGCTGCATTAGCGATGACTACCGAATTCTGGGCTGTAGTTCCTTTTCCTTGAAGAACATTAACAAAAATGGCAGCAGTTCCGGGGACATCACCCGATCCGGCCAGCTCTTCGGCCTTCAAAACAGGCATTCCCAGATCCCGCGGAGATAGAATCCGATCTGTTCTATTGGTTAGCACCTTGAAATCGCCTGTCAGGGATATCTCGTCGTAACCATCCAGGCTATGAATTATGCAATAATTGACCTTACTCTGCTGATAAAGATAGTTATACATTCGTGCCAGTTCGAGGCTGAATACTCCGGCTATCTGGCTTTGAGGTCTTCCGGGATTCACCATTGGTCCCAGCATATTGAAGAAGGTTTTTAACCTTAAGGCCCTCCGAACGGGAGCAACATTTTTCATAGCCGGATTGAAAAGCGGTGCGTGTAAAAATGTTATTCCACAAT
>JBAXOA010000274.1:0-2184 GCA_037133495.1 Mariniphaga sp. | reverse complement strand
TGGCTCGTGCTATTCGCGAAGTCTTTGAAGATGGTTCTGTTACCAGCCTTTTTGACGGACATAGTTAGCAGAACTCACATTGATGACTTCATCCCACCCTACTAAGCAAGCGCTTCTACGTAGTGCGTTGAAGTTCGCGGAAACAATGGCTCCAACGGAAATTACCAGCGAGCAAATCTTGGCCGATTCGGGAGTCTCCAAGGGCTCCCTGTATCACCACTTCGTGGATTTTCCTGATCTGATTGAACAAGCCCAGGTATTCCTTTTTTCCGCATATGTAGGCGAATCAATTGAAGCCATAAATTCCCTCATAACTCAAACGAGTAGTCGTCAAGAAGTTTTAGGTGGGCTAAAAGCGATTGCTCGAGCTCCACAAATGCCCAGTCCCGAGAAAGTTCGTTCTATCCTTATCGAATCGATTGCAAAATCAATTCGCAGCGACCGCATGCGCGAATTGATGGCTGTCGAGCAGGAAAAGTTAGTTGAAGCGATATCTGATCTCTTTCGCGAAGCCCAAGAGCGAGGTTGGGCAAATCCAAAATTGAACCCTCGCGTCGTCGCGGTTTTTATTATCGCCAACAGCCTGGGCCAAATAGTCGCTGATTTGTCTTCCGAACACATAGATCGAGAAAGTTGGTATCGGCTTTTTGATCGTGTTCTTGAGAACGTACTTTTCAAAGTGGATGAAACCGTGGGTGAATCCTTATGACGTTACAGAATTGGTCCCAGGATTTTGTTCAAAAGTCGCATCCCACTCGTGAACTTTTGATTGAGGCCGTTATTGATTTAATGAAGAATGTTCGATTGGAAGAAATTACCAGCGAACTAGTTATTGAAGTTTCCGGTATCTCGAAAGGCTCTCTGTACCACCACTTCAATGATTTTCCCGAGCTCTTAGAATTCGCCTACGTCGAGGTATTTGCTCGCTTGGCGACCATTCAATTGACCGCTTTCGAGAACATGCTCGAATCTTTCAAAACTCGCGAAGATTTCCTGAAGGGCAATCGCAAAATATCTCACGGAAATAAGGCTCCAGAAATCGCTTCACTTCGTTTGGCGCGAGTAACGGCAATTGCTATGGCGATGAACAGTCCACGGATGGCAAAAATGTTGGGCAAGGTTCAAGACGAAGTTACAGACTGGATAACACGGCTCTTTCTCCAAGTTCAAGAGAAAGGTTGGTGCAGAAAAGATTTTGACCCTCGAACCTTCGCGGTCTTTATTCAGGCGTACCAAGTTGGTTCCGTTATCAATTTGCTTACGCCCCAACGAATGGATCCTGAAGCCTGGATCGATCTCATCGATGAAATTTGGGAATCGGTGATTTTTCAACAAGCTTGAGGATTTGCCGGCTAAATAAGGCGAAATTTGGCACTAAATATGCTCACTTCAGAGACAGACCAGGGGATTTGTTGAAACCCCTCGAAGTTCGATAACCTTCAGGCTCGTTCCGGCGAGGGATAGTTAATTATCCGTAATCGACGGGTTGCTCTCCTGGGACGCGTATGTGTCGATAACGAGGAGATTTTAAAATGGCTGAGATCACAATCAATGGCAACCGCCGTACTGAATTTGGCAAGGGTGCCTCACGTCGTGACCGACGCGCTGGTTTAGTTCCTGCAGTTATCTATGGACACGGCGAAGCTCCGCAACACGTTTCGCTTCCAGTTCGCGAACTCGTTTCCGCTCTCAAGCAATCTAACGTTCTGCTTGATGTAGTCGTTGAAGGCAAGACCGAACTCACACTTCCAAAGTCAGTCACACGTAATCCGTTGACTGGTCAACTCGCGCACATCGACCTCGTCCTCGTCCGTCGCGGCGAGCGCGTAACCGTTGAAGTTCCAGTTCACACCACTGGCGAGCACGATCGTGATGGCATCCTCGAACACAACAGCAACGTCATCGTCGTTGAAGCCGAGGCAACCAGCATTCCTTCCTTCCTTACTTTGGACCTCACGGGCATGAAGGCCGGAACCTCCAAGTACGCATCCGATGTTCCACTTCCTGCCGGAACAACCTTGATTTCCGATCCACACCTCACCGTGGTTCACCTCTCCGAGCGTTCAACCCCTGCCGAGGACACTGCAGCTACACCAGCAGCCGAGACTCCTGCAGCAGAAGCCGCGAAAGAGTAATTTCTTAAGTTAGATTTCAGACCATGTTTTCAGGATCAACAGGGTCTGG
>JBAXOA010000273.1:0-2213 GCA_037133495.1 Mariniphaga sp. | reverse complement strand
AATCATTTTCAAGCAAGCCACGCCGGGCGCGCCAGCGTAGCCTTGTGCGATCCATGTCAGTCAACTGACTCATCCGCACAGTCACCTAGACCGTACGACGCACGAGCATTTCTTTGATCTTGCCAATCGCCTGCGTAGGGTTCAATCCCTTGGGGCAAACGTCAACACAATTCATGATCGTGTGGCAGCGGAATAAACGATACGGATCTTCTAGATTGTCTAAGCGGTCTGCAGTCGCATGATCGCGTGTATCCGCGATAAAACGATACGCTTGCAACAAGCCGGCCGGGCCCACGAACTTATCGGGGTTCCACCAGAAAGATGGGCAAGAAGTTGAACAGCACGCGCACAAGATGCACTCGTACAAGCCGTTGAGCTCGTCGCGCTCTTGCGGGCTCTGCAGGCGCTCCTTTTCTGGCGGCACCGTGTTGTTGATCAGATACGGTTTGACCGAGTTGTATTGCTTGAAGAATTGCGTCATGTCGACGATCAGGTCACGGATCACGGGCAGACCTGGCAGCGGTTTCAAGACAATGGTTCCGGGCAGGGTCAGCATATTGGTCAGGCAAGCCAGGCCGTTTTTACCGTTGATGTTCATGGCGTCCGAGCCGCAGACACCTTCGCGACACGACTTGCGGAAACTGATGCTGGGGTCCTGCGTCTTGAGTTTGAGCAGGGCGTCCAGCAGCATGCGTTCGCTGCCATCGAGTTCGACCTCGATGGTCTGCATATAGGGTTTGGCATCGGCATCAGGGTCGTAGCGGTAGATCTGGAAAGTACGTTTTGGCATGTTGTTCTCGTTAAAAGCTGCGCACGGTAAGGGGCACGGATTCGACGCTCAGGGGCTTCATCTGCACCGGCTTGTAGGCCAGGCGGCTGCCTTCGCTGTACCAGAGGGTGTGTTTGTGCCAGTCGGTGTCGTTGCGGCCGTTGGGATGCTCGGGGCTATCGGCGTAATCGTTGACCGAATGCGCACCGCGGCTTTCGTGGCGCGCTGCAGCCGAGACGATGGTTGCCTGTGCCACTTCGATCAGGTTCTCGACTTCCAGTGCCTCGATGCGCGCTGTGTTGAAAATTTTGGACTTGTCTTTGAGTCCAATGGTCTTGACGCGGTCGCGCAGGGCGGCGATCTTGGCGACACCCTCGTCCATGCTGGCCTGGGTGCGGAAGACGCCCGCGTGTTGCTGCATGGTGTTGCGAATGTCATTGGCGACGTCCTGTGAATATTCACCGTCGGTCGCGTTGTCCAGACGCGCAATGCGTGGCAGGGTCGCCTCGGCAGCGTCGACCGGCAGAGGTTTGTGCACGGGATTGGTCTTGTTGAATTCGACAATGTGATTGCCAGCGGCGCGGCCAAATACCAACAGGTCAAGCAAGGAGTTGGTACCCAGGCGGTTGGCGCCGTGGACGCTGACGCAGGCGCATTCGCCGACGGCGTAAAGACCGTTGACATCTTCACTCTGATTGTTGGCGTTCTGGGTCACGACCTGCCCGTGGATATTGGTCGGGATGCCACCCATCTGGTAATGGATGGTTGGCACCACCGGAATCGGCTCCTTGGTGATGTCGACATTGGCAAAGTTGTGACCGATCTCGAAGACGGACGGCAGGCGCTTCATGATGGTTTCAGCACCCAGATGGGTCATGTCGAGGTTGATGTAGTCCTTGTTCGGACCGCAACCGCGACCTTCCTTTATTTCTTGGTCCATGCAGCGCGAGACGTAGTCACGTGGCGCCAGATCCTTGTACGCCGGGGCATAGCGCTCCATGAAACGCTCACCGTTGCTATTGCGCAAAATGGCGCCTTCGCCACGGCAGCCTTCCGTCAGCAGCACGCCGGCGCCGTGCACGCCAGTGGGATGAAACTGCCAGAATTCCATGTCTTCCAGTGGCACACCGGCGCGGGCCGCCATGCCCAAGCCGTCGCCCGTGTTGATGAATGCGTTGGTGGATGCCGCAAAGATGCGACCAGCGCCCCCGGTGGCCAGTAGGGTGGTCTTGGCCTCAAAGATGTGCACGTCACCGGTTTCCATTTCCAGTGCCGTTACGCCGACCACGTCGCCGGCGGCATCGCGGATCAGGTCCATTGCCAGCCATTCGACAAAGAAGCTTGTATTCTCTTTGACGTTTTGCTGGTACAGCGTGTGCAGCATGGCGTGGCCGGTACGATCCGCTGCCGCGCAGGCGCGTTGCACCGGTTTCTCGCCGTAGTT
>JBAXOA010000272.1:0-2223 GCA_037133495.1 Mariniphaga sp. | reverse complement strand
ACCCGAATGTTTGCACAATTTTAAACCCTCAAGGTTTCAAAAACCTTGAGGGTTTGGGATAGGGTACCGAAAAAGGAAGTCCTGATTTGTCCGGGACCGCAACAAGTCAGGCGAGGGTCTTACTCATGTCAGCCAACTGACAGAAAAACAATGTTTATAATAAGAATTTACTACTACAGAATGATTCTTCTTATTCTCCTTGAATAAGTTTACTGAGTTCGTTACTTTTGCAAATAAATTCTTCAAAAAGGTATTTTTGAGTTTATGCTTATTTAAATTGATATAAAACGTTATGGCACAATATTTTAATGATGTATCCAGAACCTTTAACGAATATCTTCTTATTCCTGGCCTTACAGGAAAAGATTGCTTTCCTGCAAATGTTTCGCTAAAAGTACCTCTTGTAAAATTCTCAAAAGGTGAAAAATCGGATATAGAATTGAACGTTCCTGCAGTTTCTGCAATTATGCAATCTGTTTCAGACCATAATCTTGCAATTGCATTAGCCCGCAATGGCGGATTGTCATTTATTTTCGGATCGCAATCCATCGAAAGCCAGGTTGACATGGTTCAAAGGGTTAAGAAATTTAAAGCAGGCTTTGTCGTAAGTGATTCAAACCTCAAACCGGACAATTCTCTTGCTGATGTCATTGCAATGGTAGACAGAACCGGACATTCTACGATTGGTATTACAGAAGACGGTCAGGCAAATGGGAAATTGCTTGGCTTAGTCACAAGTCGCGATTATCGTGTTTCGAAGGACAGTCCGGATAAACGCGTTGAAGAATTCATGACTCCTTTTTCAAAATTAATCGTTGGAAAACTTGGGATTTCATTGAATACAGCAAATGATACGGTATGGGAAAATAAATTGAATTGCCTCCCGATTATTGATGCTAATCAGCATTTGCAATATTTTGTCTTCCGTAAAGATTATGATGATCATCAGGACAATTTAAATGAGCTGTCTGACAGTAACAAAAAGCTTTGTGTCGGCGCTGGAATAAATTCACGTGACTATAAAGAAAGGGTTCCTGCACTCATCCTTGCAGGTGCCGATGTGCTTTGTATTGATTCTTCTGATGGATTTTCTGAGTGGCAAGCTGAAACAATCATGTATATTAAAGCAAATTTTGGAGCGCAAACTAAAGTGGGGGCTGGAAATGTTGTCGACGAGGAAGGCTTTCTCTACCTTGTAACTGCCGGAGCCGATTTTGTTAAAGTTGGTATAGGAGGCGGTTCGATTTGTATCACACGCGAGCAAAAGGGAATAGGACGCGGGCAAGCGACAGCCTTGATTGAAGTTGCACAGGCCCGAAAAAAATATTATGATACAACAGGTATTTATATCCCCCTTTGTAGCGATGGAGGAATAGTTCATGACTATCACATGGTTCTTGCCCTCGCTATGGGAGCCGATTTTCTAATGATGGGTCGATATTTTGCCCGTTTTGATGAGAGTCCGACTAAAAGACTGAAAATTGGCAATAGTTATGTGAAAGAATATTGGGGTGAAGGATCAAACCGCGCCCGAAACTGGCAGCGTTATGATATGGGTGGCAACGAATCTCTCAAGTTCGAAGAAGGGATTGACAGTTATGTCCCATATGCCGGGAAATTGAAAGATAATCTCGATGTCACGTTGGGCAAAATCAAATCAACGATGTGTAGCTGTGGCGTTATTTCGATCCCTCAATTGCAGGAAAATGCAAAAATAACATTGGTTTCATCAACCAGTATTATTGAAGGTGGTGCTCATGATGTCATTTTAAAGGAGGCAAATAGTTAAACATAGTTGATTTACTGTTGCATTTTCTCCCCTTTTAAACATTAAGAATGTTCAGGTTTTATCATAATTTTAGATAGAAATATTCTATTTGTAAGCGAAAATTGAAAAAACATATTAAACATTGAATTTAAAATTCATGTTTTATTAAAATATATTGAGTCTTAATAACAAAATGTTTTCTCATAGCCTGTTTTTCTCCCAGCATATTTTGAACATTCTCTAGCATTTGATTTACAGACCATTCTATTTTTATTGGGATAGTTAATTTCGCTATTATGGAGTTTGAATTTAATGTTTTACATAATTTATCAGTATCGTTTTTGGTGTTATTGCTGAAAAATAGCAGCCGTGTTGAAAAGTTTTTTTTAAAAAACTTTTCAAAGGTTTGGAATGGGAATAAAAAGTATTACCTTTGCCGAACTTTCGCCTGAAAA
>JBAXOA010000271.1:0-2229 GCA_037133495.1 Mariniphaga sp. | reverse complement strand
GGTAGACACAGCATTAATCCACAATAAGACTGAACAAATAAATATGCCTCTAACTTCATCCGCGATAAAGAAAGGTGAAGCAGTGATGCCGGTACGCAAAGGTGTCTCAGCAGGCGGTGGCTGCTAATCAATGATTTATCAATACCATTAGTTCATTTCCCCTTCCCCATCTTCTCAATTCGCTGAGTCACCAGTTTTGAGCTGATCATTGTGATGGGTAATCCTGTACCCGGCACTGTGGATGCACCTACATAAAAGACATTTTTAAAGACTTCATCGAAATTTGCCGGACGAAAAGCTCCAATCTGCAACATTTTGTGCGAAAGGCCTAATCCACTCCCACGGTGAAGATTGTACTGATTTTGCCAGTCTATGGGTGTATAAATGGTCTTTGAAATGATCTCAGCGGTGATATCTTTCCCAATGCGCGAGGAGAAATCAGCAATTATACTATTGACAATCTCCTCCTTATCGTCCCAGTCCTTCTTAAAGCGCAAATCAGGAACCGGACATACAAAAAAGAGACCTTCGCAACCTTCAGGGGCACAATCAGGATTGTTTCGCGACATCACATTCACATAATAATAAGGCTTTTGCAAGGTTCCTGATGTTTGAAATATCTTATTGGCATATTCCTTGAAATTATCGCCAAGAAAGTAATTGTGATGCTCAACCTGTGGAAGTTTGCATTTTAATCCAAGATAGATCGTCAGTGGTCCCATTGTCCATTCCATCTTATCAAGCTTCGCCTCTGAAAATTCAGGACGTTTAAAAATCCGGCCCCGAAATGAGGCTGCGTCGCTATTCACCACGAAAATATCACTTTCCCACTTTTTGCCATTCTGATCGATCAGACCCTCCAATTTACGCCCGTCAGCGACATAATCAACAATCTCTGTCTGGTAAATGATTTTGACATTTTCTTTTTGAAGCTCATCAACTATTCCTTCGACGATTTTATACATGCCACCTTCAACGTTATAATACCCATCGTGCTGAAATTCGGTATAAGAGAGCAAAGTATATACCGCCGGGGTATCAAAGGGAGTCCTGCCGAGAAAAAAAGCAACAAGTGAAATAATTTCACGCGCATCGTCAGAAGAAAAATACCGGCAAACGTGCTGCCAAAAATTTCTGAAAAGAATCGGGAGATGAACCGGGTTGACTTTCATTAAAGTGATCAGATAAGCCAACACCGAATTGTAATTATTCTTAATCACAAGTTCAACGGTATCATCGAACAGCGCTTTACCGTTTTTGAGGTATTTGTTCATCTTGATTTCGAAGTCTGGCTCCACATCTTTAAACTGCTCGGCAAGCTTGTGAATATCTTTATAAAGCCTGTATGTCTTGGGACTACGGCTGAAATTTACGGTATACAAAGGATCGAGCTCCACATATTTAAATGGGAGTTCAATATTGCAGTCTTTGGCAAATTCCTTAAATTCATACGACATGCTGAAAAAGCTGGGACCTGTGTCGAAGGTAAACCCATCCTTTTTAAGTTGGTTAAGCCGTCCGCCAGCCTGATTGTTTTTTTCCAGAATCTCGACTTTATAACCCTTTTTTGCCAATCGAAGAGCGGTAGCAAGGCCGCCAATTCCGGCGCCAACGACAAGAACAGTTTTTTCCATTTTGGAATATTTAAATCATCATTTTCTTCAGTAATTGAGGATACAACTCATCTCTAACCCATTTAAATCCGGGTTCAAATCTCAGAATCTCCTCATACATTAATTTCGCTTTTGGATAATCACCGGTTGAATCGTAAGCCTTTGCAACAGATGTAAGTAAACTGAGGTAATTCCAGTCACCACGAACTTCTTCACCATTTTTTTCCATCAACATTTTCGCCTTCAGGAATAAACTGACCGCCTCGGTTTTCGACCCTCCCATCAAAGCAGGAGTATGCATCTGCACGTTTCCTGACTGAATATAACCAAAAGGATCATCGGGATTCAGCAGGATAGATTGCCTGGCACAGGCTGCACTTTTTGGTCCAAGAAATGGTGCAGAAAACATACTTAAGCCGATATGAAAACCATAAAAAGCAGCTTTATAACCATTCACTCTCGACAGATTAAACTTCCTCGTCTCTAACAATTTCAGGTTGTTCTCTGCTAATTTAAGATAGTCGGCCGCTTCATCTTTATGATTATTTCCTAAGCACCAGGCAACATATCCATATTGATAATTCACCAGTTCAATCAAATGATCATCGTCTTTAAC
>JBAXOA010000270.1:0-2273 GCA_037133495.1 Mariniphaga sp. | reverse complement strand
GCTAATCCTGATGAAGTGTATAAACATGAAACACCCTTTTCTCTTATTCCATTCATGTTAAAAAAATCGTTCAATGAAAAAGTTGAAAGTGAAAAATTTTATTTGTTACTGGCCGATTCAGGAATGGGGAAAACATCATTTATGGTTAATTTGTATTTGAAAAATTACTCATTATTGAATTATCTCTTTGGAAAAAAATATGATATGCGTCTCCTGCGTTTTCAGAGTCCTGATCAAAATAATCCGGTTGATGTATTGGATCGATTAAAAAATATAAAAGAAGATGATGTTAGTGAAACAATTCTTTTACTCGACGGTTTGGATGAAGACCCGTTTATCTTTTCAAAAGATAAAAGCATTTCAGATGAGGATGCGTTTAATAAAAGAATAGATGCTATCGTGACGGCAACATGGATGTATAAAGATATTGTTCTTACCTGTCGGACACAATATTTTCCACAACAGCCATCAGGATTATGAGCTGAAAGTAAAAAAACCTGATGGTAAAGGTTTTTATAAATTCCAGAAATATTACGTATATCCTTTTTCAAAGTCAGATATTCGTAACTATCTGCAAAAGAAATATGGCGTTCTCAATATAAAAAATATAGGAAAAAAGAAAATCGCACAGCAGGTGGTTAATAATAATAGTACTGTTATGGCTCGCCCGATGTTGATGAGTTATATTGATGACCTTGTTGTTGACGATAAGATATATGCAAACAGTTGGGAGATTTTTGAGGTGCTCATTGATAAATGGCTGAAACGTGAAAGTAAAAAATCCAAGGTAGAAAATAAAAGAGCTGAGTTTATTGAGAATCTAAGAAAACTCTCGAAACAGGTCGCGCTCGATATCTATACGACATGGATTACTGACGGTATCATGCATATCTCAAAAGAGAGGTCAGTTGAAATTGCTGAACAGTATAACATTCCATTAAAACCGGACGAGGTGATAGGGAAATCTTTACTGACCTGTGATGCAAATTTAAACTGGAAATTTTCCCACAAGTCGATTCTTGAATTTTTTCTGGCAAAGGAGGCGCTTGAAAACCCGGATTTTGCCATGCAGCTTGATTTCGCCGGTATGGATATGGTAAAACAGTTTTGTTCTGAAGCAGGTATAGCTTCTCTTGTTTTATCAAATTATGTAAGGATACTTGCCGGTGAATTTATAATGGGCAGTCCTGACCGTGAAGCTGGCAGACAAAAAGATGAGATGCAGCATTCCGTAAAATTGTCTGATTATTATCTGTGCAAATATGCTGTTACCGTTTCTGATTTCAGCAGATTTATTACAGAATCGAACTATCAGACAGAGGCGGAAAAGCAGAACAGCAGCAGAATATGGGATGGGAAAAAGTGGGTTGATAAAGAGGGTTTAAACTGGCGATATGGAGTATCAGGAAATGAAAGAGCGCCGGAAGAGCACAATCATCCGGTAGTGCATGTAAGCTGGAATGATGCCACACAATATTGTTTATGGCTGAGTTCAAAAACCGGCAAGACATTCCGGTTGCCCACCGAAGCGGAGTGGGAGTATGCATGCCGGGCAGGAACAAAAACACCTTTCAGTACAGGTGAGAACATGACAACAAAGCAGGCAAATTATGATGGCAACTATCCATACAACAAGCATCCAAAAGGAGAGTATCGAAAGAACACAGTTGCTGTAGAGAGTTTGGAGCCAAATGCCTGGGGATTGTATAACATGCACGGTAATGTGTTGGAGTGGTGCAGAGATTGGTATGATGAGAACTATTATGAGGAATGTAAAACGAAAGGAGTTGTAGAAAATCCGGAAGGCCCTGAAACGGGTTCGTACCGTGTTCTTCGCGGCGGGAGCTGGTACAACTCTGCCGAGTACTGCCGGTCGGCTTCTCGCAACTCCGGCACCCCTGGCTACCGCATCAGCCGTGTTGGCTTCCGCCTTGTGTTCGTCCCGTAGTTTAATTGGCAGTTCATTCCGGCTTTACTCTTGAGCGAGAGGGAGATGGTAGCCGGGAGGGGAGCGGCGGCGGGACAGTGACCGACAACAGAAAGGCCGCCCTGTGGCGGCCGAAATTTTTTTTTGATGGAAACCCTGATGACGCGGAAATAAGCATGCAAATCAAACTTTTTACCATCCCTGTTGGTGACAGTGGCGCTGCCGAGCAGGAGCTGAATACGTTTCTCAAAGCGAACAAAGTGCTTGAGGTTGAAAACCGTCTTATCAGTAATAAAAACAGTGCTTGCTGGTGTTTCTGTGTGCGCTATGCGGAGTCGTCGTTGCC
>JBAXOA010000269.1:0-2298 GCA_037133495.1 Mariniphaga sp. | reverse complement strand
GATGCACCTGCAGCGGGGGCATAAATCATGGGTGAGCAAATTGTGATTGAACTGCCAGATAGTGATAGTGAGGACAATGAAACCTCACCTGTAGCGGATCTTATTATTGCTGATGAGCTTATATCGTTGCGTGAGGCTGAAGCAGAGCGCACAGCTGCAGATATTATGGCAGCTGCATTACTGGCACAAAGCGCACACGATCACGCCAGCGAAGCGCATACACGCATTGATGAAATTATTGCATCACAAGCAATCGAAGCTGTTACGGAAATTGCATTGGAAGCGATAGCAGAGACACAAATAGAGCCAGAGCCAGAGATCATTGAACCTGAAATGGAGCCAGAGCATGAGGAATATGAACAGCATGAGGATAAAAAACCTCAGCGCGAGCATTGGTTTTTTCGATGAGCGATGAAAAAGCAAAAGAAAATGAAATTTCAGAAAAATTAAACTCTGACATTTTATCTATAAATAGAGCATTTGATAATGAGTCTCTTAATATGCGCGTAAGAGATCAAGCTCTTAAAGATGCAAATGTACGATATAGGGAAGCTCTAAAAGAATTAGAAAATGAACATTGGTTTTACAAATGAACGCAAAAGATAAAGCAAAACAAAAAGAGTATAGATCAAAACTCAACGCTCTTGATCTAGAAGCTAGAGATAAACAATATGAGCTTATGAAGCAATCAAATTCAGAAGATGAAATAAAAGCTATGCACGCCGATATATCTAAAAGAAAAACAGCTTTACACGCAGAGTATTATGGCTCAGAACCCCAAAGCTCTGAACATTGGTTTTATCGGTAAATTCCATCTACGCTAGGTTAGGATATAAAAATGTTATCAGAGGATACAAGCGACGCATTTGCACCTATAGATGATGCACCTAAGCGCGGTAGAGGCAGACCTAAGAAGGATCAGAGCGAGAGAGTAGATACCGATAAGCCACCTAAGCGACCTACACAGCCAGCACCTATTAAGGGCTGGACTCGGGCAGCGGAGGTGGAAAAAGTTATTTATACCTATCTCACCACAATCGCTGCAGGGGTAGCATTTGTTAATATAGATGATGCACAAGCTATATCTAATGGTGCAGCTCGGTTAGCATCAGAGTTAGTAGAACTAGGAAAGATGGATAAGAAATATCGGGGGTATTTAGAGATGCTAACAAAGACTGGAAAATACGGCGGTGTGCTTATTGCAACGGGAGCAATCGTGTTACCTATTGCTATCAATCATAATCTCATACCCCAGTTAAGAATTCCATTTGGAACCCCAGATGGAGATTATGCGGAAGGAGCAAACTAACATGCAACAAAAACACATCATGTGGATCGTCGCAGCTGTAGTCATTTACTATGTCTGGATGAAATCTAAGGCTGCAGCGTAATGTCAGAAATTGAGAGAGTACCCTGGAATAGTTTTCTTAAAACATTTGATTGGAAGCAAGGCGAGCATGTAGCTGCTATTGCCCCAACGGGTGCAGGTAAAACTACTCTTTTCAAAAACATTTTACCCCTGAGAAAATACAACATATTTTTTGGCACAAAGCCAGATGATAAGCTGTATCACCAAATTCTCAAATCGGGTTATGTGAGAAAAGAGAGTTTTGAGGAAATTAGACCTTGGGAAAATAACATTTTGCTATGGGTCAAACAGCGAAAAACTATTTCGGAGACAATAGATGCTCAGCGTGAAGCATTTAGAGATGCGCTTAACTCTATTGTGATCCAAAAAGGGTGGACTGTATGGATTGATGAGGCAAAATATCTCTCTCAGATGTTAGGCTTAAAAGAGGAATTGACCTATTGCGTTGAACAGCTTAGGTCTATTGACTCAACGGTTATATGTGGCGCACAAAGACCTGCATTTTTGCCCCCATCGGTACTCGCTGGATCCACGCATGTTTTTCTATGGAAAACTACCAATAGGTTAGATGCGGAGAAATTGAGCGATATTGGGGGAATAGATGCTAACATTGTGCGTAATGAGGCTAAAAGTTTAGGCAAGCACGAGTTTATTTATATTAAATCGCGCGGTACGACCTCACACACAATAATTACACAAACACCAAAGTAGATAAGGAAAAAATAAAGATGCACCTACATATCTCAGGTATTGATGGGGTTATTACTGCGCTGTATGTTATTGCTATTTTAGGCGCTATGAACCTCTTAGCTATGAAGTATAAAGATCAGAATAACCTTGCAGCTAGTTACGCAAACCTATTTGGCTTAAATTAAAGAAAAAGGAGAAAAATACATGTCCACAATCCCAACTGTAGGGGGCGTTAAAAC
>JBAXOA010000268.1:0-2309 GCA_037133495.1 Mariniphaga sp. | reverse complement strand
TCCTCAAATTCCCAAATTCACCATGAAATCCATGAAAATCATCACCCTCCTCGCCTCCCTTTTCGCAGGTACTTCCCTTTTCGCGCAGGATTGGGCAAACTTTGAGCGTTACCGTGCAGACAATGCAAAACTGGCTCTGCCTGCTAAAGGTGAAAACCGTATAGTATTTATGGGCAATTCGATTACCGATGGCTGGATTAATTCAGATCCGGGATTTTTCGCCGGTAAACCCTATGTTGATCGTGGGATAAGCGGGCAAACCACTCCACAAATGCTGGTGCGTTTTCATGCTGATGTTATTGCGCTGAAACCTGCCGTTGTAATTATCCTGGCCGGAACCAATGATATTGCCGGGAATACAGGTCCATCCACGCTTGAAATGATCATGGATAATATTATGGGGATGAGTGAAATGGCAAAGGCAAACGGCATTAAAGTGGCGCTTAGCTCAGTGCTGCCCGTTTTTGATTATCCATGGAAACCAGGACTTCAGCCAGCAGGAAAAATTATCAGCCTGAACAAAATGATAAAAGACTACGCGGATAAAAACGGCTGTATTTACCTCGATTATTTTTCATCCACCGTGGATGAAAGGCAGGGCTTTAAAGCCGCATTATCAGAAGATGGTGTGCACCCAAACCTTGCAGGATACAAAGTAATGGAGCCGCTGGCCGAAAAAGCGATTGCTGAGGCGCTGGGTAAAAAATAAACCCGGCTACCTTAATTTTTTCTTTAAATCACTGGCGCTAGTCGAAGCATTGGGGACGAGGATGGAAAAAATCAGGTCAGGATCAAATTCAGGTCAGGATCAAATGTCGGGGAGCTTCTTTCTTAATTTTTGTCCCGTCAGGGACAATATATTGGTAGAAAGATATTGGTTATATTTGTAAAAAGTCCCGTTAGGGACGTTATATATAATAAATCATGGCAAATACCTACACCCAGATTCACATACAGGCTGTCTTTGCAGTACAAAACCGGGAATGTATTATCCGTTGTTCCTGGAAGGAAGAACTTTATAAATACATCAGTGGAATTGTGCAAAGTAACAATCACAAACTTTTATCTATCAACGGCATGCCTGATCATATCCATATTCTATTTGGATTAAGACCATCCCAATCTATAGCTGATTTAATGCAAGATGTTAAAGGCAGTTCATCAAAATGGATCAACGACAAAAAGCTGGTTCAGGGCAAGTTTTCATGGCAAGAGGGATATGGCGCATTTTCCTACAGCAAATCTGAAGTGCCAACAATTATTCAATACATCATTAATCAAACTAATCACCATAAAAGAAAAACCTTTTCCGAAGAATATTATGATATGTTAAAGGAGTTTGAGGTTGATTTTGACGATAGATATATATTTAAACCTGTAAATGTTGATTATAGCGTACCTGACGGCACTTGACCAAATGTTATATTGATTTTCTACCAACATATTGTCCCTAACGGGACAAATAAGGAATCTGGTAACCAACTTTTATTTCTAATCCTTTACTCTCCAACTTTTAAAAGTGATCCGATTTAACCGCAGAGTATTACGCAGACCTGCCTGGCGGCAGACAGTGTTTCGCAAAGATGTATGACAATATTGGCTCTGCAATGCTTTACGCTTCCTCAGCGAACTTTGCGGTAAAAACTTTTTAGATTCAAAAGCCTTAATTAAACGAGATTGTCCTTCAGGGGCCAGGGGTACGTGCGAAAGCGGCAAATAAAGGGCAAACATAATGCCAGTCATCAAGAAATAGAATCTGGTTGTGAAGAAATGACATCTGACAGTGAAGAAATGGCATCAGACGGTGAAGAAATGGCATCAGACGGTTAAGAAATGGCACCAGACAATGAAGAAATGGCATCTGGCGGTGCTGAAATGGCATCTGGCGGTGCTGAAATGGCATCTGTCAATGCTGAAATAGCATCTGTCGGTACTGAAATAGCATCTGTCGGTACTGAAATGGCATCTGTCGGTTCTGAAATGGCATCTGTCAGTGCTGAAATGGCTTCTGTCGGTGCTGAAATGGCAACTGTCAGTGCTGAAATATAATCCGGCAAGAAAAATTTACATATCTTCATACCGATAATACGTATTTATGTTGTATATTTATATCGTTAAAAACTTATAGCCTATGACAAGAAAACAATTAAATCAACAAGCCATGCTGGAAAGTGTTGCTGCTTTTCTCGGCTTACGTGCAACTGATCTGGCAGTGAACCCGGTTATCGCTACCATCGCTGCAACCCTCACCAATATCCTGCAAAGCATCCGCGACCTGAAACAGGTGCAGGATAAAACAACCAAAGGTG
>JBAXOA010000267.1:0-2331 GCA_037133495.1 Mariniphaga sp. | reverse complement strand
GAGCATCTGACTACGGATCAGAAGGTTAGGGGTTCGAATCCCTTCAAGCGCACTAATTCGATTCATCTTGATTTTTGCTTGAGAGTTCGAACTTCTTATTTTCCCAGCATCTTCTCTATCGCATCGCTCGCCGCTACCGAGCCTCCGGCTGCTGCATAAGCTGCAGCAATTTTGCGTGCGCCATCTATTTGGCCCACTGCTTCAAAGATTTTCGCCTTAAGCCGCTTCGGGGTTAAGCGCCTTGCGGGAAGCCTCGAACCAGCTTGGCTCACTTCAACGCGACGTGCGACTTCGAACTGATCTCTTCCAAATGGAACTGCACAGACTGGTACTCCTCGGGCGAGCGCCTTTTGCGTAGTGCCCATTCCTCCGTGAGTTATGGCGCAGACGGCGTGGTTCAGAACTATTCCGTGAGGTAAGAATCTTTCAATTCGCGCATTTGCGGGAACCCTAAAATTTTCAATATTTAGCGAAGGAGCAGTGACAATGACAAATAGATCTTCGTTTTCCAGTGCCTCCAAAGTAGTCTGAACCAATTTTTCATCAGATTGATACTCTGATGAGGTGGTGACCAGAACGATTGGACTTCCAATCTTAGATATCCATTCGGGTTCTGTTTCTTCCGGATCCCAGTCACAGGCTCCGACAAGAGTTATATTCGGGGGCCAATCGCTTCGTGGATATTCAAATGGTTCGGAAGTTAAAAGCAAAAGCAATGGAGGAGTGAGATACAGCTCATCTGCGCTGTTCAATTCTAGGAGACCAAGTGATTTCCTTATCACGTTGTATGGCGGCAGAGTTGTTCGTTCAATCGTCCCAATCATTAACGGTTTTAAGAGTTTGTCGCGAAAACGCCCCAGTGGACCGCGGGAAGGAGGTAGTCCGAAACCAAATGGAGGCGCATCCTTCGAACTCAAGGGGACCGGATAGGGACAGAAGCTTGCCCAAGAATTTCCCCAAGCCTCAGCAACGGCCTGCGCTCCCCAACTGTTTGTATCAATGATCAAATAATCCGGGTGAACCTCAGCAATAGCCGCGTTCAAATCCGGCACTTCTATCGCAGAACGTTTCACAAATGTTGCGACACTGGCGGAAAGAGCAGCTCGTGCATTTGAGTGTTTCCAGTCTTGATGAACAATGTCCTCAATTTGAGGATCAATTGATTTAGCATCAAAACCTAAGTTTCTCATGCGCTCTACTTCAGATGAAAGTGTCCTGACGAAAATATGGTGTCCCCTGCTTTGCAACTCTAAAAGAATCGGTGCCAGTGGATATACGTGACCGCGCGCGGGCGAGGTATATGCAAGTATTCGTGCCATTATTCATCCTTTGTAAGTGGTTTGAGCATGCTGACCAGGGCATTTTTCGTAGCCCGAGCGCTTAGTCCAGAGTCCCGCCGCAATATCTTCCAGGTATATATGTCACATATAGCCACCAGTTGAGCAAGTCGGACCGTGCGATCTGCTACTGGGAGTGCGCGCAATGTTTCGGTGAATACTTCACGGCACCATCTTCGATGCACTTTTCGGCCGGTAGCTACTATTTGTGACAGAGATGGAAGCCTGGTTTCTTCAGCGAGCAACCGCAACACGCGATCACCCATTACCTCGTAATGATCGACTAACTGATGAACGGC
Source organism: Mariniphaga sp. (assembly GCA_037133495.1). Lineage (GTDB taxonomy): Bacteria > Bacteroidota > Bacteroidia > Bacteroidales > Prolixibacteraceae > JAAFHB01. Next base: position 695 of record JBAXOA010000267.1, on the reverse strand, counting down.
TGATTCGAGACTGTCGACACTTTTGGGATCTCTAACAGCTCGAATCTGGTCGGCTTCATATTTCGTAGCTTCGAGCAGCAAATTTTCTCTACTTTTAAACTGTCGAAGAATTGTTTGCACTGTGACACTTGCCCTACTTGCGATTGTCTGCAACCGAAGATCGGGTGTAGGGGAATCCCAAAATTCTTCAACTGTCGAAACCAAAATTCTCCGCTTTGTCTCGGATACCGATACCGAACGATTCGTCATCGTATATGGTCGTGACGCTGTTTTCATGTTAATTAGATTAAACTGAAATTGGGTTATCCGCAAGGGCAGACACGACTGGAAGAATTGAAGATTCCGCAGTGGGTGCACGTGCGAGGGTCGCCCTAAGACCCTGCAATCTTGGTAATGAGGCCTGGGGTTGAACTGAAACTCTCGAGTGCGTTAGGCGAAAACAATGCTGATTCCCAGTGTTCAGTTTCATCCCACAAGGCGCACAATTCAGGAATATTAAAGAACGAAAAAAGTTCCCAATATTTCATTAGGGACTTTTTTACATCCGCCTGGCTAATGGAAGTTTGGTGAGTTGGCAGGTCTCCACATTGTCGTGACCGTGTGACCCGATGGGATCGTGAAGCTACCGTGGGGGCGAAAACCAACACTCATGTAACGCTGGTTGTTAGCCGGATTGGTCGACTCGAGGTAGGCCG
>JBAXOA010000266.1:0-2344 GCA_037133495.1 Mariniphaga sp. | reverse complement strand
TCGACTTCAATATCGAGACGGCCGACTTCCCACGCCTGAAGGGTTTTGGACCAAGTCGGCTGGGGGAGCGGCTCGACCCCCGATTGCCGGCAGCGCGCGTAGGCCATCCACGAACCGGAATAGGCCTCGGAGTTCAAACTGAACACGGCCCGCGTGCCCTGACCCAAGTCGGGGGGCACAGGCTTACCGCTGAACGGGTCGTGAACGGCGCGGGGGCTCAGATCCTGGGGCTTCTCGGCCTCGTCAACAACCCAGCCGGACTCGGGCGATACCCGTTGCCAACGGACAACCAGGCCGCGGGCCAACACGCAGGCCCAAAGGAAGTCCAGAACCTCGGGCATGGTGACCTTCCAAGACGAGGCCAAGGCGGCGGGATCGAGAAGACCACGCTGTTCGGCGGGCAGCGTAGAAAGTTGGCGCCAGCGGGTGCGAACCGTCTCGAGGGGCAAGGCGGTTTCCCGCTGGAGCAAGTTGAGGTCCAATCAATCACCCTAGACCCCTACCCTGCTTTTTTCAAGCGTTGCGATGCGCTAGACTAGGCCGATGCATGTGATCGTTGTGGGCGGCGGACCCGCAGGAATGATGGCCGCCATCCGTGCCGCCGAGCGAGGTGCCCGGGTCACCGTGGTGGAAAAGAACACCTCGTTGGGCCACAAGTTGCTGATTTCGGGCGGGGGTCGGTGCAACTTCACCAACGCCGAGCCCGAGGTGCGCGTCTTGGCCGAGCACTACGGCGAAGCGGCGCGCGCGTTGCTTTCGCCGTTCAGCAAGTTTTCGTCGCTGGATTGTCTGGCCTGGTTTGCCCAGCGGGGCATGCCCTACAAAGTCGAGGAACACCAGCGGGCGTTTCCGGCTGACAACGCGGCCGCCTCGGTCTTGCGGGTCCTGCAGAACGAACTGCGGCGCCTGAAGGTCGAACTGCGACTGGGAGTTGCCGTGACCGGCCTGCTTGCCGCTTCGGGCAACCTTACCGGCGTGCAGACGGCAAGAGGCCCCCTGTCGGCCGATTTCGTGATTTTGGCCACCGGGGGCACCTCGCACCCCGAAACCGGCTCCACCGGTGACGGGTTCAGCTGGCTTGCCGCGCTGGGCCACCGCATCCGCTACCCCGAGCCGTCGCTGGTGCCTGTTGCGGTCAAAGAACGTTGGATCGGCGAACTGCAGGGGCTCAGCTTTGCCCAAGGCCGCATCGAAGCCTGGGTCGGCACCGAAAAACACCTTTCGCGAACGGGCAAGTTTCTCATCACCCACTTTGGGCTGTCGGGACCGATGGTGCTCAATATGGCCTCGGAACTCTCCCAACTGAGGCAGAAGACCGCCCGACTGGGGGAACTCGTGCTCAAGCTCGATTTCTTCCCCGACAAGTCCCGGGACGAGCTCGATGAGGACCTTCGCACACGCTTTGCCACCCAACCAGCCAAAAAACTGAAGAATGGCCTGACCGGCGTACTGCCACCGCGCCTGGGCACCAGGGTGCTCGAACTTGCCAAGGCCGACCCGGAAAAAAGCCTCAACCAGCTGACCCGCGACGAGCGGCTCGCGGTCGTCGCTTTGCTCAAGGAGTTTCCGCTGACGTTCAAGCGCCTGATGGACGAGACCCGGGCGGTGGTGAGCTCGGGGGGACTCCAACTCGACGAGGTCGATTTTCGCACGATGACCAGCAAACGCGTCGCCGGCCTCGCCGTGACGGGCGATCTGCTCGACATCAACCGGCCTTCGGGGGGCTACAGTCTGCAACTGTGCTGGTCGACCGGCTGGGTGGCCGGGACAATCTCGCCCCCCTGACTTGATTCCCAGCGCCCAAAGCCCTTAACCTGAACCCATGAAGATCACCGTCAAGCGACTGGAAGCGCCGTATTACTTGGAAGCGACCAACGAAGAAGGCAATACCTTTACCATGGATGCCAGCCCCGACATCGGGGGTACCGGCCGCGGTTTCCGGCCGATGCAAACCCTTCTCGGCGCGCTCGGCGGCTGCTCCACCATCGATGTCGTGACGATCCTGAAAAACAGCAAGCAGCGGCTCGACGACATTCAGTTGTTCGTCGAGGGCCACCGCACGCTTGGCGTGGAACCGTCGCTCTTCGAAACCATCCACGTGCATTTCGTGCTGACCGGCGAAATCGAAGACAGCAAAGCCGAGTTCGCCGTTAAGCGGTCGATGGAAAAGTACTGCTCGGTGGCCAAGACTCTGGAACCGACCGCCAAGATCACCTTCAGCTGGGACGTCAAACATGCATAAGAACCCGTTTCCCTCGGAGCACTTTGAGACCAGCGCGATCCGCACCCAGGCCCAGCGTTCAGGGCACCGCGAACACTCCGCTCCTATTTACATGACCTCGAG
>JBAXOA010000265.1:0-2348 GCA_037133495.1 Mariniphaga sp. | reverse complement strand
CACGGTTATCCGCCACTGGTGGCGCTCGGCTCCGCTCTGGTTCACCCCGGGGTTCAATCGGCCGCAATGTCACAAAAAAAAACGGCGTATGGTTTATACACCGTCTTTTTATTTGGTCTGGGTGACAAGAATTGAACTTGCGACCTCTTGAACCCCATTGGGTAAGAGCGCAAGACACAATGATATAAAAACGCACAAAACAGGCGTTTATTGGACTTGTTTGTCCACTATATTCAGTTTGATTTCATGCTGATTACAGTCAAAATTACAGTCAGATTCTTATAAGTTTTTTCTCGTAATAAGGTTTTCAAGACTTCATCGTTCTCGATCAGATTCTCCCCGGCGTTTGGTCCTTACCTTGTCTATCTTGCCGTACAAATTTTTGGCTGACTCGATGACGTTTTCCCAATCAATACCGGCTGCGTAATCAAATTTATTCTGATAGTTTTTCCATAAGGCTGTCATTTCTTTACTAACTTTAATTTCATCCAATATCAAAATTGCGTCTTGAGCAACCGCCAGAGAGCCGCGTTTTTTACTTGTGTTAGTAAAAGCCTCGCGCAATACAGTCGTGTCAATTTTATGCTGCTGCATGGTTTCCAAGGCATAGATGTCATAAAAATCTCTCATGCGGGTATTGGCAGTTCCACGGGAAAGAAGAGTTTCAAGCTTTTCTGCAAGAACAGTTTCCAAGTTATACGCCAGTATGGATATGGAGCGGTCTTCAAACATCAGCTTGAAAGAATACAATATCTCTCGGGGCGTAATCACTTCCCCTGTTGAGAGATCAATTTTAAGGGGAGTGCGCATCGTTTCAAGCGTAGCGTCCAGAATGACCCGTACACCAGAGTAATCCGCTTCTTCCATGATTGTGGCTACGCTTTTTATCTCGAAGGTCATACCGTCCTCAATCCATAAGGACGTTATCTCCTCCACTATCTTTCTGGCCCCTTCAACAGATAAGGGAAGGTTCTTAATGGTCGCATCAACGTCCATTGTGGAGCGGTTGTCCAATCCTACCATAGCGGATACCAGGGTGCCACCTTTCAGAATCAGGTTGTCCCGGTATGGTGATAGGGATAGGCGTTCAAGAAAGCGTTCCATGACGTAATTGCGAATGATAATCTGTGCCCTTGTGCTGTCGCCTTTTGACATATTGCGTACAAACGCTTTCAGTTGCCTTGATGTGTGAATCATTACAGAAGCACCTCCAAGTATTGCCTGACAATTTTTTCTACAGAGAATGTTTTCGCGTAGCGCATAAGCAATGGGATGTTTTTCTCTTTTTGATGCACATACCCTTTGATGGCTGTTTGTAAATCCTGAATTTCAATGTTCCGCCTGCTCCGAACCAAGTCGCAGATCGTACGCTCAGGGTTATAGATTCTGAGCATATGTCCCGCAGGGGATTTTGATTCCATAATTCCTTCATCGAAAAGGCTTTCCTTAACTTTATAAACCTTAACGCCTTCCTTCGTCAGCCCTGTCGCATTCGTTCCCGTTTTTAATGTTACTGCATATTGGACAGGCTCATGCTCGGCCATGTTCAGCAGATACAAAGCAGTCTCATGAGAAAACACCGTTAAAGGGTATCTTGCCTGAATGATGTACATGCCATCTTCCCAAGCGTCCTGTGACATATAAAGTCCATGAGCGACGCGCGCGAGGCCCCGTTCCTGGACATATTCACTAAAATAGGGTCTGGAAATTCCAGCCTCGACGGCGTCGGAAGTTTTTAAAAAACCATTGTTTTTTTGAAGCAAAAAATCCAACGTTTCAAACTTACTCATCGAATCACCTTACTTTCATGCTCTTATTATAAATGAAAAGGTCGTGAAAGTAAATCGTAATTTTGATTCTATTCTTTTCAAAAAAATGATATTTAAAAAGTCTGATTACTGGAAATATTGAGTTGTGAAAGAAACCCCGACAAATAGTATGCCATATATTTAGTATAATTCTACATTTTTCATAATTATATTTAACTTCCTCTAATAATTTTCATCCACCAAATTTACTTTCTTTAATAAGTTCTTATCCTGCAGTAAATCCTGTGTAGGCATATCGGCAACAATTGTATGGTCGCTATCGAATAAAACCGCACGTGTAGAAAGTTCATGTACTAGCTCAATATTGTGGGTTGAAGTTATAATTGTTTTACCCGCCTTGCTCAGATTGATCAAGAATTCAATCAGCCATCTTTGGGATCGCGGGTCAAGCCCGTTCAAAGGTTCGTCAAGAGTTAGCACCTGGGGGTTCAAAGCAAGTACACTTGCCAGAGCCACCTTGCGTTTTTCACCCTCGCTCAAATGGTACGGCTGTCTGTCCTTTAATTTCTTAATTTCCAA
>JBAXOA010000264.1:0-2349 GCA_037133495.1 Mariniphaga sp. | reverse complement strand
TGATGCGCCGTTACGGGATCGCCAATCCGTATGAGAAACTCAAGGAACTGACGCGCGGCAATCGCGTCTCGCGCGAGGGCATGCAGGATTTTGTCCAGTCGCTGGAAATACCGCAGGCGGCCCGGGATGAACTGCTGAAGCTGACGCCGTGGGATTACACCGGCAAGGCGGCCGATCTGGCGCGGCGGATTTGATTTGTCAGATCGACAGTAACAAGGAGCTGGAAACGTGGCGCAATTTGCAGAAAATCTGAAGAAGCTGCCGGGAATATCGCATCTGGCGGCGATCAATCTGCTCGATGCCGAGGGCAAGGTGCTGGCGGCCATCGAGACCAATGTCGGTGGTGCCTCCGACATTCTGCTCACCCACGGCCACCCCGATCACCTGGGGGCGGCCCACGAACTCCAGAGCGCCCTCGGCCTGACCTGCCGCGCCGCGTGCCTTGAGCTGACCGATTTGCTTGCTCAGGGTGTTGCGCTGGCTCTGCAATTCTTCGGTGCGCATCTGGATCGTCTTGCGTTCAGACTCCAGCGTCTGAAACGCGGCCACATCCAAAAAAGCCTGTGGCTTTTTGCGGGTTTCCAGGCGCGCAACGGCGCCGGCGAGGTCTTTTCGGAGCAGGGTAATGTCTAGCATGATTCGATTGTAGTTTTTGCAAAAGGCCTCATCGGCCAGGCGATGGCAGGCGCGGCTTCAAGCCCTTGGGCAGCGGGAACTTCACGGTTTCCTCAATGCCGTCCATTTTGCGCACCGAGACCGCACCGAGCGCCTTGATGCGCTCAAGCACCTGGTTCACCAGGATTTCCGGCGCCGAGGCGCCAGCCGTCAAGCCCACGCGCTGCGCGCCTTCGAACCACTGGGGCTGCAGTTCATCCGCGTTGTCGACCATGTGGCTGGGCGTGCCGAGCTTGCGTGAGAGTTCGGCCAGGCGGTTGCTGTTGGAACTGGTCGGGCTGCCGACCACGATCACCAGATCCACCTGCGCACTCATGAGCTTGACCGCATCCTGCCGGTTTTGCGTGGCATAGCAGATGTCCTGCTGCTTGGGCTCGCGCACGTTCGGAAAGCGTGCCTTGATGGCGGCCGCAATCTGCGCCGCGTCGTCAACGCTGAGTGTGGTCTGCGTCACCACCGCGAGCTTCTCCGTCTGGGCTGGGCGCACACGCGCCACGTCGGCCACATCTTCAACCAGGTGGATGCCGCCTTCAAGCTGACCCATGGTGCCCTCCACTTCCGGGTGCCCCTTGTGGCCGATCATGATGAATTCAAAGCCTTCCTTGTGCAGCTTGGCAACCTCCACATGCACCTTGGTGACCAGCGGGCAGGTGGCGTCAAACACCTGAAAGCCGCGCGCCGCCGCTTCCAGTTGCACGGCGCGGCTGACACCGTGGGCCGAGAAAATCAGCGTGGCGCCGGGTGGGACTTCCTCCAGGTCTTCAATGAAGATCGCGCCCTTGGCCTTGAGGTCGTTCACCACGTAGGTGTTGTGCACGATCTCGTGGCGCACATAAATCGGCGCGCCAAACTTGTCCAGCGCACGCTCGACGATTTCAATCGCGCGATCCACGCCGGCACAAAAGCCGCGCGGCTCGGCTAAAAGGACACTTACCCCCACGCTCATAACACACCAATCACATGCACTTCAAACGTCACCGCCTGCCCGGCCAGCGGATGGTTGAAGTCAAACAGCACGGCCTCGCCGCGATCGTCGCTGCGCAATTGGCGCACAGTGCCGGCAAAGCGGCCCTGGCCGTCGGGCGTGGGGAAGTGCACCACGTCACCAATAGCGTAGCTTTCGGCCGCATCACCCATCTCCAGCAGCACCTGGTGCGCCAGCCACTGCAGCATGTCGGGGTTGCGCTCACCAAAAGCAGCGCCCGGCGCCAGTTCAAAAGTGGCGCGGCTGCCCTCCGGCAAACCAAGCAACTGCGCTTCCAGTGCCGGCGACAGCGCACCGCTGCCCAGCGTCAGCGTGGCGGGCTTGCCGGTAAAGGTATTGATCAGGTCGCCAGTCGGCCCGGCCAGACGGTAGTGCAGCGTGAGAAAAGAGCCTGAGTCAACACAAAGAAGGGTGGCAGTCATGAAGGAGTCCCGGATAAACTGGGCTGATTGTAAAAGCCCGCCCAATGCCCCTGAAAGACCTTCCCCCTGAAGCCCGCCCGCGCGAGAAACTGCTGGCGCGCGGCGCAGCCGCTTTAAGTGACGCCGAACTGCTCGCGCTGCTGCTGCGCACCGGCATCAAAGGCAAAGGTGTGCTGCAGATGGCGCAGGAACTGCTGCAGCTCAAACCCACCGGCAGCGATGGCAGCGCGGGCTTCGACGGCATTGCCGGCCTGCTGCACGCCAGTG
>JBAXOA010000263.1:0-2363 GCA_037133495.1 Mariniphaga sp. | reverse complement strand
ATTTATGATTTGGCACCTCATAGCTATGCTTTGCCTGGGCACCGGTTCCCTTTGTACCGTCACCAAAATTCCAGCTATAATTTAACTGGTCAACAGCGTCTTTAACTGTTCCATTGAACAGCGATTCCAAAGGAGTGCATCCCGCACTGGGAGATACATCCACCGAAAAGGCGGGTTTTCGCTTGACCAAAACTGAAGCAGTATCACTGTGGCAGCCATATTTCGAAACTACGCTAAGTTTGACACTAGTCTGTGGTTTGTTTTTTAAATTAAAAATCAAAGGACCCTGCGTTGATGCAGGATTTCGTATAACTTCTTCACCATCAAAATTTGACAAATCCCACCGATAGGAATCCAATTGATCTCCGGTACCCAGATATGAGATTTCATGATTTCCGATGTCGAGACATTCGACTTGAAATTGTGTAAATCCGGCTGTTGGAATCGGGTAAGTCCACATATACTCTTTCCTGCTTATCGTATCAGCGCATCCGGTTGTTGCAGATAACGCGGCCAGCATTACGTCATATTTATGATCAGGCACTCCATAAATATGTTTAATCTGTTTACCTCTTCCTGCTACATTATCACCAAAACTCCAGTTATAATTCACCTGATCGACAGAATCAGCTGTTATTGCTTTAAAAAGTGGTTCGAAAGGAGTACATCCGGCATACGATGATGCACTCATCACAAAATCGGGAATGCGTTTTACTAAAACCATAGCCGTATCGCTAGGACAGCCAAATTTCGAAACCACACTTAGTTTGATTTTAGCCTGCGGTTTATTTTTTAAATTGAAAATCAAAGGACCCTGAGCCATAGCCGGATTTCGTATAACCTCTTCACTGTCGAGCTTTGACAAATCCCAATGATAGGTATCCAATTGATCGCCGCTTCCCAAATAGGATATTTCATGATTTCCTTTTGAGAGACATTCAGCAGAAAGCGGTGTAAAACCTGAGGTAGGAATAGGTGCTGCATGAACCAGACTATCAATTTCTATTTCGTTTGTGCACCCTTCTTTGGTCACAACCTTCAGCTTCACATTATAAAAATTTGACTTTTGATAAATATGTGAAATAACACTGTCTCCTTTTTCAACAGACGAGTTATCTCCAAAATTCCAGAAATAGTCAACAACTTCTGTGTTTGTGGCTTTAAAAACAGCATTAAATGGCTCACATCCAAGCTTAACTACATCTGATAAAAAAAGCTTGGGAGTCACAAGAATATTTCGGGAGACGGAATCAGTACAGCCATCCTGGGTAACGGTCAATTCAAGATCACGTCGAGCGCGGTTAATGCCTAATGGCACAAGAAGTGAATTGAGTCCCGATTGATTCGCGATAAGATCTCCTCTGAAAACCCATTTAAAATTTGAAACTATTGTGTCCGCATCCCCGGCATATTTAGCCAGCAGGTTATACCCTGAACATTTTTTAGCATCGGTTGTGAAATCGACTTTAGGAATCTTATAAAACCCCAATTTAAAAGAGGTATCAGATTTGCAGGAAAATGTATCTTTGGCTGTCAAAAATACAGGGTAAGTACCAAAATCTCCAGGCAACACCTTCGCTGAAAGACCATTAAATTTAACTTTTGAGTCACTGTTCACCAACCACACTACTTTTTTATCTGATGAAACGTTTAAAGCAGTTTCAAATTTTCCACAAATCAGTGATTCAAGATTCGAAAGATCTATTTTAGGTCTGTCTGTAAACGAGACCTTCATCGTATCGCCTGCTTTACATCCGTTTGAAGCTATAATATTGACACTGTAAAGCCCCGCCTTTTGAAGTGTGATATCAGGCGTGGTTTCGGAGGTTGACCACAGATAGCCGGAAAATCCTGAACCTGCATTTAATTTTATATTTTCAGGGTTACAAACGGTAGTGTCCCGACCCAGATTAACGACAGGTGATTGGAAAAAACCCAGATTGAAGGCAGTTGTAGTAACGCATGAAAATGTATCCTTAGCAGTCAGAATAACCGGGTAAGTGCCTTCGTCAGCAGGTAAAACTGAAGCCGTAAGGTTGTTGATATTAAGTTTAGGATTACTGCTTTCCAATACCCAGCTGACGGGTTTATCCGCCGAAATATCAACAGTTGTGGTATATTTACCACACATTAATGTGTCCAGCCTCGAAAGGTCCAATCTGGGTCTGTCTGCAAACGAGACCTTCATCGTATCACTAGCTTTGCACCCGTTTGAAGCTACAATATTGACGTTATATACCCCCTCATTATGGAGGATAATCTCTGGTGTAGTTTCCGCTGTTGACCATAAATAGGAGGCAAATCCTGCACCTGCATTTAATTTTATATTTTCAGGGTTACAAACGGTAGTGTCCCGACCCAGA
>JBAXOA010000262.1:0-2365 GCA_037133495.1 Mariniphaga sp. | reverse complement strand
TAGAGCATTAGCCTTCCAAGCTGAGGGTCGCGGGTTTGAGTCCCGTCTCCCGCTCAAGTTTGCCAGTGTAGCTCAGGGGTAGAGCGCTTCCTTGGTAAGGAAGAGGTCATGAGTTCAATTCTCATCACCGGCTCAGGAAAGAAGATTAAATAAATATAAACGATTAACAAAAAATTAAGTTATGGCTAAAGCACATTATGACAGGTCGAAACCCCATGTAAACATTGGTACTATCGGTCACGTTGATCACGGCAAGACAACTCTTACTTCTGCTATTACCATGGTATTAGCGAAAAAAGGTCTTTGCGAAATTAAATCATTCGATTCGATCGACAATGCTCCTGAAGAAAAAGAACGTGGTATTACTATTAATACTGCACACGTTGAGTACTCGACCGAAAATCGTCACTATGCTCACGTTGACTGTCCGGGTCACGCTGACTACGTGAAAAACATGGTAACAGGTGCTGCCCAGATGGACGGTGCAATTATCGTTGTTGCTGCAACTGACGGTCCTATGCCTCAGACCCGCGAGCACATCCTGCTTGCCCGTCAGGTAAACGTACCTCGTCTGGTTGTTTTCATGAACAAAGTTGATATGGTTGAAGATCCTGAAATCCTCGAGCTTGTTGAGATGGAAATTCGTGACCTTCTTTCATTCTATGATTTTGATGGTGACAATACTCCTGTTATTCAGGGTTCTGCACTTGGTGCACTGAACGGTGAAGCCGTTTGGGAAGAAAAAGTAATGGAGCTGATGAATGCCGTTGATACCTGGATTCCAATTCCTCCACGTGACGTTGACAAACCATTCCTTATGCCTGTTGAAGATGTTTTCTCGATCACAGGTCGCGGAACAGTTGCTACTGGTCGTATCGAAACTGGTAAAATTCATACCGGCGACGAAATTGAAGTAATTGGTCTTGGCGCTGAGAATCGTAAAACAATTTGTACTGGTGTTGAAATGTTCCGTAAGATTCTTGATGACGGACAAGCCGGTGACAACGTTGGTCTTTTACTTCGTGGTGTTGATAAAAAAGAGATCAAACGCGGACAGATTCTTGCTAAAGCAGGTTCAATTACTCCTCATACCACCTTTAAGGCTGAGGTTTATATCCTGAAAAAAGAAGAAGGTGGTCGTCATACACCATTCCACAACAAATACCGCCCTCAGTTCTATATTCGTACATTGGATATTACCGGCGAAATCAACCTTCCTGAAGGTACTGAAATGATCATGCCAGGTGATAACGTTACGATCACCGTAGAATTGATCTACCCTGTTGCCTTGAATCTTGGACTTCGTTTCGCTATTCGCGAAGGCGGACGTACCGTAGGTGCAGGTCAGGTAACTGAAATTTTGAAATAGTTAATTTCAATTGATAAGTGATACAGTCCCAAACACACGTTTGGGACTGTATTTACGGATAAACTCCAAATAGGGGAGTTACAGCGGGTTCGATTCTTGCTATCCGGCAATATTTTATTTTTGTAACGAAATTTGTCAATCTACAAATGAAATTAACGAATTATTTCAACGAATCTTACAACGAACTCATACATAAGGTTTCATGGCCTACATGGAATGAGTTGCGTAATAGTGCTGTAGTAGTAATGATTGCTTCCTTTATAATTGCACTGTTAATATTTTTCATTGATTCTGGCTTCCGCAGTCTCATGAAATTGATTTACAGTTTTTTCTATTAATTTTTCCTGGAGGTCCGTGATGAGTGATAATCAACGTAAATGGTATGTTCTTCGAGCTATTGGAGGCAAAGAGAAGAAGGTCAAGGAATATATCGATAATGAAGTATCTAATTCCGGACTACAGGAGTTTGTATCCCAAGTCTTAATCCCTGTGGAGAAGGTTTATCAGATCCGGAATGGGAAGAAAGTTGCAAAAGACCGCAATTTTTTCCCCGGTTACATTCTGATCGAAGCCGCACTGGTGGGCGAAATTGCCCACATGCTTAGAAATATTCCTAATGTTATTGGTTTTTTGGGTGACACTAAGGGCGGCGAACCCGTTCCTATGCGTCAGTCTGAAATAAACCGTATACTTGGGAAAGTTGATGAGCTTCAGGAGGGCCGAGTAGAGCTCGATAATCCTTTCATTGTAGGAGAGACAGTAAAAGTGACTGATGGACCATTTAACGGTTTCAACGGAACCATTGAGGAAATCAATGCGGAGAAGAAGAAACTTAAAGTTATGGTTAAAATTTTCGGTCGTAAAACACCTTTGGAGCTTAGCTTTATGCAAGTGGAGAAGGAGTAAGTAAATATTTTTAAAAAACGTTATGGCTAAAGACATTGCTGGATTTATCAAGTTACAGATCAAAGGTGGTGCAGCAAATCCTTCACCTCC
>JBAXOA010000261.1:0-2387 GCA_037133495.1 Mariniphaga sp. | reverse complement strand
CCTGCTTGATGAACCGCTTCGACATGGCTCCCCCCGCCGGGGATCGTGCCCGCACCCGAGCAGCGCTCGGTATCGAACCCCACGAGAGACTTGTGCTCCAACCGACCCGAGCGATCCCGCGCAAGAACGTGCCGGCTGGTCTGCGATTCGCTGAGCAGATTGGCGGAACCTTCTGGCTGACCGGTGCAGTCGAGGACGATTACCAGAAAGTGATTTAGGGGCTTCGGCGACCAAGACTTTCACTTCAATTATTTTGCCTATCATTTATCCGGCAATCATCGCGGGTTCAATCTTTACCTTCTCGCTCTCACTCGGTGACTACATCGTTGTGAAGATCGTTGGCGGAACCACACAGCTCGTTGCAAATGTGATCGCAGACAATGTCGGCACGGCCGGCAATCTGCCATTTGCCGCGGCGATGGCGCTCCTGCCAATCGGAACGATTCTGGGTTACCTCTTCGTAGTTCGTCGCTCTGGTGCATTGGAAAACTTCTAATGTACATATCCAGACGCGCCAAGATTTTATTGGGAGCCCTCACTTTCGGAACGCTGAGCTTTATCTATCTACCTTTGGTGGTCGTTGCACTCAACTCCTTTAATCCATCACGAACTTTCTCCTGGCCGCCGCAATCGCTATCAACGGTCTGGTGGGGCAGGCTCACGGAGAGCAATGGAGTGCTTCCTGCCATCGGGACCTCGATCAAAGTTGGTCTCGGTGCGACCGCCATCGCGCTGGTTCTAGGTACCTGCATCGCCTTCGCCGTCTCTCGCTACTCCTTCTACGGCAAGAGCACCCTCTCACTTCTGGTGATTTTTCCAATCGCCCTACATGGCATCATCACCGGTATCGCGCTCAACACAACTTTCCATACATTCTTGGACCCACTCAATAAGCAATTGGCACTCTGGACCGTCGTCGTGGGTCACGCCACTTTCTGCATCGTGGTGGTCTATAACAATGTCCTGGCCCGCTTGCGCCGTTTAGGCCAGAGCCTAGAGGAAGCATCCCAAGATCTTGGCGCTAATATCTTCCAAACCTTCCGCTACATCACCTTCCCACTTGTGCGTTCTGCACTTGTCGCAGGTGGTTTACTTGCCTTTGCGCTTTCCTTCGACGAGATCGTCGTGACCACATTTACCGCCGGTCCAGGAACCGAAACCCTGCCGCAGTGGATCTTCAATAATCTCTTTAGACCAAATCAGGCCCCAATAGTCAATGTTGTCGCAACGATGTTGATCGTGCTCTTTATCTTCCCAGTCTGGCTCAGCCAGCGCATTTCGCAAGATGGATCGGCTGGCGGAAGACTATAGAAACCGTGAATGTTCCTATTTGTTTGTGAAAGCAAAAATCAAAGCAACCACTCCAATAACGAGCCAAAGTATCTGCACCGGGCGTTTTTGCAGCAGTTGCTGACCCGACTTTAGATACGTGAGCGCGACCAAGACGAGTCCTGGAACGATTATCAGCAAACTATTGGTTACAACGTGTGAGTTGTGGCGCTGGTAGTCCCAGTTAATGGCGCCCACGGCGATCATGGAATATGCCCACATTCGATAATTGTTCATGCGGTTAGCCTCTCTCACTTCGTTATAAATGCAAAGGGGGAAGACCCGATGGCCTTCCCCCTTCACGACGTCACATATTAGTGAGTGTCTGCCATACCTTCGGCAGCTGACTTCATGCGAGCGATCTTCAAGATGGTGAGACCGAATACGCACTTTGCAAGCACATCTGCAACGGTGTATCCGATTTGACGACCGGTGAAGAGACCCGCTGCTTGAGAAGCAGATGGGTGCTTAATCAAGATTGGAAGCAGGTAGGAAATTGGGTAGACGCCCCAGGTACCGACCAAGAGAAGACGGAGGCGACCAACCGTGGCTGCCACTCCTTCTGGTTGACGATCCAAAGACTTGGTGAGCTCTACGAATAGGACATAGAGGATGTAAAGGAATGGAAGCGTTGAAAGAACTCCAAAGAGCACCTTTGTTCCATTGCTGCTTGAAATCTCTCCAGGGTAACCCAGAATGATCATCGCTGCTGACGCAGGAACCAAACGAGTGATGAGTGACTTCGAAGCATCCTTTGCGAGAGCAAGTACTGCAATTACCTCAACGAGGAGAAGTGGAACGGTGAGGATCCAGTCGATGTAGCGGTATGCCTCATTGAATGAACCTTGTGAAGTTCCCACGGTTACAGCGTTCTTCATGGAAGATTCGTTGAACGAGTTGAAGATACGGAAGTAATGGTAGGCAGCAATGAAGGTGACCATTGATGACATAACTAGCGCAATACGATACTTAGGCAATACGCGCGCTTGGCTGATCAAAGTGAAGATAGTTGTTGCGAGCATTGAGATAAGGCCGAAGGAGAAGATGTTATATAACGA
>JBAXOA010000260.1:0-2394 GCA_037133495.1 Mariniphaga sp. | reverse complement strand
TACAGGCTATCGACAAAGGCTTCAAACTGCTTGGCTTTACCGAGCATTCGCCTTTGCCTATGGAGAATTCCTTTTCGTTCCGCAAGGAGAAAAAGGTAGAGTACCTGGCTTTAATGAATGAACTTAAGCAGAAATATGCTTCACAGATTGCGCTATATTCGGGTATGGAGATGGATTATGTTCCAGGCATGTCCGAAAACTTCGCGAAGGTAAAAACGGAATATAAACTTGATTATATAATCGGTTCCGTACACCTGGTAAGGCCGGAAGACTCTGATGAACTCTGGTTTACGGATGGATCCAACTATGAAACCTACGATAAGGGCCTGAATGACCTTTTTTCCGGAGATATACGTAAGGCGGTGACCACCTATTATCATCAGTTAAACGAAATGATCGAACATCAGCATATTGATATCATAGGTCATTTTGATAAGATCAAAATGCATAACCGCGATCGCTTTTTCAAAGAACATGAACCCTGGTATATGGCCCTGGTAAGCGAAACCCTCGAACTGTTGCAGGACCGTGACATCATTGTGGAAGTGAATACCCGTGGCATTTACAAGCAACGTTCGGAAACAACCTATCCCGGCCTGGATATACTGAAGCAGATTAAAAAGATGCGCATCCCGGTGATGATAAATTCCGATGCACATAAGCCTCACGAACTCGATCTAGCATTTGATTATGGATTTGCCCTGTTAAAGGAATCCGGAATTGATGAGGTGGTCTATTTTAAAGGGAATGGATGGGGATTTGAAACTTTATAAGCACCATAAATTAGTTGATACATTATATATAATTAAAATAAAACATTAAATAATAGTTGTTTTTACTAATTGTGTATTACCTTTGCATAAAACAAAAAATCTGGTCTTATGCAACGCTTTAAAAATGAATCAGCAAAATTATTTCTCATAAAAATAATTTTATGGGGAACCATAGGCTTTTCAACTTTAGCCTTAGTCTTCCATATCCGATGGTTTATAGACTTTTTGATAAATCAGCAAAACTTAATTGTGCCGGCAGGGCAGGAACCCTATGCGTGGTTTATTGTTCAGATATGCAATAACATCATTTTTCTGGGAGCTGGTTATTTATTACTAAGGTTATTCAACAGGTATAAAACAAGCGGTTTCTTTGATATGGGAAGCCTTAAAGTATTCAACGGAGTAATACTTTCCTGTTTAGTACTTGCTGTTTTGGGTGCGGTACAAATTACAGTAAACGACTTTAATGAAGTGCATATTGATCAATGGACTTCAATCCTAAGTATCTCGAATTTATCGTTCCGGACTTTTACGAAGCTGCTGCTTATTAAATCGCCTCAGACCATGTATTTCCTGGTGGCTATAATTTTATGGGTAGTAAAGCAGTTTACTGTTAAGGCTTTACAGCTTAAAAACGAAAACGAAACATTTATTTAATTATGGCTATTATTATAAATTTAGACGTTATGATGGCAAAACGAAAGATGTCGTTGAACGAACTTTCGCAGCAAGTTGGATTAACAACCGTAAATCTTTCGATATTGAAAACAGGAAAAGCAAAAGGTGTCAGGTTCGACACGCTGGAATCAATATGCAGGGTACTTGACTGCCAGCCGGGAGATATTCTGGAGTACAGGGTATAAACGAAGAAACCTGGCAGGATTTCAAAATCTGCCAGGTTTAGTTCGAATTATATGTGGGTTTTTATCCCAGAATCCTGTTCAATCCTCTTTCATTCAGTTTGTTCAGCATTCCCGCCGCATCTTTGAATTTATTGTTAAAAATCATTGAAGCAATAATATACGGTTTAAAGCCGGCTTCCTTATAGGTTTCGATGCGGTAACGGTCAAAAACAGATTCCGCAACTTCGCCTTCCTTGCATGAAACACCTGAAATATCTGCTGGCAGACAGTGCATATACAAAGCTTTGCCGTCTTTGGTGAGTTTCATTTTTTCTTCGGTGCATTCCCAGTCCTTGAAACGGGCATTGTTGGCCAGGCATTCCTGTTCAAGGGCTTTAAGGCCATCTTTGTCGTTGTTATGCAATAGCGGAGTGCGGCGCTGCATTACCGAAAAAGGAGCCCAGCTTTTAGGATAAACAATATCGGCATTGCGGAAAGCTTCGTCCATGCTGTTTACTATACGGAATTTCCCGCCGGAAGCCGCGGCATTTTTACCGGCAAGGTCCTCAATATCCGAAATCAGGTTATATCCTTCAGGATAAGCCAGGTCTACTTCCATTCCGAAACGGGTCATCAACCCTATAATGGCTTGTGGCACCGAAAGTGGTTTGCCATAACTTGGAGAAAAAGCCCAGGTCATAGCAATTTTTTTGCCTTTCAGGTTTTCCAGTCCGCCATAATAATCGGCCAGATGCATAAGGTCGGCCATAGATTGGGTC
>JBAXOA010000259.1:0-2399 GCA_037133495.1 Mariniphaga sp. | reverse complement strand
ACGGATTTTTGGTAACCATGGGAACTCCCGGAAATTTCCTGCCTTCATTGGGTAATCCTTTCCGCGATTTTGCCGGCTCAACAGTTGTGCATACCATTGGAGGTGTTGTGTCGCTTGCCGGTGCTATCGTTCTGGGGCCTCGTATCGGACGGGTATTCCTTGGGGATGACAAAAAACGGGGAGGTTTGCCTGCTGCTCATAACTTGCCGGTTGCGGTGACGGGTGCTTTTTTGTTGTGGTTTGGATGGTACGGCTTTAACCCTGGCAGCACTCTTTCGGCTATGGATGCCGTTGGAATTGGCCGGGTGGCGGCAAATACTACGCTGGCCGCCTGTACGGGTGCCTTAAGTGCTATGATGCTTGCCTTTTATGTGGGTTCTTTTAAGGGAAAGTTTGACGTTGGCTTTACAGTGAACGGATTGTTGGGTGGACTGGTTGCAATAACTGCACCTTGTTACTGGGTGTCCCCGTTTGGAGCGATCATGATTGGTGCAATAGCGGGAGCTATTGTATTCGGCGGTATATATTTGCTTGAATACCTTAGAATTGACGATCCGGTTGGTGCAGTTCCTGTTCATGGTCTGAATGGTATTTTCGGCACTCTGGCAATCGGTCTGTTCGCCAGCGGCGAGTATGGTTTTGCTGGTCCGACAGGCGCAGACAATACTGCACCAGTAGCGGGACTGTTCTACGGAGGTGGTTGGAATGTGCTGCTCGCTCAGCTTGCCGGAAGTCTGATTATTACCTTGACAACATTTTTTGTCGCAATGATTCTGATGACAATCATTAATAAATTGCCTTATCCGTTTAAATTGCGCGTTGAGCCCGAGGGTGAAACCGGTGTTGGCGGAATAGATGTGTTTGAGCATGGGGCTGAAGCATATTCCAATTAATTTATTTTGAATATTATTCTCTTATAAAAATCATAATTATCATGAAAAAAATAGAAGCAATTATCAGACGCTCTAAATTTGAAGAAGTTAAAGCCGCTTTGCATGCCATCGACATTGATTTTTTCTCGTATACCGAAACTTTTGGTGTAGGAAATGAAAGGAAAAGGAAGAATGTATTCCGTGGCTCTGCAGACACTGATTTTATTTCGCGCTTAACTTTGTCTATCGTAGTTCGGGACATCAATCTGAAAAAAACAGTTGATTGTCTTTTAAAAGCCGCTTACACCGGAGAGGTGGGCGACGGAAAAATATTTGTATCTACAATTGAAGAGTCATATAGAATTCGTACCGGCGAAACAGGAGACGAATCTATGTATAACAAGGATTAGTTGGAGTAGATTTCTTTAACGAATAAAATTCGTTCTGTAAGGGGGTGTCTCGATTTTTTAGACACCCTCTTGATTGTTGTAATTACCAGGGTGTGTCCTAAAAATATACGAATAAAAGCAATAGACCCCCATAAAAAATTACCATAGCAGTGAAAATAAGTAATAATATTAAAATAAAGCAATAAAAAAGGTAGGTGTGTTAAATAAATATGTAAATTTGTACTTTGTAGGTATTCGTGATGTAAACAACTTTCAGGAACAGTTCACTCCTGATTTTTATTAAATAAACAGATAAGATATGAAGAAAATTGAAGCCATTGTGCGAAAATCCAAATTTGAAGAGGTCAGAGAAGCGTTACATGAAGCCGATATCGACTTTCTCTCCTGGTGGGAAGTAAAAGGGCAGGGCACGGCTCGTCAAGGACTTATTTTCAGAGGCATTGCCTATGACGTAAATTCAGTGGCACGCATGTATATCTCGTTTGTAGTTCGGGATATCAATTTTGAAAAATCGATTAACGCCATTCTTAAGGCTGCATATACGGGCGAAAGTGGCGACGGCCGAATCTTTGTAACACAGATTGAGCAGTCTATCAGGATCAGAACCGGCGATAAAGGGGATGAATCACTTTATGATATCGAAAAATAAGGTAACTAAAGACAAGTTATATGATGACAAAATATTTTAAATCTATTGGTTTACCCATTGGATTATCAATGGTTTTCCCGGTTCTTACGTTTGCACAGAATTCTGCAGCTGTTGTTGCTGCTAATGTTGCAGCTGCAGTTCCGGCTGCAGCCCCTGTCCCGGTTCCATTTATCAGTGCAGGAAATACTGCCTGGATGATTGTTGCTACAGCCCTTGTGATGCTGATGACAATTCCTGGATTAGCGCTGTTCTATGGCGGCCTCGTGCGCAGTAAAAATATTCTGAACGTATTGATGCAGTGTTTTATACTCCTGGCAGTGATCAGTCTCGAATGGGTTGCTTTTGGCTATAGTAACGCGTTTGGTTCTACAACAGGATTTTTGGCCCCTTTTATTGGAGGTTTTGACTGGTCCTTTCTCAAAGGTATTGGGATTAACGAAGTGAGTCCTTATTATATCTCTCAGGCTA
>JBAXOA010000258.1:0-2401 GCA_037133495.1 Mariniphaga sp. | reverse complement strand
AATAACTGTTACTTTCCCTGATTTATCATAAATAAACCCATGAAAAGGGCATTCGAGTTTCCCTTCAATTATTTTACCGCAGGCGAGCGAAACTCCGCGGTGGCAGCAGCGGTCGGCAATACAGCAGGCATTGCCGTTTTGGTCACGCCACAAGACTAGGTCTTCATTTAATCGTTTCACCCGTAAGGGTTTGTTCTTCAATTCCTTCGAATCAAGGATAACGTACCATTGGTTGTAGATCATAAATATTGATTTTCTGAACGATAATCAGTTTTACAGCATAACAATCTTGATTCGGATAGTATAATAGAAGAGCAGGTCAGGTAAAAGTATCAGGATTCAGGTATTACTTATTTACCCGGAATAAATCCGTCTTGAGTCATTTTGTAAACAACCTCTTTAGCAACAGCATTTACCAGATTGTCAATCTTTTTAGGATCTGTCGATTCGGTTACACCAGACCACAGCAGTTTGTCATCCTTCAATGACCATACATTGGTAGAAACAATAAACTGCATACCTGTTGCATAAGTGCTTGAATTAAGATAGTCGCCGAAGTAATAAATGCCGTTTTGCTGGTAGGCCTGGTTATGACTGCCGACCACATAAGTACTTTTTGCCTTAGTGGTAATAAGCCGCATAACGACGATAGCATCATACCCTTGTTCTTTAATCGTGTTCTTTACTTTGAGTGTATCCTGGCCTAATTGTTTAATTGTAAAAACAGGGTAAGAAGCATGAAGAGCCTTATGGTTTGAGACAATCTTATCTTCGGCAACTTTTCGGGCTGTTTCATCCTTTGCTAAAACCACTACCAGCACTTTTTTATATTGTTCCGGGGTTAATGTAGCTCCTGGCGCTCTCCAGCTGTTGATAATTGATGTGGAACTGCAACCGGCAGCAAGGATACATAATGCAAAAAAGAGTTTTTTCATATGAAGATTAAAATTTAGATGATTAAACATAGTTCGAAATACCGGCAAATGCAAAACCTGTATTTTGAAGAGTGTAAAACTACAAAAAAATGCCTTTCGCCTTAATGCCCGGATCAGAAGAGTTATGGCAAAAGTATAAGTGAAGGAAATTTCCGGCTCCCAACAAGAATTCCCATTCAAGGTCCCGGAATCCTTACTTCTTACCACTTACTTCTTATATCTTATTTCTTACTCCTTCCCTCCTACTTCAAAATAACTTTCAAAATTAAAACCGAACAACTTCGCCGGCTCGTAAAACCATCCTGCCTGAATGCTTTCGGATGAAAACCATCCTGTATTATCATTTTTAAGCACAATGCCTTCAGTCTGGCCGAGGTGCAGGGCTGATCCCAATTCGACCCGTACTTTTTCCCCTCCGAAGAAGGCTGAGCCTTCGTATGCCGAAAGTAACCATGCAAAGCAGGCGTAGGATCGCCTGACCGTATTTTTGTAGTCCAGTAGCACAATATTGCCTCTGTGGTTGATACACGCATCGGTAATAAGCCCATCGGCCTGAAACTGTTCAACAAGCCGTGCCTTGTACCTGCCGGGTTTGGTTGGCAACACGTAATGCCTGGTTTTCAAATCAGCCCAGTCCTTGCTGAAAAGGTGCAGCGAATCGTTATAAAACAAAAATGCTTCGCAATCAAAATTATTTTTGTTTACTGCCACTGGAAAATGAATCTGATCGGGATATATGAAATAAATATATTCTGCTTTTACGGTGTCGTTTTCCAGGTTTAAGAGATCGGATTTTGTAATTTTTAATATTCGCAGGTTTGTCCTGTTACCGGCGTTGTTCCCGAAATCACCGATGTACACATTGGAATCATCCTGGGTTAGGCTTTCCCAATCTGTATTTATTGAGTTCCTTAGTACAACCGTTCGCAAAACGCTTCCGTTGGCACTATTAATCTGGTAGATTTCAGGTTGGTTGCCGCTATCGTTTAGTGTCCAAAGCTGGTCGTTAAAAAACACCAGGCCCGAAGTTTCCCTTATTTTACCAGGCAGATCGCAGATGAAATGAGGTTTATAATGTTCAGCCTGATGCGTTACCATTGTATAATTAACCAGGGTAGAGTCCGGCGAATTTAGTGCAGAAGAGTCTGTCTGCGCACTCAGCAGAAAACTGTTGAAAGTAAATAAAAACAAAAATATATCCAATGATTTTATAAGAGAATCTGCCATTGGTTCAGCTTATCGGAAATCAATAACAGCGGGTTTCCCGCTTACAAAATCCGGCAATCCATAATCGGTAGTTCTGAAGGGGTTGCCTTTGAAAATATTTTCCCCATGGCCTGGAATGGACGGATAAAATGCGAACGACAGCTGTATGTTGCTCACAACAAGGTAATCGTTGCGTATCAATACCCCCAGGCCAAATTGCGGATACATCCGGCTATGCTGAAAACCTGTTTCATAATTGC
>JBAXOA010000257.1:0-2426 GCA_037133495.1 Mariniphaga sp. | reverse complement strand
TTCTCCCAATCGCGCCATGGCTGTAGCAGCCCATAAAACGGCAGCCTGACCGTGGAAATTTCCGGTGTGGCGCGGTCGCGTGAGGTAATGTTTCTTGTTATTTTTGGCATTTGTCCCCACGCAGACCTCCCGGACAGCCCCATTTTCATCGACATATCCGGCAAGTGCTTCCCAGCATTTTTGGACTGGGCCAGAGAAGCGATCCTGGGGTAGCCAGCCTATGCCGAGGCCCGTTGCCATGGCATAGAGAAACATGCCGGTGCAGGATGACTCTGCAAAACTTGAAGAATCGTCGAGCAACTGGTGCCACATGCCGTCCTTCCCCTGTAAACTTAGCAATGCATCCATCATTTCAAGATAGGCATTCATCAATGGTTTGTAATATTTGTTCTCCTCTGGCAACATTGGCAATACTTCGGCCATGGCAGCGGCGGCCCATCCGTTGCCTCGTCCCCAGTAAAAAGGAGCGTCCATGCGATGGTAAAACAGTCCGTTGGGTCGCTGTAATTTTTCACAATAGATAACCAGTTGCCTGGCAGCCCTATTAAGGTAAACGGTGTCTTTCAGTGACTTATAAGCCTGGAGCTGCAGCGATCCTACCATATACATATCGTCGACCCAAAAGCGGGTATAGGTGGCAAGTCCATCTGGTCGGGCAGTTTTATATTCATCGTCTGCAAGGAGTTTTCCCTTTTCAAGGTATTTTTTGTCGCCAGTCTGCCGGTACATCTCAAACGGCCAGATGCCAAACACGTTGAAATCGACATGGCCGATATGGTTTTTGCGCGATCCATTGTAAAATGGTGCATAGCCATTTCGGATAGTCTCCACGATTTTTGGATCGTGGATGGCTTCGGCAAAGATCAGACTTCCGTAGTAAGTGCAAACTTTGGGATAGCGCCATCCAAACCGTATGTTGGAAATGTATCCCACCATTTTTTTCCCGACTTCGGAAGGCCGGGCTTGAAGCTGCAATTTTACTGCAGGAGTAATTTGCGCATAAACAGCAGCAATAAAGAATGTTGCTAATAATGTGAATGTAATCCTTTTGGACAGATTGGCTTGCATTGCTATCGTATTAAATATTTTTCAAAATTCTCTTTTCATCTTCTTAAAATCGAGAAACAATGATTTTCCGTTGAATGAAAATGTGATTGTTTCAGCTTTCTTATGGGACCTGCAATAGGGCGAATCGTATCGCAGGTAGTCTGTATTGATGAGCTTTCCGTCAACAAAAAAGTCGGCATCAAAAGTTAGTTTGAATTTTTTTCCTTTTGAAAGATAATCCAATTCGAGATTTTCCGAATTAAATGCCAGTTCATTTTTTTGAATTCTGACGCAGAATGCGCCAAACGAACCATCCTCGTCTTTTGATCCGGCTTCCGTGATCCAAAAAGTTTTCTTCCCTTTCTGGATCAGATCGTCGGTGGAATTTTCCCTGAAATTTAGCTGATTCGCGCCAATGAAGGCGCAGTAAGTCTCATTCTTTTTGCCCATGGCATAGTTGCCGGTAACTACGATGCTGTCGAATTGCTCCTTTGGAAAGTAGGCGTGGGTATAATCAAGCAGTGCAGCCTCCATCAACCCTTTTTTTGCCGGGGTATTGTAGATCGCCAGACTCACATTTCCATCTTGAACCACATGCGGTAAATGACCATATCCGACCCAGTAATTGGGCGACTGGCTGTTCTTCTCTTTCTCCAAAGCCGGATGGGTGTGAAAAATACTGAAAGAGTTTCCAATGTTCATACCGGCCACGTGCTGTTGGTCGCCATAGGTACCCGGATAATGGTTTTGTACTGAATAGAGGGAGTAATTCCTTGTTTTAAAGGTGTAGGTATTTCCTTTTTGGATGGCGACCCCGTTGGTCTGGGGATCAACGATCCGAATCAGCAACGGCTCCAAGTGTAGCAGTCGGAGGATGCTAAAATCGAGCATTTTCAGATCGGTCAGAAAACTATTGGAGAACATGTTGTTGCTGCGAACCAGCGACAGGGTATTCCGGACGACTTCAGGATTTGAAAAAGCCTCCATCCCCCATTGCATCATCATACCTTTAGTATCAGCACCGCCATAACCCTCTTTCTTCAATTCATTAATATCCAATCCATTGCTCTGTCTGATTACAACCACACCAGAATCCTTAGCGATGTCCAACAGAACCGGAGCGGGTGCATATTTTTTGGTCGTCATCATCCCGTACATTAATTCCGGCCCCATTTTCTGTCCGCTGCCCCAATAATATTCGGTAATTCCTCCTAAAGTTGCACCCGGTCCCCCTTTGCGGTTCCCTTCATAGGCCCTGCCACTCACCGATATGAACATGGTATTTACATTTTGGGTGGCCACATCATAAATCAGTAAATCCATGATGATTTGCATTTTTTTAGAAATCTCATCATCCGCGAAATCAATCAGATTGATCA
>JBAXOA010000256.1:0-2486 GCA_037133495.1 Mariniphaga sp. | reverse complement strand
ACCGGAACCCCTCAAAACGTTGTTAAGTAATTAATAATTGAACATTGATCCGCCAGCTGGCGGAGAACATTGATAATTGACCTATGTTGCCACTAGATGTTTTGTTGAAGTTAAAACGCTGGAATACTCCGACCATCTACAATGGATGGGAGCAGATTACCAAAAGATCCCGGACCACAGGATTTAATCTCGAAGAGACCAAAGATTTCATGCCCGAATTTGGGCCGATGATTGGTTATGCTGTAACCGTAACCATTAGACCATCCACGCCGGGATCCAATCCGAATGCATGGACCGAATATCGTAACTACATTGCCTCCATACCCGGTCCTAAAATTATTGTCATGCAGGATCTGGATAAACCAAATGTGATTGGTTCCTTCTGGGGCGAGGTAAGTGCCAATACTCATAAAACACTCGGATGCGTCGGCGTTATTGTTGATGGCGCCATAAGAGATCTCGACGAAATGAAAAGTGCAGGATTCAAGGCTCTTGCGCGCCGTTTATGTGTCGGTCATGCTTATGCCGCACCCATCAGCTGGGGAGAACCGGTAGAAGTATTTGGCACCAAAGTAAATTCGGGCGATTTAATTCATGCCGACAAGCACGGATTTTTAATTATTCCGGAGGAAGATCAGTCCCGTATTCTTGAAGCATCGCTCTTTATGGACAATAATGAATGTGATACAGTTATCAATGCAGCTCTGGCATACAACCGCGTAAGCGAGCAAATCAGGAATGCTGAAGTCATGAATGAAGCAGCAAAAACATTTAGCCAGGCAGCCATTGCTGCCTTAGGTAAGGAAGGAGAATGGAAATAATGACAGGAAAAGATTTTAGAGATGCACTGCGTTCAGGGAAAAATGTGTACGGCACATTAATCACTTCAACATCACCTAAGATGTTCGATACTGCAATCAGTTTAGGACTCGACTATGTTTTTTTGTGCGACGAGCATGTTGCTTATAACCCCGAAACGCTTAGCTGGATGTGCAGAGCATTTAAAGCTGCCGGAATAAACCCTGTTGTTCGTATCCTGGAACCGGATCCCTACCTGGCCACACGAGCATTGGATGCCGGTGCCGGTGCAGTTCTCGTGCCTTATGTTGAAAATCTCGCTGATGTCTTCGATCTTGTGGGTGCAGTAAAATACCGGCCGTTAAAGGGCGAAAAGCTGAAAAGGCTCCTGTATGGAAAAGAAAAACCGACGGCAGAACTTGAGACTTATTTAAAAAATCACAATAAAAATCATACGCTGCTTCTGAATATAGAAAGCCCGGCTGGCGTGAAGAACATGGAGGATTTCTTTGCCATTCAGTCTGTTGACGGACCAGGAGTGGACGGAATCGTTTTAGGACCTCATGATTTATCGACATCTTACGATATGCCCGAACAGTATCTCACAAAGGAATTTATCGAATTGAGCAGCGAAATCATTAAAAAGGCGAGAGCCGTTGGCGTTGCAGCCGGTGGGCATAATGGCTCCCGGGGAACTCTCGAGCTTCAAATTGCATGGGCAAAAGCAGGAGCAAATATAATTATGCATAGTTCTGACATGTTTCTGTTTGCAGATAAATTACAAGAAGATTTAAACCGGCTGCGTGAAGTGAAGGGTGAAAAAACAAATACCGAACGGTCAACAGACAGTATTTAAGTATTTGTCAATTAATAATGGTCTCCGTCAGCGTTCGACTGAGCTCACGCCGAAGTCCGACGGATCAATGAACTCTTTTTTGATTTTCAAAACTTCATTAAGGTCCATTAAAATTAGCGTTTTAATTCTATAACCAAATAAAAATTAAAATGGAAAACAAATTTAACCGCAGAGCCTTTGTCGGCGCTGCTTCCATTATCGGGGCAGGTTTGTCACTCGAATTTCCGACGATCTCCCGTGCATCGGGAAGTGATGTTCTAAAACCCGCTATTTTGGGTGGTGCCAAAGCCCATGAGGGCATGTTCCCCAGTTGGCCTGTCATCGGTCAGCCTGAGTCAAAAGCTTTTGAAGAAGTATTGCAAAGCAAAAAATGGTGTCGTCTGGGCAGTAATAAAGTGGATAATTTCGAAACTGGGTACAAGAAGCTCACAGGTGCCGGTCATGTTCTTGCAACTTCAAGCGGGACAAGCGCATTATTAACTTTACTTGGTGCGTTGGATATTGGTCCAGGGGATGAGGTCATCATACCGGTTTACACTTTTATCGCGACATACAATGTTGTTGTGCTGAATTATGCACTTCCAATTTTTGTGGATACCGATATCGAAAGTTTTCAGATCGATGCCAATAAAATTGAAGCGGCCATCACAAAGCAAACAAAAGTTATCATGCCTGTTCATATCGGAGGCTCGCCTGCAAATCTGGATAAAATCCTTGAAATATCTCGAAAGACCAGCATTCCTGTAATCGAAGATGCATGTCAGGCGCATCTCGCATCCTGGCGTGGAAAGATGGTTGGAACCTACGGCCTGGCCGGAGCTTTCAGCTTTCA
>JBAXOA010000255.1:0-2521 GCA_037133495.1 Mariniphaga sp. | reverse complement strand
TAAGTAGGGTCTGCTGAAAATACTTAAATTGTATCATTGGATTTGCATATTTGATTAAAGTAATCCGTCAACCGACTAAAATCACACTCTTGCACAGGTTAAGCTCTGAAAGAGCGGATATCTCAATAACCGTGGGTGTCAACCCACGGAATATAGACCGCATATTTTTTAGCCCCGAAGGGGTTGAATCCCTGTATTATGGAAAATATTTCTCATCAATTTCGATCCCGTGTTCGGCAAGCAGCCTTTACTTTTTAGGATTCCTAAAAAGTAAGCATAAAGTTCTCTGGAATGATCAGGAATGAGTGTTTTACAGCCATCTTTTGTCCTAAAAACCAAATTGAAATTCAGCCACTGCGTGGCTAAAAACGCTGAATATTACGTTACGGTGCTCTGCACCTTAAGGATCGTATTCAAATAAATATTTCATAATTCAACGATTTATTGTCGTGCGGCTATTTTTTTGGCATCAGGGCTTCACGGCAATAAGCAACACATTTGGTCACTTCTTTCACAGCGTCAGAACCATCGGGAATGGTATATTCCAGTTCGATATCGCAGGTTATAGGCCATTTATTCTTTTGAACCAATCGAAGCATTTCAATAACAGGAGTTTCACCTTTCCCAAACTGCTGATTTTTATTGGGTTCTGCAGCTTTCGGACCTGTTTTGTCTTTGATATGGATGCTCACAATACGATCGTGAAGTCGTTGGATCAATCCGCAAGGGTTCAATCCGGTAGCGCCAAAATAGTGACCTGCATCAAAATTCAGCATCAGTTTGGATCCATAGGAAAGTGCTTTATCAAAACTGAAATTGGGGTCTCCGGGTTGTCCGTGATTATGAAAAATCACAAAAAGGTTATGTTTCTGCGCAAACGGAGCAAAACGTTTACCTGCTTCTTCCGAAATTTCCATGGTTATTCCACGGGCGCCCAATGTTTTACAAACAGTAAAAACGTAGTCGAGCTCTTCGTCCGACCAGCTTTTGTCGCCTAATTTCAGAATGTCGATTTTTACCCCCTTGGCATTGAACATTTTGCGGATCTCCTTGAATTTATCCATCGAAACGGAAGTTCTCCATTTTTTGATCACCTCAGCATCTTTTACCTTTGGAATACCGGCGTAGTCTTCAACATTGCCACCCATCAACTCGATAGAGCTTAAATTTGAATCGATTACGTATTTCAGAATGGCCGGAATTGTCTGATCAGGCATACTACGGTAACTATAGGTGATCGTTCCGATCTGGACTCCCCCGAATTTTGAGGAATTTTTACCTTCAGCGAAAGCTGCGGACTGAACACAAAAAAGTGCAATTAAAAAAATTGCGAGTGACTTCGTAATTGAACGCCAAAACAACAATTGAGGTACTTTTTTTAGTTGGGTTTTCATAATAAGATTTGTTAATTTATTATACAATTATAGTGAATAATATCATCTGTTTGTGAATGGTATTGCATTAAATTGAGTGGGCCTTTGATTATTTTATTTGATATTCGGCAGATTTTGTAACCGGGCCGTTTTTTTCAGTTATGCCTTCTGCTGCAATGCGGATTTTGCTTTGAATCTGTGTGTTAAAGTAGGTGACAGTTGCCTCTCCGTTTTCATCAGTTAAGATATTTGGAATCCAGTGAATTGTAGTCCGGAAGTCAGTCTTTCCCTCCATTTCATTTCCCGTACTTATCGGTGCATAAAAGGTGCGCGACCTATAGTATCCTCCGACAAATGTATTCATTGAGGTGAATTGTTTTTTCTCGAAAGCATTTGGCTTGACATAAACCTGGATTATATAGTTGTCTTTTGGCATTTGGCCTAGATTTTCGAGGCTAACGTTTGCATCCATACGCGAGTTTTCACGGTAAATTTCAATTTTTTCAATTTTGTCCATTCCAATGTTCAACAGATCACTTTGCAGTTCTGATTGTATTGGAGTCATACTCCTGTCAATACTCAGGTTTCCTTCTTTATATAGACCGGGCACATCTTTCCCTTTGGCTTGGATCTGCCTTGAAATTTTTTCATTATTGTAGGGTGCCCAGTGCGTTTGAAGGTACCACCCAAGATCGTAATAAGTCGAATCACCGGGATTTATGACAAAAGAAGCCTTGTGGACTCCTATTTCAGGTGCTGATTTTATGATTATTTCTTTCAGGACGATGGTATCCTGAAGTGTGAATTGGCGAAGCACCCGAGCTCGTTCGATAGTCTCTTTTGCAAATGTTTCGTATTCTGTTGTGGACTCGTTTCCTGTTGATTCGATGATTTTATAAGGATAATATTTGGCACGGATATAAAGTGAATCAAGATGCAAATACCCTTTTTGTTTCCCTTTACTGTCGGTGCATGAAAGCATGAGTGATTTCAATCCGTAGAAATCAACTACATCAAGGTCAAACTTCCCATCTTTATTCGAAGTGGTCGAACGCAATGGCAAAGCTCTTACCCCCGGCAGGTACATGGTGATTCAGCCGTGTAAGCGTGAACAGTCGACATCAAAGCCCTCTTGATACCAAATTTTT
>JBAXOA010000254.1:0-2547 GCA_037133495.1 Mariniphaga sp. | reverse complement strand
ACTGTAAATAAAGGAGCCGGATTGAACCGGAAAATAAGAATTTCAAGATAAAAGAGTATGAAAACGAGAAAGATTTTGGCAGTATTTGTGTTGGTTTTGGTGCTTTTTACCAACGCCTTTTCGCAAAGCCCGGGGGTAGCGATCAACACCGACGGTACCACTCCTCACGCCAGTGCTATGCTTGATGTGAGCTCTACCACCAAAGGGTTTTTGCCTCCGCGGATGACCAATACACAAAAGACGATCATCGCATCTCCGGTGGCCGGACTCCTGATCTGGTGCACTAACTGCGGCACCTCTGGCGAACTGCAAATCTACAACGGTATCACCTGGACCAATTTTGTGGGAGGTGCAGCATCGGCCGGGAAACCCGATGCCCCAACCATCGGCACCGCCACCGTTTCTGGTGTGAGCGGTACCGCTACGGTTACTTTCACTGCGCCAGCCTCCAATGGCGGCGCTGCTATCACCTCGTACACAGCCACCTCATCACCGGGCAGCCTCACCGCCACACTGAGTCAGGCAGGCAGCGGAACCATCACCTTTACCGGATTAACCAATGGCACCGCCTATACTTTTACCGTTACAGCAACCAATTCAGTGGGAACCGGTGCAGCCAGTGACCCCTCCAATTCGGTAACGCCTTGTACGGTACCGGGGGTACCTACCATCGGAACAGCTACCGCCGGAAACGCTCAGGCCACGGTTACCTTTAATGCCCCTGCCTCCAATGGCGGCTCCGCAATTACCTCCTACACCGCCACCTCTTCACCAGGAGGGTTCACCGGAATCATTAGCCAGGCAGGCAGCGGAACCATCACTATTACCGGTTTAACAGTTGGTACAGCCTATACTTTTACCGTTAAAGCAACCAATGCAGCGGGCGCCGGTGCCGCAAGTGCCGCCTCCAATTCGGTCACACCATATGGCGTGCCGGGAGCTCCAACCATTGGTACGGCAATCGCTGGAGATACCAAGGCTACGGTTACTTTTACTGCACCTGTCTCTAATGGCGGTTCCGTAATTACCTCCTATACTGCTACCTCCACACCGGGTGGTTTTACAGGAACGCTCAGCCAGGCAGGCAACGGAACCATTACAATTACCGGATTAACCAATGGTACGGCCTATACTTTTAAGGTTACAGCCACCAATGCAGCGGGTACGGGTGCAGCAAGTGCAGCTTCTAATTCAGTCACTCCAAATTTATCTGATGGATCAGGGAATACCTATCAGACTGTCACGATTGGTACTCAAATCTGGATGACGAAAAACCTCAATACCACCACATACAACGATGGTACAACTATCCCCAATGTAACTTCAGATAAAAGCTGGGCTGCTTTGACCTCTGGTGCCTGGTGTGACAACACTAATGGTCAAACAACTTTTACTACCTACGGCAAACTTTACAATTTTTATGTGGTAGATAACAATGCTACTACTAAATCTAATAGTAATGGAGGTAAAAATGTTTGTCCGATTGGCTGGCATGTACCAACTGATGCGGAATGGACTACACTCACCACCTATTTGGGAGGCATAAGTATAGCAGGGGGCAAATTAATGGAGACCGGCACCACCCATTGGATCGCTCCAAATACCGTAGCAACTAATTCCTCAGGCTTTACGGCCCTTCCGGGCGGCAAACGTGAATCCACATTTGGCCTATTCGGCGCCCCTGGACCTGAAGGTTTTTGGTGGACTTGTTCAGCAGACACATATTCTAAAGCCTTTAGCAGGTACCTTTTCTGTAATCAAATTAACGTAACTAGTTATATTATTGATAAGAAGAGTGGGCATTCCGTACGTTGTCTGAAAGATTGATATTATTTGATTATTAGATATTTAGACAAGCTTAATACATCATTGTTTTAAGATACAGAATATGAATACGAGAAAGATTATAGCAGTAATTGTTTTGGTTCTGGCCCTGTTTACCAACGCCTTTTCGCAAAGCCCGGGGGTAGCGATCAACACCGACGGTGCCACGCCACATGCCAGCGCTATGCTCGATGTGAGCTCTACCACCAAAGGGTTTTTGCCTCCGCGGATGACCAATTCCCAAAAGAATTCAATAGCCTCGCCCGTAGCCGGACTGCTCATCTGGTTCAGCAATTGCGGCACCTCTGGCGAACTGCAAATCTACAACGGAACCACCTGGACTAATTTTGTCGGGGGTACCGCATCGGCAGGAAAACCCGATGCTCCAGTCATCGGCACTACCACCGTTTCAGGTGTGAGTGGTACGGCAACTGTAACGTTCACACAGCCTGCCTCGAATGGCGGCGCTGCAATTATCTCCTACACCGCCACCTCAACACCGGGCGGCCTCACCGCCACACTGAGTCAGGCAGGCAGCGGAACCATCACCTTTAACGGGTTAACCAATGGCACCGCTTATACATTTACCGTTACCGCAACCAATTCAGCAGGAACAAGTGTGGCCAGTGCGGCCTCCAATTCGGTCACACCATACACAGTGCCGGGCGCCCCGACGATCGGCACGGCTACAGCCACGGACGGTCAGGCAACAGTTACCTTTAC
>JBAXOA010000253.1:0-2585 GCA_037133495.1 Mariniphaga sp. | reverse complement strand
AATATGGCTACACAAAAGAGGAATTGTTAAAGATGACTATTCTGGATATCAGGCCGGATTATGAGGCAGATAGAGTAATACAGTCAGTCAAAATAATTAATAAAGGTCTTGTAAATGTAGGAGAGTATCTTCACAAAAAGAAAAACGGTGAAATCATACAAGTTGAAATTATTAGGTGTGATTTGGTTTTTGAAGGGAAAAATGCAAAATTAGTTTTTGCCAATGATATAACAAAACGTAAACTTACGGAAAAGCAATTGAGCGAGAACGAAGTTCAGTACCGAAATTTGGCAGATTCAGGTTCTGCCCTGATCTGGACATCCGGTACCGATAAACATTTTAATTATTTTAACGCTCCATGGCTTAAATTCACTGGAAGAACACTGGCACAGGAAATAGGTAATGGCTGGGCAGAAGGAGTTCATCCAGATGATTTCGACAGATGCCTTGAAATCTATAAAACTTCATTCGATAAATGCGAACCATTTGAAATGGAATACCGTTTACGACATTCAAGCGGAGAATACAGGTGGATACTGGACATGGGCACACCAAATTTCGACAGCACAGGAGAATTTATTGGATACATCGGACATTGTTTCGATATCTCGGAACGCAAGCTTTTCGAAGATACCCAGACTTTTTTACTAGGCTGCGGATTGCCTGGGACCGGCGAGGATTTTTTCCAGTCGCTGGCACACTACTTGGCCAAAACGCTGAAAATGGAATATGTATGCATTGACAGGCTCGAAGGCGATGGACTTACAGCGCAAACTGTTGCCATATTTAATAATGGCCTGTTTGAAAGCAATGTTCGGTATGCATTAAAAGATACCCCTTGCGGTGTAGTAGTTGACAAGCGTGTTTGTTGTTACCGGCATGGGGTGCGGCATCTCTTCCCGAATGACCTGGCATTACAGGACCTCAATGCGGAAAGCTATGTCGGCACCACACTGATTGACTCAAAAGGACAGGCTATTGGCCTGATCGCCATTATCGGGCACCAGCCATTACATAGCGAGGGAAAGGCGGAATCATTGCTGAAATTAGTTGCACCGCGTGCCGCCGGCGAACTTGAAAGACGTGGAGCTGAAAATGCACTGAAAGAAATGCTGGTGCAATTATCGCAAGCCAAAGAAAGAGCAGAAGAAAGCGACCGCCTTAAGTCAGCTTTTCTTGCCAATATGAGCCATGAAATCCGCACGCCCATGAACGGCATTTTAGGATTTTCAGAACTACTCAAAACGCCTGGTCTTAGCGGCGATGAACAGCAAGATTATATCAGGATAATTGAAAAAAGCGGTGTACGGATGCTGAACATCATCAACGATATTATTGATATTTCGAAAATAGAAGCCGGCCTGATCAAATCGGAGATGAAGGAGTCGAATATAAATGAACAAGTCGAATTCATCTATACTTTCTTCAAACCAGAGGTTGAAGAAAAAGGGATAAAACTCTCCCTAAAGAACTCCCTGCCGGCAAAAGAAGCCACCGTTATAACCGACCGTGAAAAATTATATGCCATCCTTACCAACCTGGTTAAAAATGCCATTAAATACACAGAAGAAGGTGAAATAGAAGTTGGTTATTCAAAAAAGGACGAAGCCCTTGAGTTTTACGTGAAAGATACGGGTATTGGCATTCCAAAAGACAGACAGGCAGCGATCTTCGAACGTTTTATTCAGGCTGATATTGAAAACAGAAAAGCACGACAGGGAGCAGGTTTGGGTTTAGCGATCACAAAATCGTATGTTGAAATGTGTGGCGGCAAAATATGGGTTGAAAGCGAACAAGGAATTGGTTCAACCTTCTACTTCACCATACCATACAATGCTGAAACGGAAGAAAAAAATGTCGTGCCGGAACCAACGCCTCCTGAAAAAGTCAACCAGGACGTTTCAAATCTGAAAATATTAATTGCCGAGGACGATGAAGTATCATCAATGTTGCTGGAGGTTGAATTAAAAACCTACAGCCGGGAAATTTTAAAAGTGAAAACAGGATTAGAAGCCATTGAGATTTGGCGCACTCATCCTGACATAGACCTGATCCTGATGGATATCCAGATGCCCGAAATGGGTGGATATGAAGCCACCCGGCATATCCGGCAATTTAACAAAGATGTTGTAATTATTGCACAAACAGCATTTGCACAAATTGGGGACAGAGAAAAGTCAATCGCAGCGGGTTGTAACGACTATATTTCAAAACCTATAAAAAAAGCACAATTACTGACATTAATACAAAAGTATTTCGGAAAACAATTACAAATCAACAGATGATTAAACGATAGAAAATTAAGCACATGGCTATAATAAAGTGTAGTAGCAATAAGGGGTTTAGTTGTAAATAAAGCATTCTGTCCCGCTCAAACTGCATTTCGGCTTGACATCCGCCAGCTTGCGGACGCAATCCGCACCTGCGTGTAGCTTCGTACGTTACTCCTCCGTAATCCGCCCATCGCAAATCCCCAGCCCCCCCTTTCCCGAGGGCTTTTTTTTGTCATTTCCTCCCAAATTCCCTCCATATAAGTAATGGTTAAAATATAATGTCGTATTTTACACCTACATTTTGCAAGACAT
>JBAXOA010000252.1:0-2594 GCA_037133495.1 Mariniphaga sp. | reverse complement strand
CGAAGCCGGACTGCGGAAACCTCAATCGGGGTGATTTTTTGGATCCGCTTATGACCAATACAACTACCGTCGCCGATTTTTTGCCACTGATCGCTCACCTTTCCCTCGATGATATATTCGCGTACCCGTTCACCTTTTGTGATCTGTTCCATCAGGATTACGTGATCGATTATTCTGGGCTGACCCAGAATGAGTTCAATAATGGATCCTTTACCTGATTTCTCGGCCAGACTGGTGCCAAACCGCCTTTTGATCTCTGTTCCAAATTCGCGGAAGCGTTTAAGTTGTGCTTCGGAAATCAGTCCATCCGGGCCAGGCGCTGCATTGATCAGCAGGTTGCAGTTGTGCCCCACCGACTTATAATAAATATCCATCAGTTCATTTAGGCTGAGTAGTTTTTCATCTGATTTTGGACTCCACATCCAGGAGCCGCCCAGTATGTCAACGTCGGCTTCACCAGGGCACCAGTCTTTACCATCGGGAGAACCCATTTTTGTGTCGAAAGGAGTGGTGCCGGTTGCCCAGCAAGGATATCCGGTTTTCCCCTTTTCCCAGCCCAGCCAGCGTATATTTTCAACAGGGGAGTTGCCACCACCATAAATCAGTGCTCCAGGCTGCAGCTTTTTAGCATATGGCAACACATCGTATCCAGCTTTGGGATCGGGCAATCCGCCGTCAAACCAGATCTCTGCCAGTTGGCCGTAATTGCCCCATAACTCTTTTACCTGCTGAATTTTAGCGGCAGCATATTTCGCCTGTAATTCGGGATCTCCCCCTTTGCCACGGTTCACAAAGCCGGGGTGATCGACCTGCCACCAGCCATTAACGCGCATATGGCAGTATAACCCTGGTGCAACTCCATTTGAACGGCAAGCGTCAACGAAATCTTTTACAATATCACCTTTCCCGTCTTTATAAGGCGATTGTTTCATGCCATAAGGATAGGCATCACTTTGCCAGAGCATAAATCCACTGCCATGAGTTGCCGTAAGAACGGCATATTTAGCATCCAGTGATTTAGCCACTTCCATCCATTGATTTACATTCAGATTGGTCGGATTAAAAACTTCTGGCTTTGGAAAATTGTCATATTTACGATGATTCCAGTTGGGAATAAAAGCATTCATATCATAATGATAGAAAATTCCAATCTCATAATCCTGCCATTTGGCTTGATTTTTTGTTGGTTTTGGCAATGATCCTGCGGCAATTTGTTTTTCCGGAGCTTTAGTATTTGCGGCATAAAGGGGCGAATCGACGAAAAACAGGTATGTCAGGATGGCCAATAAGAAGATCGCAAGTTTCATTATTTTTCAATTTAGGGATCGTACTTCATCATAAGACACATGAAACCCTAAAAAGTATACGTATTATTGGTATTCTTTTTAGGGTATATACGTGATTGATTGTTATTTCTACTTTGAGTCTCTAATATCCAAAACTATAGCTGGATCAGAAAGATCGCCGTTTGTAGCGTTTAACAAGCCAATCCTTTCGATTAATTCGCATGGAATAATAATTGAACTCCCCTTTTGATCCACTCTTGTGGTAATATCAATCGCGTAATCACCCGTCAAGTCTTGAGCCCAGATTTGTGGTTTTTGCAAGGGCTTTTCGAAAGTTAATGTTAGGCTTTTATAAAATCCAAAAATCCCAATTTTCCCAGTATTGTGATTTACATCAAGCGCTACATCTGCTTTTGGGAAGAAATATCCTTTTGTCGCATCTATGCGGCCAAGGGTGCCTATGCTTATCGCTCCATTCGGATTGCGAGAGGCAATTACAAAAGGTGGTTCGTCGGTGCACTTAACCGTTGGAAGAGAGATACCGCGTGAAACTCGAGCTGGAGCAGATTGGTTCACGATTTTGTTCACTGACTTATAGGTTGCATCCCAGTCATCGCAGCTAGTCCAAAATTCACCAGCGGGAAATTTATAGGTGTCAGTAAGGATTTTCGTGTCGACATGTGTTTCTAATTTGTTAGCACCAAATGCTGGTGCAATTCGTTCCCATCGCACTGCTCGAACAACCTCGTCCATCCTTCGCTTGATTTGTCTAGGACCTTTAAGATAAATATCTGGATCGTCGCCTGGTCGGAGGCCAACCATTGGGCTGCGCATGATTCCCATTGTACCTCCAAGTACCGCTGCGATATAAACCTCGTCCTCGCAATTTAAATAGCCAGTCTTTGTTGATTTTAATTTATCCATCGCGAGGATACTCGAAATACGATCGAGCATGGTAGCAATCCCAAGTTGAGGCGAGTGATCATGAAGTCTCATGACCTCCGAATATTGCAGCATTCTTTTACCTGCATGAACATAGCCGGAGTCAACAACACCACTTCCTGGATAACCATTAAATGGACCATCTTTAGAGGCATTCCCATGCTCCATGATTAATTGAGGTGCAACTTTTTCGGCCAGATTGGTGATCATTTTATAGGCTTTTTCGTCCCCGCCACCATCCATTTTCCAGTAGCTAATCCCTGCATTTTTCGACCACTCTAAACGCTCCGTCCAAAAGGTTGTCTTGTATTCTTCTCCGTTTTTAAAACTTTTCTTGCGCATGCTGTCAACAGCTGGTTCGTATGC
>JBAXOA010000251.1:0-2604 GCA_037133495.1 Mariniphaga sp. | reverse complement strand
CGAATTTGTGGGGAAATTCGAGGTTTTGAAAGCCGCGCTATAGGTACCGGCCACGCTCTCAACGATGTCGCAGGTATACGTGACGGTCATTGCGGGGGTTATGGTGTTCGTTACACAGGTTGTGTTCGCTCCCGCCGGAGCGGTTATGGTCCAGAGGCTGGCAGTATTGGGCACCATGACATTTGCTGGGTTCACCACGGGAGTGATGGCATTTAATGTGGCATTTCCCGTTACCGTGGCTGTAAATCTGATTGTGAGACCCAGGCCATTTGTGCCATCTGATCCCACAGTCGCAGTGATTGCATAGAACTGATAAGTCGAAAGGGTCCACAGACGACCTGCGCCTGTTAAAGAGACGTAAGCCTGCCGCCCTTCTTCATTGTAGTAAAGACCTGGCGCCGTGGCGGTGACACCGGTATTGACGATAGCTTCTTGTGACCATTGGTAGAAAGTGTGGCTGAAGTTTGCGATGCTAAGAACGGTTGCTGGGGCCGCCCAATTTGTTAATCCAGCACCAGTAATTCCAACAATGCTCCAGGCACCAATTCCAAAGGTTTCGCCAGAGTTCTGGAAAATTGACTGCATAGTTGTCACGCGGAAGGTGTTCGCGCCCCAAGTGCTGAGATCTTTGTTGAAAGCGCTGGCTCCAGTAAACATGTAAGACATATCTGTTACGCGCGAGACGTTCCAGCCACTAATGCTCTGATTGAAAGTTGTTGCATTATCGAACATTCCCTGCATGGTCACGGCTGCCCCATTATTGGGGGCCCAAGAAGTCATCGCCACATTCAAACTTGTGTCATTAGCAAACATATAGTTGAAGTTAGTAACAGTGGTTACTACCCAGGTAGATAAACTAGTTGCACCATCGTTAAATGCCATTGCCGTAGTCAAAGTGGGTGGCAATCCCGCGTTTTGTGTTCCTCCAAAAAACATGAATGACATATCGGTTACAGCTGAGGTAGTCCATCCGCTGATATTTGCGTTGAAACTCGTTGCAAGTTCGAACATTCCTTGCATTGTCGAAGAACCGCCGGGGGCCCATGTGGTTGCGTTGAGAGCTGAACTGATCGCACTGTTGTTTGCGAACATGTAGTTAAAAGTAGTTACTGAATTGACGTTCCAAGCCAACTTGGTTCCATTGTCATTAAAGACAGTCGGTGTAGACATCACGGTCGTTGGAGCAGCGGTAGATTGAGTTCCCCCGAAGAACATGAAGGACATATCAGTCACTCTCGATGTATTCCAACCGCTAATGTTCTGATTGAAGATCGAGGCCATCTCGAACATGCCCTTCATGAGCACACTTTGGGCAGTATCAATTGACCAATTACTGTTGGCTAGGGCGCTATTTATAAAACTGTCGTTGCCGAACATATAACTGAAATCCCTGACAGCAGACACGTTCCATGCCGCACCTACCGTATTTAGGGATACACCGTTATCGTTAAAAATCGTTGGGGTGCCAAAAATTGGAACCGTGGCACCAGAGGTTCCGCCAAAGAACATGTAGGCCATTGTTGTTACTGCCGCGGTACTCCATCCTGAGATGTTCTGATTGAAGCTAGTAGCTCCCATGAACATATAAGACATGTCCGTTACTTTGGCGGTTTTGGTACCCCAGTTGGATGCAACGGAACCGTTGTTAAATTTAATAGATCCAGAGAACATTCCCGCCATTGAGAGCACATTGGTGGTATCCCAGTGGGTAGTTGGGGTCGCACCATAGTTAAGAGCCTGATCAAAGCTCGTAGCATTAGTGAACATAAAGGACATGTCAGTGACTGAACTGGTATCCCAACTTGAAATGTTTGAAGTATTGATGCTGGTATCTCCAAAGAAGGCGTAACTTAAATTTGTTACTGTGCCTGGAAGAGCAGCTGGAATTACGTTAAACAAGTTGGTTGCGCCAACAAAGGCGCCTTCTAAATTGGTGAAGTTGGTCCAAGAATTGACTGCCATGAGGTAGGAAGCACCGGATCCCCATGGCTTTCCGACTCCAGTGACTGTGTGGGTATAACCAAAGTGCGTAAAGAGGGGGAGCGCAGCCGAGCTTGCCGACACTTGAACATGATACGTTCCAAATGCGGGAGTTGAACCTCCGACAAGTGATGGAGTAAAAGTTGCATCCGTAACGTCGGTCGCGGAAGTCAATGTGGTTGTGTAATTACTTACGCCCACATCCCAGTTTACGGAAACGCCCGCGGCATAAGTGTTTCCCGTACCTGAACTGATCGGTAGAACAATGGTCTGACCAGCACCAGTGGTTGTGAAGGTTAAATCAATAACAATCGTATTAGCCGCGTTCGCTTGGCTCTCACCAACTGAAAAAGAGAAAACCAGGCATAGCAAAGCAAACACAGAATAAATGGAATAACGCAATCCCTTTGCAAAGTGCTCGCGGGGAATGCGTGCGGCAGTCATAGGGGTCGGGGCTAGCAAGTATCGAACCCCCCGCTGAAATGACCAGTCATTGTCTTAGTTTACGCAGAGAATTGAGCGCCCGCCGTGTAAGTCCGGACTTTTAACCAAACTGTAATGTGATAGTTACCTGGAAAGTTCCCCGTTTGTGAGGTTAGAAAAGCAGGGAAAACAGTAGGTTTT
>JBAXOA010000250.1:0-2629 GCA_037133495.1 Mariniphaga sp. | reverse complement strand
CTCCGCCACGGTGAAGGCACTGACGGCGGTTGTCGGCCTTCGTCCGGCGATGCTGCAGAAAGCCCAAGACATCACCGGCGATGTCGTCAGCGGCTTGTTTTCGGAAGGCAAGGCCTCGGCGATCATCGGCGGCCCCTGGAACATCTACGGCTTGCAAAAGGCCGGTGTGAACTTCGGCATCGTGCCCCTCCCGACGCTCGCCGGAATCACGCCTAGGCCCTTTTCAGGCGTGCAGGTGTACGGCACCAGTACCTACAGCAAGTATCCCACGGCCGCTCAACTCTTTGCCAAGTTCCTCACGAGCGATGAGATGCTGCTGGAACGATTTCGACTCACCGACCAGATTCCCCCGGTCTCGGTCTTGCTCACCAACTCAGAGGTCACCAAATCCAGTTTCAATCAGGCGTTTGTCGCACAACTGAAGAACAGCGACCCGATGCCCGCTATTCCCGAAATCAACCTGGTGTGGGCTCCGTTCCAGACCGCCATGAGCGACGCTTGGTCGGGAAAAATCGACGTGAAGACCGCCATGGCCACCGCTTCCAAGACCATCCAAGACCAGATCGCCATTCAGAACAGAAAGTGAGGCCTTTGTGAACCGCGTTCAACATTCAGCTCTCCTATCGACCTGCTTGATGGGTCTGGGCCAGTTCTACAACGGAGCCGTGCTCAAGGGTCTGCTGTTCCTCCTGATCGAGCTGGCCCTCATTTTCAACGTCGGCCAGATCGTCACTTCGTTGGAAGGACCGCTGCCACCCGACGCTCCTGCCCTTTCGGTCTGGGACTACACGAACTTTCCCAACGCCCTCGCCACGGTCAAAGGTCTTTTCACCCTCGGGGAAAAGGAGCAGACCTCGGACGGCTTCGACGTGATCCAGGGCGACCATTCCGTCTTTCTGCTGGTTAACGGTTTGGTCCTGCTGCTGGTTCTTGGGGTCTTTGCCCTGCTGTACGTGGTCAACATCCGGTCGGCCCGGCGCTGCGCCCAGGAGCGCGAAAAGGGCAAGCCGGTGAGCGTGCGTCGCATGCTGAACGACAACTTCTTTCCCCTGTCGCTCACCCCCGGGTTTCTGGCCATCCTTTTCTTCACGCTTCTGCCCATGATCGTCACGATCTGCGTGGCCTTCACCAACTACCGCGCCCCCGACCACCTTCCACCGCGAAATCTGGTTCAATGGGTCGGTTTTCAGAACTTCAGCGATCTGTTCAGCGCCTCGATTTGGGGTGAAACCATGGCCACCGTCGGCGTTTGGAACATCATCTGGACGGTCTCCATCACGTTCCTGAACTTCGCCGCCGGTCTGGGTCTGGCCTTGTTGACCGCCCACAAGAAGATTCGGTTCCGAGGCCTCTGGAGGGTGATCTTCATCCTTCCCTACGCCATTCCCAGCTTCATCAGCCTTCTGGTGATGCGCGTGCTGTTCAACGGCGCCGGAGCGATGAACAATCTTTTGTCGGACTGGGGCCTCGACAAGGTGCCCTTCCTGACCGACTCCTTGATCGCCAAGTTCGTCATCCTCGGGGTGGCCGTCTGGGTAAGCGCACCCTACTTCATGATCCTTTGTTCGAGCGCCATGACCAACATCAGCGCCGATCTGTACGAGGCCGCCGACATCGACGGGGCCAGCCCGTGGCTCCAGTTCAGGCAGATCACTCTGCCCCTGGTTCTCACGCAATTGATGCCGGCCGTAATGCTCACGTTTTCGATGAACTTCAACAACTTCGGGGCAATCTATCTGCTGACCGATGGGCGTCCCGACAACAGTTCGCTGTCGTACGCCGGCGACACCGACATCTTTATCAGTTGGGTGTACAAGCTGACCCTCAACAACCAGCAGTTTGCCATGGCGGCGGCGATCACGATTCTGCTTTTCGCCTTCGTGGCCACGATCTGCATTTTCTATTTCACCCGAACCAAGTCCTTCCAAGAAGGGAGTGCCCTGTCATGAACGCCAAGACTCTACGCAAGCCGGCGCAATTCGACGCCTCAACGGTTTTGGTCTACACCCTGTTGGTTCTGATCTCGTTCGTGATCCTCTTGCCCGTTCTGTGGATCGTGATGGCCTCGTTCAAGGTGGGCTCCGGCCTTTACAGCTCGAACTTCTTTCCGAAGGAACTGACCCTCGACAACTACGTGCAACTGTTTACCAAGACCGATTTTCCGCTTTGGTTTGGCAACTCGTTCCGAATCGCCGTGTTGAATACCGGGGGCTGCCTTCTCTTCACGGCCATTACCGGGTACAGCTTTTCGCGCTGGCAGTTCAAGGCCAAGAAAGGCGCCATGCTGATTGTCCTGGTGCTCCAGATGTTCCCGTCGTTCCTGACCATGATTGCCATCTTCATCATCCTGGACAAACTGGGGTTGCTGGACACGTACTGGGGCCTGATCTTGATTTACGCCTCGGCACAACTGCCCTACAACGCGTGGCTGGTGAAGGGGTACTTCGACGGGATTTCCGTCAGCCTCGACGAGGCCGCCCGCATCGACGGCGCCGACGAGTTCACCATCTTCTGGAGAGTCCTGCTGCCCTTGGCTCGGCCGATTCTGGTCCTTGTGGCGTTGGGAGCGTTCATGATGCCGTGGTTTGATTTCATCTTTCCGAAGCTGATTCTGCGGGGAGGGAACACG
>JBAXOA010000249.1:0-2723 GCA_037133495.1 Mariniphaga sp. | reverse complement strand
AGGAGTGGTCCGGTACCGAACCGCCCAATTTCGTGATTCAGGAACTCAAAGGGCCGCGCGACGCACTGCTGGCGGTGTTTCCGGGGCTGCCCGAATTTCGCAAGGGCTATGTTTACGCCAACGACAAACCGGGCCTGGGCGTGGACATCGACGAGCGCGAGGCTGCCAAGTACCCGTGTCAGGCCGGTGTCACCACCTGGACCCAGACCCGCTTGGCCGATGGCAGCTTGCAGACACCTTGAACAAAGTAAAGCGATTAGTTTTCCACGGCGGTGCAAGCACTTGGGCGCGCACCGCTGTTTTACCAACCCGAACCAAGACGGAGACGACACCATGACATCAAAGATCCCTGCCGGCTTTACCCTGCGCCGCGCCGCCCTGCTGGCCATTGCATCCCTGGCTTTGAGCGCCAACGTCAGCTTTGCCGAAGTCAAGGCCAAGATCGGCCACGCCATGCCCGACACGCACCCGCAAGCCATGGCCATGAACAAGTTCGCGGAACTGGCGTCAAGCTACACCGGCGGCAACGTGAAGGTTCAGGTCTACCACGGTGCTGTGCTTGGCAGCGACGAGAAGCAATTGCAAGCCGTGCAGGCCGGCACCCAGGAGCTGTACATCGGCACGCTGGCACCCTTGTCAACACGGGTCAAGGAAGTTCAGGTCTGGGACTTGCCCTTCATGTTCCAGAATGAAAAAGAGGTCTATGCCGTGCTTGACGGCGAGGCATCCAAGATGATTTTCAAGAGCATCGAACCTTCGGGGCTGGTGGGCCTGACCTGGACCGGCATGGGTTTTCGCAACCTGTCCAACAGCAAGCGTGCCGTCACCAAGCTCGAAGACATCACCGGCCTGAAAGTGCGCGTGATGGCCAATCCGGTGGCGCTGGAAACATGGAAGACGATTGGTGCCAATGCCGTACCCATGGCTTTTGCTGAAGTGTTCCCGGCCCTCGAACTGAAGGCGCTGGACGGCCAGGAAAACCCGTTGGTACACATGTATTCGAACAAGATGCAGGAAGTGCAAAAGTTCATCTCAATTACCAACCACGTCTACACGCCCGTGGCGCTGGTGGCCTCCAAGAAATTCTGGGACACCTTGTCAGCCGCAGACAAAGCCGGTCTGCAAAAGGCGGCCACCGAAGCCGGTCTGCTGCAACGCAAGCTGCTCGATGAAGGCGACCGTGCCGTGATTGGCAAGTTCCGCACCGCTGGCGTCGAAGTGAACACGGTGTCTGCCGCCGAACTGGCCCGCATCCAGGACCGCGTGAAGTCGGTCGTGACGAAGTTCTCTCCCATCATTGGTGAAGACTTTGTGAAGAAGTTCTACGCCGAGATCGAAAAGGCACGCGCCAGCAAGTAAGCGCCAAAGCGCCCAGGAGAGACTCAATGGTCAAGACATTGCATGCCGGCGTGGAAGCGCTGTACCGCCTGCTGGAAATGGTGATGGTGCTGTGCATCGGCACCATGCTGGTGATGGTGTTCGGCAACGTGGTTCTGCGCATTTTCTTCAACACGGGCATTGATCTGTCCGAAGAAATACCGCGCTTCGCCTTTGTCTGGATGACTTTCCTGGGGGCCATCGTTGGCATGCGCAAGCGCGCCCACCTTGGCGTTGACGTGATTGTGAAGATGCTGCCGGTTTGGGGCCAGAAGATCTGCTGGGGCAGCAGCCAGTTCATCATGCTGGTGTGCTGCGTCTATATCGTCTATGGCACCTATTTGCAGCACGACATCATTCGCGGCAATGCCTCTCCGGTAGCGCAAATCAGCATGCTGTGGGTGTTTGGTGTCAGCTACGTCTCGGGTTCTGCCATTGGCTTGATCTGCCTGTCCAACCTGGTGCGCCTGGCGATGGGGCGGGTTGACGATTCCGAACTCTGTGATGTCACCGAAGAAGGCATGACCGATGCCGAAGCGATCGCACAGGAAATGACCGAGCAGAGCGCGGCCGCAGGAGCAAAAGCATGACCTTGTTTATTTTCATTGGCTCCCTGCTGGGCCTGATGGCCCTGGGCATGCCGATTGCCTTCTCCTTGATCGGCTGCGGCCTGGCCATCATGTATTACATGGGCATCACCGATCCGCAAATCGTGATCCAGAACATGTGGGACGGTTCCAATAATTTCCCCCTGCTTGCCGTGCCCTTCTTCATGATGGCCGGTGAGTTCATGAACGCAGGTGGCATGACCCGGCGCATCATCATCATGGCCATGTCCTGGATCGGGCACGTTCGCGGGGGGCTGGGCTATGTCGCGGTCGCGGCTGCGGTGATCATGGCATCCCTGTCTGGCTCGGCGGTAGCCGATACGGCGGCGCTGGCCTCGGT
This sequence comes from Mariniphaga sp., assembly GCA_037133495.1. Taxonomy (GTDB): domain Bacteria; phylum Bacteroidota; class Bacteroidia; order Bacteroidales; family Prolixibacteraceae; genus JAAFHB01. The sequence continues at coordinate 398 of JBAXOA010000249.1, read as the reverse complement.
GCTGGTACCCATGATGCGAACTGCCGGCTACGACATCAACCGCTCCTGCGGTCTGATTGCCTGCGGTGGCATCATCGCCCCGGTGATACCGCCTTCCATCGGAATGATTCTGTTTGGCGTGGCCGGCGGCGTTTCCATCACCAAGCTTTTTATCGCGGGCATCGTTCCCGGTGTGCTGATGGGTGTGGCCATCATGCTGGCGTGGCGCTGGTCGGTCAAGAAAGACAAGGTCCAGGTTGAGCCCAAACGCAGCATGGCCGAACGCATGCTGGAAACGCGCCGCGCGCTGTGGGCACTGACACTCCCGCTCGTGATCATTGGCGGCCTGAAGTTCGGTTTCTTCACACCAACAGAAGCAGCGGTTATTGCGGCGGTTTATTCACTGTTTGTGGGCACCG
>JBAXOA010000248.1:0-2750 GCA_037133495.1 Mariniphaga sp. | reverse complement strand
GGGCCGTTTCTTTTATATTGCCCTTTGGCTTGGTATAAATAGCCAGGAAATCATTTTTCAATGCCAGCAATTCGTCCATATCGGCTTCAGTCAGGTCGTAATCAGCCACTAATGCCAGTTTGGGCAACACATTATTGTAAAATGTTTCGGCAGTCTTCACCAGGTCGGCATCGGCCATTTTAAGTAATTCGCCTTTCATAAATTTAATTAAACTCATAAACTCCACATCTTCAGCAACAGCTGCATAGGCCCGGCATTTTATCGAAATATCCTCTATTTTCTCAACCAGTTTCCGATTAAGCTGGCTTTTCGATTTTGTTACCCCAGTTTTGTCGTCCTTCTGCTGTCCCGATACCGTAAAAATCTGGGTAACGTAATCTGTAAAACTGGCAAACAAGGCTGCGAATACAGCCCATTTGTTTGTAATAGTGACCGATGCCAGCAAAAAATCTTTCACCAGCACATACATGTTAAGTTTGTCTCTTTGGCGATCTGTCATGATCTTTAAATTTAATTGTTAAACAATAATAGCCCTGTAGTATAAATGTGTACTAAAGTTAAAATCATATTTTCGTTATATAACATCTCCTTCAAAATACTTATAAACAGCTTATTAACACCATTACCAGGTATAATGCATGTACTCAATTCCGGCATGTACTTTGTCTACTCCGGTATGTAATATATAAATTCCGGTATGTACGTTTCTGATTCTAATGTGTAAATATGCAATTCCATGTTGTATGATTAAAATTCCAACCTAGAAGATGTGAATTCCATGATGTAATTATTCAATTCCATCATGTAAAATAATAATTCCGCATTGTAAATCATTAATTCCGGAATGTATTACGCAAATTCCGGTGTGCACGACGCAAATTCCAGCATATAAGGTAAATTGCGGCTACATGTTTTTACGAAATTCGATAAGTTCGACCGGTGCTCCATTATGTTCTATCATAGCTACTCTTGTTCCGCCGGATGGGGAATTTGGTTCTGTAATAATGTTGAAATCATGCCTGCTGAGTTCGAAATCAAGGTCATCGACTTCAAAAGCAATATGCGGAACTTTTTTGATTAACTCGTGCACAGGGCTGTCAGCTTCAAACCGCATCCATTCAATACCATAGGGGCTGGTGCTGAATCCGCTGAAATAAAGTTTATATTCCGGCAGGTAGGTTTCTCCCTGTTGATGTTCTGTTGTCGGAATACCTATATGATGGTAGCGCCATCCCCAGGCTCCGGCTGCCAGGGGAGGTTCGTGGTCCAGTCTTTTTGCCTCCATACTTGAGTTTAATGCTGCCAAAACAATCAGAGTCTGAACCGGCAATTATATCTTTCTCTCTTCACTCTTTTTTGTTTTTTAATATTATATCAATAGTCGCTAAAATTATTCCTGTCCCGATTAACCCATAACCCAACAATTTTTGCTCACCATAAAAAATTCCAGCGATAAAAAATCCGAAGGCAAGTCCGGCCAGTGGAGTTAGTTTCTTGTTTTCTTCTTTTTGTGTTAACAGCAATAAAATTAAGATAATAATTGCCAGGCCAGCCACAACAAGGAGAATGTTGACTTGTGCCATTTCCATAACTTTCTTATTAAATCGGTATTTATCCCTTTCTGTTGATCTAATCCTGATTTTTCAAGTGATGTTTAACAAATATAAGACATTTTTCGGATATTTATTCAGGAGTATTCAATTAATCTACGTGCGTTAACAAGTCCCTTTGATTTCTGTATCCTGGCTGAAAATAAAGTGACATCTTTAATTAAAGATTAGGTTTGCGACTGGTGTAACTGCCTTATTTTCACAAGCTTTTTTGCAATGGGCGAAACTGATAGAAAAGTAAACCCGGAAGGGAATCATGAATTACTGCCCGGTTTAGCCGATTAATTATAAATCGTGATAAACTTACATCCGGAAACAGTCAGCTAAATACTTTCCCGATTGAACCAAATCCCAATTTATTCGTTTAATATTTATAAAAAATAATTAAACATAAAATTCATAATGAACTCTGTTGAATCAAAACCGAATGTAAAGTTCAAATCGGTTACTATACTCTCAAATACTGAGATCTCTCACAATGTTTTTTTGCTTTCATTTAAGCGTGATTTTGCTTTCAGGGCAGGACAGGTGCTTGGTTTAGCTATGTCTTCATCCGATGATGCGCGACTATATAGTATTGCCAGTGGTGAAAATGACAATACTATCGACATCCTTTACAACATTAAGCCAGGCGGAAAACTTACGCCAAATCTGGCTGCATTACGTCCTGATGATAAATTATGGATCACAGTTCCTTTCGGCACATACGCCGGTTCATCTGAAGCAGCGTACTGGATTGCAGCCGGAACCGGTATCGCGCCATTTTACAGTATGTATCGTTCAGGATTGGGTGGTAATAAAGTGCTGATTCACGGATCAAGAACGCTGGATGCTTTTTATTTCAACGATAAACTAACCGGTGATTTTGGCTCACGCTATGTTCGCTGTTGTTCACAGGAGGAAGGCGAAGGCGTTTATCATGGCCGTGTAACCCAGTACCTGGAACAAATGGATAACCTGCCGGAAGATCAAAAGTATTATCTTTGCGGCGGTGCCGAAATGGTTGTTGAATGCAGGGAGATTCTGCTTAATAAAGGAATCCCTTTCAGCCATATTGTGGCCGAAATTTATTTCTAAGAAATGTCATTCGCTCAATCGATTATCCCTAAAGAACAGCTGCTGGGAAAGACTCTTACTGAT
>JBAXOA010000247.1:0-2915 GCA_037133495.1 Mariniphaga sp. | reverse complement strand
TGCAACGATTGCCCGTATATGAAACTGAATACGCTGGAGAAACTCTATCTTTGTATGCTGAACGAAACTCCCGAAATTAAACTTTCGGAGGAAGTCATGGATAAAGCCCGAAAACCGATTCTGCGTATGCTCGAATTGTCAAAGAACAGCTAGGATTGGGTTAGTTAATTGTTTGAATAATCGACTGTTAACTTTCAATTTTAGTTAAAAAAGTAAACCGGATCAAAAATTCTGCTGGAAATAGTTCAGATTGCTAACCAGCATTTATACCCATTTACCTATCAACTTAATAAAATAAAAGCCGTGCAAAATTACTCAGTATTCAATGTAAAAAGTGCTTTGTTGAAAACTCTGGTTCTGGTAATTTTTACTTTACTGCTTGTTGTTCAGTCGAAAGCCCAGGAACAGCAGGGCAATACGGTAACTGATGGTTTCGTTAAATTTTATTACTCCGGTGGAAAGTTGGCAAGCGAAGGAACCATGCGCGAAGGCAAACCTGACGGATACTGGAAAACTTTTAGTGAAAACGGCGTTCTTAAATCGGAAGGAAACCGCAGGAATTTTCTGCTCGACAGTGTGTGGAAGTTTTATGACGATTCGGCCCGCCTACTCGTTTCAATTACCTATGCTGCTGATAAGAAAAACGGTTTAAAAACGACCTACAGGCAGGGTGAATATATTTCGGAAAACTATGTAAATGATGTAAAGCAGGGTCCTACAACATATTACTATCCTGATGGAAAAGTTCGCCTGGTAATTAATTTCATCGATGGACTCGAAAACGGAATTGCCCGTGAACTGGCTCCCGATGGAAGCGTTATCACCTACATGGAATATAAAAAAGGTTTCCTGGTCAGCCGTGAACGCATTAACCGAAAGGATAAAAATGGCTTGAAACAAGGACGCTGGAAGTATTTTTACGATAACAATACGGTTAAACTCGAAGGAATTTTTAAAGACGATAAAAGAAACGGTTATTTTAAAGATTATGATGAAAACGGCGTTCTTCTGTCGGTTAAAAAGTTCGTAAATGATATTGAACAGGTTGAAGCCCAGGAGTTAACCAGCCTGAAACTAAAAACCGATTATTACCCCGATGGAAAAGTTAAAACCGTAGCCAGTTATAACGGCAATATGCCCGAAGGAGTTCGCCGCGAGTACAGTGAAGAAGGAAAAATAACAGCCGGATATATTTTTACGAAGGGTGCACTTACAGGCATTGGAATCGTGGATGATGAAGGTGATAAGCAGGGCGACTGGCGTGAATTTTATACGGATAGCACTCTCCGTTCGGTAGGTACCTATGCGAAAGGTAAACCGGTGGGAAGCTGGAAATATTTTTACGAAAACGGAAAACTCGAATCGGAGGGAAAATATACCAAGTCCGGTGCTCCCGATGGTACCTGGCGCTGGTATTTCGACGATGGAAGTATCAGGCGCATACAGTCGTATATAGGCGGAATGGAAGACGGCGAATATGAAGAACATGATGAAACCTCACGCTTAATAGTGAAAGGACAATATGCCGAAGGACTCGAAGAAGGCGAGTGGGTGTATGATTTCGGAAACTATCGCGAAACCGGGACTTATAAGGGCGGATCACGATTCGGGAAATGGAAATCGTATTATGCTGACGGAATTTTAAAATTTGAAGGCGAATATATCGATGATAACCTGAACGGAAAAGTAAACTGGTACTGGCCCACGGGAAAACTCAAAGATCAGGGCAACTACCTCAATGGCAGCCGCGAAGGTGACTGGATTACCTTCAACGAGGACGGAACTCCATTTCTAATAATCTATTATCGTGGGGATGTTGAAAAACGTTACGACGGAATCGTGATTAAACCAGCCTTTGAAGAATAAAGAAAAGTAACTGTTTGTACTTTATACAGGCATCGGGTTAAACGCTCTAAATATGTTTTTAATGAAATTAGTCATACTACTTGTCCTAGTCGTGTTTTTACAATTTTCGGGCAAGGGTCAGGAACTTCAACCCATAAAACTTTTATCACCTCAACGCGAAAAAGGCAAAAGCCTGATGAAGGCCCTTGAGGAGAGGTGTACCACCCGCGAATATTCCGACAGGGCAATGAGTCTGCAGGATATATCGAATGTGCTGTGGGCAGCCAACGGCATCAACAGGGTAAAGGAAATGAAGCACACCGCCCCTACTGCCGTAAACTGGCAGGAAATTGATGTGTATGTGGTTCTCGGTAAAGGGATATATCTGTACGATCCTCACGATTCAACTTTGCATCCTGTGCTGAAAGGTGACTTAAGGGAACAGGCCGGTACACAGGATTATGTAAAAACAGCCCCGTTGAATCTTATCTATGTGGCTGATTATACAAAAATGAAAAGTGCGGAAGAAGCAAAAAAAGATTCCTATGCTTCGGCCGATGCCGCTTTTATAGCTGAAAACGTGTACCTCTTCTGCGCCGCTTTCGATATGGGTTGCGTAATACGTGCTTCGGTCGATCGTGAAAAGCTGGCAGCAACCCTGAGACTCCGCCCGGAGCAGAAAATTATTTTCGGGCAAACAGTGGGTTATCTGAAATAGAATTTGATCCTGATTTATTAGTTTTCTGGTACCGGTAATTTTTATTGCCGGCACTGTTGTTATGTGCCAATTCCTGCCTTATATTAGTGGCGTTGTAATACATACTGTCAATGGTGGTCAAACTGCCTGTGAATTCAACATTTACTGAAATCCAATTAGTAAATAATTAAACCACAATCTCATCAGCTTAGTGGCAAAAGCCCTCAACCTTAAACTGAACCGAATACAAATTGACCTTTGAGAGCTATTGTAGTTTACTCTGTTTTACAGTAATTTTCAAATCGAAACTTTCTCATAAAACCTCTTTCTTTTAAATAATTACAATGGAAGACTTCAGAATTGTAAATCGTCA
>JBAXOA010000246.1:0-2993 GCA_037133495.1 Mariniphaga sp. | reverse complement strand
CTCGAAATGCTCGCCCAAGGCGTTCCCGAGGCGGAGATTCTCGGGGACTTTCCCGACCTCGAGACTGAAGACATTCGCGAGTGTCTGCACTTTGCGGCGAGCCGACTCGATTCGGCCCTCGTTCTGGCATGACCCTCTGGCTTGACGCCCAACTGCCCCCAAGTCTCGCCGTTTGGTTCCGCGAACAGTTTGGTGTTGCCGCCTACTCCATGAAACACCTCGGGCTGAATGAGGCCGCCGACCTCGAAATCTTCCAACGAGCCAAAGCCGAGAGCGTCTTTTTCAGAGTCGGCAATTCGACGAACTCCTACCTGCGTGAACTTCTCAATCGAAAGTGGCCGGAGATTCGTTTGTTCCTGGATCAAGGTTTGGCCCTCGTAACGGTCGGCCGAGGGTAAGTGTCGCCATGAAGGATCATTACGACTTTTCCAAGGCAAAACGCGGTCTGTTGTATGCCGGTAAAGGCCCGCTCAACGTGCGGGTTTTTGACTCGGCGGCCGAGGCTGCACCATCGCACTTCGAGGTGATCGCCGAAGGCACGACCTCTTTCCGGTTTCGGCTCGTGGAGAATGACCGCGTCGTGTTCACGAGCGAGCCCATGCCGAGCCGGGAAGCGTGTTTGGGAGCCATTGAGGCTCTGCGGTTGGCTTTTGCGGCGCCAGTCCTAACCTAGACGGCACCAGAGACCCACGTTATACTCATCAACATGCTTGATATCGTTCGCAATTTAGCGAATCCTTTCCCTCCCTCCCTCACTCACGTAACTGAATCTCGGAGTTCCCTATGAAAATCTCATCGTTGGCGCCCTTTGGGGCGCTTTTTTTGTTGCTCGTGGGTGCCGTGCCATCCCTGCATGCAGCTGACAACAACCGGTTTGCCCTGGTGATGGGCAATTCCAGGTATGAAGGCGACGCCGCGTTGGCCAACCCCGTCAACGATGCCAGCGATGTGGCCAAGGTTCTCAAAACGCTGGGGTGGCAAGTCACCACGGTGCTCGATGGCGACCTGCGGGCCATGAACTCGGCGGTCGACTCGTTTCACGAGGAACTCGTGGCCACCAAGGACCCCACAGCGCTTCTATTCTATGCAGGCCACGGTGCTCAGATCGGCGGCGTCAATTACCTGATTCCAGTCAGTGGTGAGTTCCGCACGGCCAACGATGTCACGCACTATGCGGTGTCAGTCCAGTCGATTCTCGACGGGTTCGGCGACGCCGAAGTGGCCACCAACATCATCATTCTGGATGCTTGCCGTGACAATCCTTTCGGAAAAGCCGGTGCACGCGGTCTGGGAGGCAACAAGGGGCTGAGCGTGATCAATCCCAGCGCGAATGTGATCGGCTCTGTGGTCATGTTCTCGACGGCACCAGGCCAGACAGCAGGCGATGGTAACGGCCGCAACGGCATTTTTACTCAAGCTTTGCTCAAGTACCTTGATTCCGACCTGAAGCTGCAGGACCTGACCACGAGGGTCACCGCTGAGGTTCGGCAGGTCACCGACGGACAGCAGGTTCCCTACACCAGCATCAGCCTGAGCAACGATTTCTTCTTTGCCCCCACCGAACTCCGGACCTCTGTCAGCCCTGCAATCGTCGCGACACCGGCACCGAAAATTGTCGTTTCCAGCCCTCGCGAAAAAACAAGGTTGCCAACATGGCTCCAGTGGGGCGGGTTGACTGCAGCCGCGGTGGGCGCTTCGGTGGCGGGGTACACTTGGGTTTCCGTGCCCGGAGCCGTGGCCAACTACAACGCCTCTACCGACCCAACGCAAGCCTTGGGGCTCCACAACCAAATCGATACCTTGAACGTTCTGTTCAAACTGTCCCTCGGCGTTGCCTCCACCGGAGTCCTCTCCGGTGTCTTGGGTCTAATTCTCGCGGGCGGAGACAAATGACCATGAAAAACACAATGAATGCCTTGGCCCTTCTGGGTTTTCTGATTCTGACTGGCTGTGACTTACCGGGAGTGGTAGGCCTCGACAATCCGGTCGACCCATCTTCCCCTTCGGGGCAGGTGCTCGCCAATACAGTGGCGGCACCCATTTTCAATCCACCCGCTGGTACCTATGGCAATGATCAGGGCATCACTATCACCAGCTCGACGGCCAATGCCAAGATTTATTATACGACTGACGGCACTACACCCACCGTGGAGTCGACCCTCGTGTCTGGGTTGGTGCTGGTCGCGGGCGACCAGACCAACGTCACGATCAAAGCCATCGCGGTGAAGGCGGGCATGACGAGCTCAACGGTTACATCGGCGGGATATAGGATCAAGTATCCGAATTTCTCGGCGAGTACCGGCGACGGCACGGTGAGTTTGTCATGGCCGGCGGTTCTTGGTGCAACGGGTTACAACCTCTATTTTTCAGAAGGAACAACCGCAACGACCTCTAGTACCAAGTGGTCCGGGGCCACCCTCACGACTACCGACGCCACAATTACCGGCCTGAACAATGGTGTCCAATACGCCTTCGTGTATGCGGCAGTCGTAGGCTCAACCATCGGGACGCCGAGCGCCGTGGCCACCGCGACGCCTGGAACCACTCCAACACAAGTCACAGCTGAGGCTTCCGGGACATCGGTTACGGTCAGCTGGACCCCGGTGACGGGAGCGACGGGCTATAATATCTACTGGGCCACCGGAACAACCGCCACCACCTCGTCGACGAAAGCCTCGACAGTCGGAAACGCCACTTCTGCCACGATTACCGGTCTCTCGCCCGGAACCCAATACTCCTTCGTCGTCACCGACATCAATGGCATCGAGAGCGCCGCGAGTGGCGTTGTGACGGTTCTGCTGGTGCCAGCACGACCATCGAGCCTAAGTGCCGCTTCAACGGCGAGTTCCCTTACGATGACGTGGCCTTCCATGCCCGGTGTCACGAGCTACAATCTGTACTGGTCCACTTCTCCTACAATGACGACTGCAACAGGAACGAAGGTGCCTGGTGTTCAGAGCGGCTACGTTCTCAGTGGACTCTCGGCCGCTACC
>JBAXOA010000245.1:0-3003 GCA_037133495.1 Mariniphaga sp. | reverse complement strand
TCTATTATGTGTTAGCTTGATATAGATAAAACAAAAGCCCCCTGTTGAAGCAGGGAGCAATTGTCGGGGCTGCATTGCTACAGCCACTTAGATCAATTTGAGTGTAGCATCAAAACCCCAAGATTACAATACTTTGGGGTATTTTTATACCCTTAATCAAGGGAGATGATTTTATGCATGGAAGTTTTCTTAAGGTCAGAGGCAAGTGGGCCATACGTTTTGATGTTTTTGAAAACGGAGTCAGAAAGCAAAAGCAAATTGGTGGTTTTAAGACAAAACCTGAAGCTGCAAAAGCGCTTGCTGCAGTTGTAACTGATAAGGATAGAGGCCAATATTTCGAAGCCTCAAATATTACATTTAATGAGTTTTTGCAAATATGGATGGATGATTATGTACTTCCTAACCTTGCGCCTAAAACTATCGCCTTTTATGAAACTCTTATGCGGGTTCACGTACATGAATATTTCAATGACATACCGTTAAGCAGCCTCAAAGCGAACACCCTTGAGAAGTTTTATAACCATCTTAGGAAAACAACAGACCTATCCCCAAACTCAATTCTCCATATACATAAAACAATCAAGAGCGCTTTAAATCACGCAAAGAGGTGGGAATATATAAAAGAAAATCCCATGGATAACGTTATCGCTCCTCAGAAAAAGAAAGTGGTTATTCAGTACTGGGACCCTGGCATAATACCAGCCGCTTTGAAGCTATTTGAAGGCTCAGAGGTTGAATGGCATGTTAAGATGGCACTTGCTACCGGGCTTAGACTTGGCGAGATTTGCGCTCTAAAAATGACGGATCTGAATTTCAGAGAAAAGACCTTTAGAGTATCAGAGACAGCACAGCGCATAACAGGCAAAGGGTTAATCTATAAGAGGCCTAAAACCGATGACTCCATGGCGCCCCTTCCCATGACGCCACATATCCAGGCTCTACTTTCAGAAAGACTACTTTGGAAAAAGAAGAATAAAGTCTACTTTGGAGCGAAATACATCAAGTCGGATTATCTTGCAGTTTTCGACGACGGCAGGGCTATGGAGCCCACTTATGTTTACCACACTTTCAAGAAGGTTCTTAATAAGCAAAGAAAGAAGCCGGGAGTTAAAATAACCAGGGTTCCGGTTATATCTTTTCACGGCCTAAGACATTCCTGCGCGTCATACCTTATAAGCGAGCGAGTACCAATGAAGGTGGTCCAGTTGATTCTGCGACACTCAGATTTTAAAGTTACTGCTAATACCTACTCGCATATTTTGATTGACGAGCAGAGGGAAGCGTTATCGAAGATCTTCCAATAAATAAGCAGCAACAATGTTGCCGCTATTCCCCTTTACTCCAAAGTTCATTGAAAGGCCACTATCACTATCACGAAGTTTAAAAAAATTGTTCACTTTGATGTTATTAGCTGTAAGCGCTACGTCAGAACCTTTCATAAAGACCTTCGAAAATATCGAGAGTAAATTAATTTCGTTTCTTTATTTTAGATCTCAAAAGAAGGAAAATACCTATGGGTATTATAATAAGACTTATCCACTGAGATGTAGACAATCCAGCGATAATGCCGCGTTCAGTGTCATATCGAAAATACTCTAAAAAAAACCTTTCTATACCATAACCAGTAAAATACAAACCCATAACTTGTCCATCAGACCGCTTCTTTCTTGAAAATATAAATAAAACTATAAAAAGAATCATATTAAGTGCAGACTCAAATAATTGGATTGGGAAAAGTGCGATGCCTTGAGGTGCTACCGAATTCTCTTTGAAAAACACCCCCCACGGCGGATTCATAGGACGCCCATAACAACAGCCAGCACAAAAACATCCTATTCGCCCTATGGAATGAACTAGAGGAATTGGTAGAATGAGAGTCTCTGCAAGATTAAAAAAAGCAATCTGGTATTGCCTTGCATATATAAAAACGCCTAAAAGACCCCCCAAAGCGCCTCCGTAAAAGACGAATCCATACGAAAAAAGATATGAAATAAGCCCCCACGATAACTCGGGCGGATTAGTCATGTTGATTAATTGCGGCAAGGTGATTATAAGATATAAAAGTTTTGCTCCGACAAACGCCCCAATACCTGCATAACAGCAAGAAAATAGAATGTCTTGCTGAACTATATCCTCTCTTTTATTAAATCTTATAGCAATAAGTACACCCAAAATACAACCTATTACTATCATAAGCCCATACATTGGTATTTCAATTCCATAATATCTAATAGTTATTAACATACAAATATCCTATTCAACAACTGAAAAGGCAAACAAAAATTCTTTTGTTTGCCTTCGGTTATGTATTCTTAATTTACTGATAGTTGCCCATAGCTGCAAGTCCGCCAATACAAGCAACGCAAGCAATAAAGCTTAATGAACATAAAGCAATAGAGACTATACAGAGTACTATGCCAGCACTAGCCATTCCCGAAGGTTGTTTTTTCTTAGAGTTAATTCCTAGTACAAGACCGATTATGCCTAAAATAATTCCTAGCAATGCACCATAGCCAAGGAAAGTACAGATAGCCGCTATAATTCCCAATACTAATGATGCAATCGCTTTTCCATCTGCAGGGGTCGGGATCGGGGTCGGGATCGGCGTAGGGATCGGGGTCGGGATCGGCGTAGGGATCGGGGTCGGGATCGGCGTCGGTGTAGGGATCGGTGTCGGTGTGTTTTGTTCTGTCATTTTAATCTCCCTTCCATTAAATCCAATTTGCAACTTATAATTAATAAAACTATCTTTGGAAATTATATCATATTTATTACATAAAATAGTAAATTATATTTATAAAACAAATTAGCATATTTCATTAAATTTGTTTTATAAATATTCCCGTTCACTTTTTGTGAACATTTGTGAACGTTTGTGAACGTTTTTGATTTTGGACAAAAAAGAAAAAATCCCAAAAGCCTGTAACCTTTGGAATTTCAACGTTTTGTGGTGGAGAATAGGGGGATCGAACCCCTGACCTCTTGGCTGCCAGCCAAGCGCTC
>JBAXOA010000244.1:0-3020 GCA_037133495.1 Mariniphaga sp. | reverse complement strand
TATGAATAATCCCGCTTTCCAAAATTTTATTGTAATCTTTATCGTGGACGTATCCTGATATTTTTGATAATTCGAGTTTTATTTCCATGTGCTTGCGGTCGGTGAATTTTATAACCCTTTTGCGTTTTGGAATATTTTCTTCACTATAAACTATAAACTATCAACTATATTCACCCACCTCAGCACCGCACTGATTATTTCGGCAAAAGTGAGCCACCATTCCGGCAAAGTGAGCCACCTGCAAAAGTTGGGTGGATTTGTATGTAAATATACTAATTTATTTGATATTTCTCTTTCTCAAAGATTCTCCCTTGAGTTCAAACCGATGAGCAGAAGCTGACAATCTGTCCATAATTGCATCCGCTATTGTTGACTCATTGATGTACTCGTACCAACTTCCTACAGGAAGTTGTGATGTAATAATGGTCGATTTCTTTCCATATCTATCCTCAAGTATTTGGAGTAATACCAATCTTGAAGTTGGATCCAAGGGTTGCAAACCAAAGTCGTCGAGTATGAGTAACTGTGTTTTTTCTATTTGCGTATAGAACTTCAGGAGCGAACCTTCTAATTTACATACAGCGATTCTCTCAAGTAACTTGCTCATGGAAAAGTATAATGTTTTGTGTCCAAAAGCACAAGCCTGTCTTCCTATGGCACATGCCAGAAAACTCTTTCCACAACCTGCAGAACCGGTTATAAGTATGTTTTCGCCCCGATTGATAAATCCACAATCTGCAATGGCCTGAATAGATTCCTTAGTCAGGTTTCTATCGGTTGTGCAATGTATTTGTTCCAACATGGCATCATACCTCAGCTTACTCACTTTTAGATACATCTGCGTTCGGTTATGCAATCGGTACTGTATTTCAGCCTCTGTAAGTTGCGCCATCATTGTGTGGATACTCGGTTGTTCTTGTAATGGTAGTGACAAGATACCATTGTACGCTTGTTTCATTCCTGGAAGTTTGAGTCTTTCCAACTCATAAATCGTGTTTTGCGTGTTCATTTTTTTTTGATTTTTAAAAGTGATTATTAATATTGGTAATTTTTATTGATATTCTTCTTTTCCCCTGATATTTTCATGCGTTGGAAAATTCAGGATTGGTTCTGATATTTCGTCTTTATCTCTGTTGTTTTTCAAAATATTACTGATAATTTGATAAGTGGTAAAAGGTGCGGTCATAGCCAGTTTACATGCTGATTCAAGGCGGTCATTGCCATATTTCTTCCCTAAGGAAAATATACCCAGACAAGAGTTATATGTTTGTGCCGGAAAATGATTTTTGGCAAGTAGTCTGGCTATTATTGATTGAGTATTAATACCCACTTTGATTCCTTGAGCCAAGAAATAATCCCCATCCCAACCTTTGGTTTCCTTGTATCGGAGGTGTTTTTCGGGCATATGTTCTTCTTTGGTAGAATAACCGTTTCGCCTGCAAGTTCTTGCGTGTAGTGCAATACGTTGCACATCCAAAAACACCTCTACTTCATGCAGGTCATAAACGATTTGCACTTCTTTTCCCACATGAATATAGGGCACGCTGTATTGATGCATGTCTTCCCCTAAAATGACGTGATAGTTGCGTTGAACTTTGGCTTTTACGCAGTGACGAACAATGAAATCGGTTGCTGGAAGTGGTTTCAGACTGATTTTCTCTTCTGCTATAAAACGTTCACGCCTACTTACTTTTGTATGTTGCATGGGTGTGTTGTTATGTTTTTCAAGACAGTCCATCACTCCGATATTGAGTGCATCTAATGAACTAAAAACAGTGTTGCGTAAAGGAGCAAATACTCGGAGATACGAAATGTGAACGTGCTTTTCTACCGTTGCTTTGTCGCGCGGCTTTACTACCCGTGTGGCGGTCAGAGTGGTATTATAGTGTACTGACCACTGCTCGGCCAGTTCATTAAAAGCTGGTTCGTAGCGATTGCTCTTAATCACGTATTGACGCATATTGTCGCTCAGGACGCTTTGTGTAACGCCTTCAAAATAGCGAAAAGCCCTAGATAGAGAATTGTAGACATTCTCCTGAGTGGCATTTGAAAGGGCTTCCACGTAGGTCAGCCCACTGTATGGAAGTACACAGATCAATACCGGGCATTCTATCTTTGTTTTGGTAAAAGGATCAACATAAGAGAGTTTCTTACCTGCAAAGTCAACTTCCATTTTTTCACCCGGATAATGCTCCAGATGCATCACCACGGTTCGTAAACGCTTACCTTGATTCAGTCTCTCACAAAATTGGGTGTAGGCATAGCCTTCAGGATGAAGTAGGATATATTCCTGCCAAAGTAATTGACGGGTAACACCTGTTCTGGTTAATTCTTTGAGATAATGATGTAATTGGGATTCAAACTCAGCTTGACGTGAATTTGCAGCTTGAGTGGTACTGGGAATGTAAATGAATTGAGCCAACTCACCATCTTTGAGAAGGAGTAATTGAGCCAAAGTTAGACCACTAACCTTCACTCTTTGCTCGTAAGAATCAACCGTATTACGACTGATTCCCATATCACGTGAAATGGAGCGTTTTGAACGACTTTCTTCTAGTAATTGGAGTATTCTTCGGATTTGCAACATGCCTTTTACTTTGTTTGCCATAACATCTTTTTTATCAAAGATACTATGGGTTACAAATCCACTGGCAAAAAATGTAATTTAACGGTTGGCGCACTTTGCCGAAACACTAACAAGCTAAATAAAATCGATTAACTCTTGGCGCACTTTGCCGGAATAACCTGAATCAATCCTAATTAACAAGTGGCGCACTTTATGCCGGAATGACAGTTTTTAAACTAATCGATTTACCCGTAAAAAACATTAAATATCAACTTTAACAAGTGGCGCACTTTGCCGAAATGAGTGGCTCAGTATCATCCGGAATAAGTGGCTCAGTTTGCACCGGAATATTCATTTGCAAATCTAGTATATGTTTGATTCACCAAACCAATTGATTTATATAACTGGTTGATATATAACTTTTCCAAAGTTTTAAACTTTGGAAAAGTTGAAG
>JBAXOA010000243.1:0-3041 GCA_037133495.1 Mariniphaga sp. | reverse complement strand
AAAACTGCAGCTTGCCTCGGATGCTCTTCAGGATGCGAAGAGACGACTGGAAAGATCTTTTTCAATCAGATAGAGATCATTGGTGGGAGGTATCCGCTTCCCGCCTATTGTCCCATAGTTAGGGATAAGGTTCTCACGGGTTGAAGTAACAGCCGAAACAGAGCAGTTGTTTTGTTTTGCAATTTGGGTCAGGTGTTTCGCGCAGGGAACCTCCGTACGGTTAACATACAAATGGTCGCCGACCAGGTGCAGGAAATATTCCTCCCCGACTTGGAGAGGTTAATTCAATTATAAAATAGTGTAAATAGAATCTTTAGGAATAAAAAATACTCTCAGTTATTCACCTTCCGTCGAGTAGTTGTAATTATGCGTTTGCTGAAAAGTTTTCAATAGCATACAATGGATAAATTTCGATTTTACCCATCCTTCCGAAATTTTCGAAAGAAGTACGAATGCCACACCTTGGATTTTTTAACTCCATAAAACTATAAAGACTTTGCATTGATCCTTTTGTGCCCGCCTTCACTTCTATTGGAATAATCGCATCGCTTTTTGATATTACATAGTCAACTTCAGCCTGAGCACCTTTATCAAGCCTAAGCCAGTAATACAGTTCCTGACGTTCAAAACAACTTCCATATTTCAACAGCTCCAGGCCAACAAAAACTTCAGCCAAGGTTCCTTTGTTCACTAAATTAACATCCGTTGAAAGAAGAATATTATCCATGCCAAGATTTACCAACCTTTGTAATAGTCCCGTATCCATAAAAAGATATTTGCGAAACTTGGTATTTACTTCTGCTCCTAAAGGCACACCATTAGAAGAGGTATGTGTAACCGGCACAATAATTCCTGCCATTGAGAGTAATTCCAATGCCTCCTTTATTTTTGCAGATTCCATATCAGGTGATACTTGCGAATAAACAAACTTACAACCCGATTGCAAAGCTACTGAACGAAGTGTTTGTTGTAAAATCATTGGTGAAATTCGCTTTTTGTATTTTGCAAAATCATCGGTATAGGTTTCTAAAATATCATTTTGCACATTGCGACAGGCGAGATAATCATATTTTTCAATCCAGATTTTTACACTCTCGGGCATACCGCCAACCAACAAAAAAGTACGTAAATAATCGATTAATTTTTCATGAAGGGGTTCCAGCATTGAATGATCGATGGTTGCATTGCGTTTTTCGTCAAGTAACCGGTTCAAACCTTGCGCCTGCAAAAACTCATTAAATGAAAAGGGATACATATACAATGAACGTATTCGACCAACGCCAAAAGAAGGTATTTCCTGTAAAGCAAACTCTAACAACGAACCTGCTGCAACAACATGTAATTCGGAATATTCCTCGTAAAAAAAGCGTAGCGAGGCAATAGCAGGTAAACAAGCCTGTATTTCATCGAAAAACACAACCGTTTTGCCTGGTTGAATGGGTAAGTTATATACAGCTGATAATTTGCTGCAAATTTCTCTGGGGTTTAGGGAGGCACTAAATAGTTGCTTAATCTCAGGATTACGTTCAAAATTAACCTCCAAAAAATATTCGAATGTTTCCCCCAAGTGGCGCACAGCAGATGATTTTCCAACTTGTCGGGCACCTCTTAGCAATAGCGGTTTATGATGTATATCCTCTTTCCAGTTTTTTAAGTGGAGGTCAATATCTCTTGTAAAATAGATGTTGTTACTTTTAATCATACTGATTTTGGATATTTACAGCAAAGATATTGGTTTTGCAGAAATACACCACCACAAAATTTGTATTTATTCAAAAATATCAGATCACAAATTCGATGTAAATTTCAAAAATAGCCACCACAACTAGCAGGAGATCATCAATAGAATAAACCTGATTACCAAACTGCAAGAACTTTGCAGCGCAAAATAGTCCAACTAAACCAACATTGTTTAATATTTATCTCCCGATTTATCGGGACAAATTGTGTTCTATTTCGTTTTCCTGTCATTCGTAAAAATCTTCCTCTTGAACTCAGGCCTTTTCCCGAAGTTTAGCAATAACCCGACCTCAATATTTGTCGCTTTTAAATAGTTTATCAATTGGAATTCGTTTTCTTCTACCAATGCTTCCGCTGCTTTATTCTCAATAATGATACAGTCATCAATCAGGATATCAGCAAAATAATCACCGACCGGATAAGCTTCATAAAATACCCGGATTGGATACTAACTTCTGCATTCAATATTTATGAGGTTGGAAAGTATACCTTTAAGAAAATAAATCGGAGTGAGTACCTGTTCTGGTGAGCCAGATTTCATTCTCGTCAATTTTAAACTTCCAAATAATCAACCAGTCTGGCTTAATGTGCGCCTCCAAATAACCCGAATAGTTTCCTGATAATTTATGCGGAGAATAATTTGAAGGAAGAAAACCCGTTTCTTCAAGTATTAAAATTACGTCCTTTATCAATGTCATATTATAACCTCTTTTTTGAAGAAGTTTAATGTCTTTCTTGAATTTGTTGGTAAAAACAAGCTGAACTATCATGATGGAGTTTTATTCCAGATGCATTGAAAACAATATGAGACTGTGTTAAATACCTAATTTAGAAAAAAGCTCTTGTGAATCTTTCACTTTTGTTCCCTTTCTATGCTCAACATCTTCTATTGCTTTTTTGGTTCCAAAATTTGGTATAGGCTCTTCAATAAACTGAGACTCGATGTTCATCTTCTTTAACAGGCGGCTGAGAAACTCTTTTTCTGACTTATTCTTTGGTCTGATTACAATTGTTGTCATTGTATATTGGCTTTTTTACAAATACAAAAATTACACATTAATTGTCGGTGTTATCCCTGCCTGCGTCGGGCAGGCTTGTTCCATAGTGCTATTCTAAACCTATAAAGAGTGCATAATGAAATTTATCGCCTTCATTTTGCTTTATTTTTTGCAAAGATAACAATTCGAACACTTATCCGCCAGTGGGCGGATCAGCGTTCCATCGTTTCCCGTGTTCTATTTCTAACACTTATCTCTCAGCGGAATTCATATTTTTCATTACAAAAAACTCAAGCAATTCCG
>JBAXOA010000242.1:0-3053 GCA_037133495.1 Mariniphaga sp. | reverse complement strand
TCAGAAAAACATGACGAAAAAAATTAAAAAAACGAATTTTTAGAACCTCCCTTAACTACATAGCATATATGGATACAAATCATAGATATCTTTTTGATGACAAAAATATGATAATAATATTAGAGAAAATAGGATTTAGAGATATCACACAAAGAAATTACGATCCTAAATTGGACACTGATTTTAGAGATTGGGAATCCTTATATTTTGAATCTAATAAATAGTTTAGAATAAGATAAACAGACACTTATAGTGTGCTTTAACACTTCTTTATCATTTCCTGCAACTAAGATCATTATTGAAAATTACGATGATAAATTTGACTTACGATTTATAATTATAAAAACGCTAAAATAAAAAATTATGATTGGTATTTCTGTAATTATATGCTGTTATAATAGCAAAGATCGTATACCTGAAACGATCCATCATATTGCAATTCAAGAAGTAAACCCTAATATATCTTGGGAAGTAATCATAGTAAACAATAATTCAAATGATAATACTGACGAGATTGCACAAACCGAATGGCTAAAATACAATTGTCTGGCATCATTTACAATTATTAATGAACTTAATCCGGGTCAATCCCATGCACGTAAAACTGGCATTTATGCAGCAAAATATTGCTATTCTATTTTTTGTGATGATGATAATTGGTTGAGTCCAGATTATTTGCAAATAGCATTTGACATCATGGAGTCAAATAATCAAATCGGGATGTTAGGAGGTCAAGGAATTGCCGTTTGTGAAATAAATCCTCCTGTCTGGTTTGAAAATAAAAAAAATGGCTTTGCAGTCGGATTACAAGGAACTAAATCTGGGGATTTAACTGAAAGAGGTTACCTTTGGGGAGCAGGTGTTGTTTTGAGGACTAATGTTCTTCAAGAAATTTATAATTCAAACTTTAAATCTTTATTAACAGGAAGAAAAGGTGAAAAATTAATGGCTGGTGATGATTCTGAGATATCGGCTTGGTTTAGACTGGCTAAATACAAATTATGGTATGACGAGCGATTAAAATATCAACATTTCATACCAGCAGAGAGATTAACTGAGGAGTATGTTAAAAAAATATGGGAAGGATTTAATTTGGCCTCTTTAACTATCACTCCTTATTATCGTATTATTCATTTCAGATCGCTTAATACAATTGGGAAAACAAAACTATTATCTAAAGCTTTTATGAAGATAATCCTAAGATTTATTTACCCGGTAAGATTTAAATTACAATACAGCGAGAATCTAAGCTATCTTCAAATTTTTTTGGGTTCAGTTGTCATTTTTGATTCCGAACTTGCGTCTGTTCAAAACATGTTAAAAAAACCATTAAGAATTCTAATGAGCATAAACAAATAACTAACTTTTCAAAAGAGATTAAATTGTCCATAAGCAACATCAATTTTAATAATTCATCTCAGCCTTTGCAAGACAACCGAATACTTAAAGATCAAAACTTTTAGAGACTACAAAAACATAATAAAAATTATTGCAAAATAGAATAATTTTTCGTATATTTAATTGGCTTTCAATACAGTGAAGGCCGATAAATGTTATTTAACTTAAACTATTAAAGCAATGACAACAATTACAATGCGCAATTACAATTGCAAAGACGAAGAGCTTCCTGTTATTTGCAGGTTCAATGCATTTAGCCTCAAACGCGACTTGCCAGAATTTAATGCCTTCTCGCCCGTATTTAACACCGAATATGTGGCGGCGCAAGAGACCAAAATCGCACAAGTGAGTGAATTGGTGGCACCAAAATCAGAAACCGTTGCACTCAAAACCATCACCGACCGGCTGTACCAAACCATGAACGGCCTGATACCCGCCATCAATAACCTCAATGGCTATATCGGGATGGCACACGATACAATGAGTATTTCTACCTCCGATTTCGGTCTCACAGATCTTCGAAAAGGAATAACAAAAAAAGATGCCGAGAGCGTGATCAAAAATCTAAATACAATCAACCTCAATATCAATAAATACAAAGAACCACTCCAACAACAAGGATTACGTGACGATCTGATCAATAAATTCGCTGCTGCCACCAGCTCCATTGCCGGCGATAAGCAAAAACAATACGAGATAACCAGCACGCGCAAAAATATGGTGCAAAACAACCTTAACCTGCTCAACGATCTTCATTCGCAGCTTACCGAAATACTCCGAGTGGGAAAAATACTCTACAAGCCTGCAGATGCTGCTAAACTTCAGGAATACACCTTTAGCGAACTGAAGAAAAAAGTGCGCAAAACAGCAAAAATTAGTGCTGCTCCTGTAAACACCCTCTCTCCCTCCGCAAATAACGCCTAAAACGAAGGGCGAATTGCTTTCGAAAGCCAACAATTGCTCTTCGAAGCGCTATAAATTGAGTTATTAAAACCATTGATTGTCTTCGAAGCTACCAAGTCACTATTTGATCAACCACAATTGGGGTTTGAAGACAATCAATAACCGTTCGAAGCAGGTTAATTGGGGTTTGAAGCAATAACAAACCCATGCGTTACCACTACCTCAAACTTCTATTCGAAAATATAAAGTGGTCCACCAATCCGGCAGCTGTCCAATAAGATTGTATTCCATAGAAAAAAAGAGGGTCCACGAATTAGCACGAATTTTCACTAATTAAAAAAATAAGTACAACCAATACAATTTCAGGTATTTACAACTTAATCCAGATTCCCCCTATCACACCACCGGTGCGATTGCAATTTACATTCCTCCAATTCCTCCAATTCGTGTTAATTCCTGCAAATTCGTGGACAAAATCTTTTGTTGTGGACAAAAAATTTCTTCCACCAAATTGTATTTCATGGAAATAAAAAAGAGGGTCCACAAATTAGCACGAATTTTCACAAATTAAAAAAATACGTGGAACCAATACAATTTCAGGTATTTACAACTTATTACAGATTACCTCATCACACCACCGGTGCGATTGCAATTTACATTCCTCCAATTCCTCTAATTCGTGTTAATTCGTGCAAATTCGTGGACAAAATCTTTTGTTGTGGACAAAAAATTTCTTCCACCAAATTGTATTT
>JBAXOA010000241.1:0-3095 GCA_037133495.1 Mariniphaga sp. | reverse complement strand
ATTCCAGCTTTTGAGGATCTTTAAATCCATAGCGTCCGTTCAGATCGAGAAGTGTTGTACACCCCCAGCGCAGCAAAGAGAGGTTGTAGTTGTTGTCAATGTCTCCTTCAAGGCTATACTCCGGTGAGTGAAGCAGCGGAAGATGGAGCTTGCCATCAGTACCGTATTTGAGTAGTTTCAGGTATAGATTGATGCTCCCTTTAAGCAACGGATAGAATGCGTGTCGCTTTTGATCAGTCACCAGAGAGTCGTTCATCGAGTATCTGTACTGTTGCCAGTAGTTAAACAATGCCCATGTGAAATCGGCCGGGTTAATATAGTTCTGCGGTGCGTATGTCCCGTTCCCGCGCAGCCCTTCATAGTCGGTGGTGTGCGGGACGGTAGCACAGCTGTCATAGCCCCAGATACTCTTCGCGTTGAACACAAAATTGTCGCGCTTTGCATCGATGAAGCGGGTAAAAGATTCACCCAGCTCAAGATGGTTGGCGGTATATACAGGAGAATAAGCAATCTGGATATTCAGGTTCCACCAGATTCGCGGCCAACTTGTAGGACGGTACCAGGGACCAAGCAGATCGATTACCTGACGGTCCTGTCGTGTTGCGCACCCGAGTTTGTACATCTGGACCCAATAAAAGCCCTCTATTTGCTTGTCGGGAACAGACAGAAAGCTCGCGGGATAGTAGTTATGCCACCACGTGCGATGAGTTGTTTCAAGCGACTCTGCCGGCAGAGCAGCCACGCGACTGACGGTAGCAAGTGCCGTCGCTTTGGATGTCATAGCAGGAAACGAATCGGCAATAGTGAGGGTTAACCGACGCTTCAAAGGAGTGCCCTGAACCTGCCAGGCGGTTGCATAAGCTCCCCCTGCCACGCGTCGTTGGACGCAGAAGCTGGTTGCGCCATCCTCACCTGTTTCCGGGGAAGGATTCGGCTCCCCATTTACCCTCATTTTCATCTCATCGCGGGAAACCTCAGATTTCTCAGGTTCCCAACCGAAAACCGCATCCTTCTCTCCTTCGGCGGTCTCCAGATCGACCAGTAAGGTCATTTCGTTGGCATGGGTCATAGCGCGGAATCGGATAAAGCCTTTATCTGTGATGACTTCTCCGCGGACTTCAGCATCCCATAAAACCATTCGAAGAGTGCCTGACTTGATAGTTCCCGCCGTTTTGAGTACCATACCTCCAATGGGAAGCCGGCCGTTGTCGCGGCGATGGTCGGTTACATCAGAGCGGCCAAGTTCAAAACGCAACCTGTGTGGTCCGTCGGTGTAGATCATTGTTCCCAGCAGTCCGTTCCCAAGAAAGGCTCCATGATCGAATTTGGCTGGCAGTGAATCCCATTGAATATCGTGACGGGCAAGAAACTTAGACCAGTCAACTGGTGCATACACGCGGGCCAGCAATGGATTACGAATCATTTCACCTACCTTTTGCAACGTCTGCACATCAATCTTGCGCAGATTTCCTGCGTAGTCGGGTCCAACATCTATTGAAAAAATATTTCCGTATTTAACCGCACCTACATAATCCTGATAGATTTTTTCAGCAGAAAGGCATAAACTGTCGTGCATTGGAAGAGAATAAAACCACATGGCACCACCTTCATGTTTCGGAAGGATCGGGTAGGTGAATTCGGCTGCAATAAAACCCTTATAACCGGCAGCATGCTTATTATATGATCCGGCTCCGGAAATATCATTTAATGCCGATGGACCACCCATTTCACCAATACGGATACGGCCGGCCGGAGTACCGTGATTATACCCGGGAAGACAGTTGGGCTGGAACTGAGCCACCCATTTGTCCGTCTCTTCGTGGCTTAGTCCTCCTTCACCCTGAGCGTGGTCGAACCAGATGTATTCAATAGGACCATAATTAGTCAGAAGTTCTTTTAGCTGAGCTTTTTTTATTTCCGGATTTTTCCCGCCATCTTTCGAATAGATGGCACCCGGAAAGGTCCAGTCTCCTTCTGAGAAATAAATGGCCAGTTTAATGCCATATTTATCGCACGACTTTCGGAGTTTAGCGAGCACATCAATCTTCAACGGACTGTTAGTGACTTTTTTATCAGTTGTTTTGGTGTCCCACAAACAAAACCCATCGTGATGTTTGGTCAAAAACAGAATATATCCCATCCCTGCATCCTTGGCCGTTTTGCACCATTGGTCGGTATTGCAGCCGGTGGCCTTGAAATAAGAGGCATCTTTTCCTTCTGTGGGTGTCCATTCCTGTCCTGAAAAAGTGCTGAATGACCAGCAGATAAACATACCGAATTTCATATCGGCGATATGTTTTGCCCGTACTGTATCGTCAATTTTTTTTAGATAATCTGTTTCCTGTTTCTTCACAAAACCGGTCGACAGCAAAGCGCAAAGAACTAAAATAACGGGAACTTTAATTTTCATGGTTTTCTTTATTTAGTGCGTTTATGGTTAGGCTTAAATTAAAACTATTTTCCTTCAGAGCGTTAAAGGCGTCCTTTTCATCAAGATCAAAAAGAACACGCAAAATATTACATGCTCTGTTAATCAATTTCTCATTGATGCACTCCACCTCTGTCATATAGCATCCGTGGACTTTTCCAAGCCGGATCATTGCAGCGGTAGACAGAAAATTCAGTACTTTTTTAGTCGCTGTTCCTCCTTTCATTCGGGTCGAGCCTGCCAAAATTTCATTCCCCGATTGTAACGAGATCACCCGATCACAAAAAGGAAGCGATTCAAGGGCTTCTTCCTGTATCATAACACAATACGCACCGGCAAATTTTGCAAATCCTAAAGCTGACTGAACGTAATAAGCAGAACCACTTACTGAAATCCCGATCACAATATCATTCACTCCGACATTGGCAAGCAGCAATTCAGGAACAGCGCTTGCATCTTCTTCAAAATTTGTCTCAATATCGATAGACGCATCGGCTACTCCACCCGAAATAAAGGTAAGCACCCGTTCGCGTGGAAAACCAAATGTACAGGCAATTTCTACGGTGTCAATGGCCGCTAATCTACCGCTGGTGCCCGAACCGACATAGATCAGCCGACCTCCGGCGCTCAAACATTGTGTGATCTCTTCTGCCGTATCTGCAATGGC
>JBAXOA010000240.1:0-3105 GCA_037133495.1 Mariniphaga sp. | reverse complement strand
ATTGCGCTCCAGCTTGTGAGTATGTCGCGATACCTGATGGATCATCATCGCTTGCTCCTGTTATTAGTCCAGGTCACAAAATATCCCAGAATCCCTTTATTTTTTCAATGAATCATCACTTCTTTTTTTGATCTTGTTCTCACATGGCGAATTAGCTACTTCTAAAAGAGTAGTTGTACCATAGTAGAACAGATGGAAATTGCAAGAATTTCTTTGTTTGGAAAATTATTGTTGTGGGATGAATTTTATTTCGCTACTTTTACAAATATTTTTTCTCATCTATTAAAATGTTTCGTATTACTTATCTCCTTCCCGTTTGTATCTGTTATGATAATCGCTTTCCCGTTCGCTTTCCTTCATAGTGTTTGCCTTACTTTGTTTTTTACTCATCCAATATTTCATCCTGTTGTGAGTTGGAATGTATATGAATAGATCATGTATTTTTTATCATGCGATTCTCTAATAAACTCTAGTGATTTGTTTGTTGGGCTGGTTTGTTCTTGGGGAGCATGAATTGTCGTGCTCTTTGTAGACTTCTTTTCTGGCGTTCTTCTCTCTATTTTCTTTGTGTTAGGTTTATTTGGTTCGTGCTTCTTGGAATCTGGTTTGTCTTCCGCTGCGCTCATATGGACATTGTCTACCAAATGAATAGTTGGTGCATTTTGTATCTCTACTCACTGTGAAACTGCAACGTAATTTTGGAATGTTTTTCTTGCATATTCCTCGGTGTGTTTTCCTCACATGTATTCGTAGAGAGGAATGCCTTTATTGTTTTGCATGAGACCTTTAGCTGCATCATTGAGATCTGCAGGGTAGTTGTGTCATACAGCTATGAGTTGCGGCAAGTTATATGCGAAAAGGGGGTTTTCTACTGCGGTGTTAATCTTTTGCAGTTTTTCTGGTGTCATATTTCTTAGCATAAAGTACATGTTATACATCGCGAAAAGATAAGCAGCCTTGTGGGCTGCAATACTTCCTGTGACACACAGAATAATTTTTTTTCCCTGAAGTTGCATCCGTGCCTGAAGGTTTAATAATTAAATTACTGACGAAACAACCAATATTCTGCAATTCGCAAACGCGAATGAATCTAAAGCAGGAGCTTCATCAGGCAATTAAAAAACAAATTATTCTCTGATGAGGAATAAAATGCTAAGATACTATTATCAATGAAGCTAAGAACAGCAGTTATTTCTTCTCTTTTGCTGGATTACGGTAGTAGATCTGACCTTCTCTGAACTCTTCATAAGCAATCAGAGTCGGTTTTGGCAATTTTTCGTAGTAACGTGAGATCTCGATCTGCTCGCGATTCTCAAATACTTCTTCCAAATTATCAGTAAAAGATGCAAATTCCTGAAGTTTAGTATTCAATTCTTCCTTTAATTCAGCATTAATCTGGTTAGAGCGTTTTGCAATTACCATCAAAGACTCATAGATATTACCGGTAAAGGCTTCTAATTCATTCAGATCCCTTGGTACTGTACTTACAGGAGCTTTTGTTTTTTTATAGTCCATTTTTATTTGTGTGTTTTATTGATCTCATCATCACTCAGGTTCATCAATTTTTTTGTACTTGCAAAAAACCGATCCGCCTCTTTTCTGTATTTACTCTCAGGAAACTCATCCGTAAAAGTAAAATATTCATCCAGTGCATTATTTAATCGTTCACGTTTCTTTTCATCGATACTGTTTTCTCCAAGCAAATACTTAGCCTTCAGCAAATAATACATCAGTTCCTCGCGATATTTTGAATCAGGATATTCTTTAATGCTATTAGTCAATGATATAACTGCAGCACGGTAATCAGCAAGGTCATAGTACAACCTGCCCGACAGGTACGATTTATAAACCAGCTTCTCCCGCAATTCGTCGATGAGTTTATTAGCTTCAGAAACTCGCGAGCTGGCCGGAAAAATATTGATGAACAATTGCATGGCATCAATAGCATCATGAGTGGTTTTCTGATCAAGCCTTGGTGTTGGAGAATCCAGATAATAGCAATAGCCAATCAAAAACTGAGCCTCCTCATTATATTCACTTCGGGGAAACTCCTTTAGCATCTGCCGGAAATAGTGACTTGAAAGTACATAATCACGCTGTCCGTAACAACTTTTTGCCAAATAATAGTAGATCTGATCAGCCCTGCTTGTACCACGATAAATATTGACCAGTTCCTGATACAATTGTGAGGAACGGCTAAATTCCTTAGCCTCGTAATACTCTTTGGCCTTTTTCAGTTTAAACTCATAATCAGTGCTTTTGACTATCTTCTGATAATCGCCACAAGAGAGGGCTATAAAGAACAGACCAACCCAAAGGATATTTTTCACTTTTCGAATCATTTTGCAAAGATACATTTTTTCAACAAATCGGCACATCATTTTTTTTGCAATAAACAAAACGATTACGGGAATAATAATCGTGAATTTATGCCGGTAATAATCCTATGATTAGCAAATCTCACAAATGGTTGCTCAGGCCATACGAATAATTACTTTCGACAACTTCATAACAGACAATTAGAATAAATTAATTAAAAAATATGTAAATTTGGAACCAAATATTGAAAGCCTATTTTTCAATAAACTGCAGCCTGACCGATAATTCATGAGGAATAATGAAGATTAATCAAAATACAGATGGATTTAAATTCCAAAAATTACTCCGGAAATCGGCTTCCACAAGCTTAGAAAAATCATTGATTATTTTATTTATTGCACTGTTTATTACAGCACTTAGAACAGTTAATAGTTATCAGAGTGCCTTGGATGAGGCTTATGGAGATTTTGTTTCTGATGTCAATGACGGGCAAGATAAAATTACTGAGAATCTTAAAACTGATGCCCAGCTGTTACAATCAGCAACAGCTCTTTTCGCTGCTTCTGATGCAGTAACCCGTGCAGAATGGCATCTCTTTGTTGAGCATTCAAAAATTGACTCAACGCCAAATCATGATTTAGGTATTGGATATGTAATGAATATCGCTAAAAATCAGATCCGCCAGCATATCGAAAAGATAAGAAAGGAAGGATTCCCCGACTACATTGTTACAATAAATAGGACTTCATGTGGTCTGCAAGACCCAACTTGAAGTCCATGTTGAAC
>JBAXOA010000239.1:0-3109 GCA_037133495.1 Mariniphaga sp. | reverse complement strand
AGCGGCGGTGCTCACATTGTTACTGCTCGCGTCCTGAAGCTGAACAACAGGTTGAGTGGTAAGTGCCACTCCATTGACCGCCCCACTTGGCTGGGTGGTCAGCACCCCTTTGGTGGCTGGGCCTTTGGCAACAGTCAGATAGCCGGTAGTATTTGCGAAATAAGTGGTATTATTATTTGTTCGTCCTGAATATCCCCATGTTCCAGCAACTTGATCCGCATCTGCAAAAGAAAGAGTGTTGACAGAGAGATTTTGCCCGGTAGCAATACTTGTAGTTGCAGTACCAACACCACCTGGTCTAATGTTTAAATTACCTGTAACGGAAGTGCTGGCTAACATTGATTTTACACCACTACCTGAAAAAATAAGATTATTGTAGGTGGTTACTCCTACAGTTTGAGCCCCATTAGCATTAAAGTTAACCGTACCTGTGCTAGGAGTGAAAGTCCAAAGTGTGGCGTTTTGTGGTATTGCATTCGTGCCGCTGCCACCAACTTTCAATGTACCATTGCTCGAAAAAGTAAATTGAGAAAATGTCCCTGCTCCAGTAAAGTTCCCCGATACATTAACAGTACCAGTTGAAACTGTTACTGTAGTATTCCTGCTGGTACTTCCTCCAAGAGTAAGCACTCCTGTTGTCAAGGTTCCGGCACCAACATTAAGTGTGGAGGAACCACTGGTTGTAGGTCTCAGAATACTTGTCGTTCCGCTTACTGTAATGGAATTGCTGCTTGCTATCGTAATGGAATTGGTATTGGCCGTATTGCTCAGTGTTAGGCTTCCGCCAACAGTAACCGCTGAATTTATAGTTAAAGTTGTAGCACCCGAAGCAGTAGCAACATTGTTAAAATTTTCAGTACCAGTACCGGAGTTAATAGCTGCACTGGTTCCGCTAAATGTCACTGTACTAGTTCCAGAATTAAAAGTCCCGTTGTTAACCCATGCACCCGCAACCGTAATTCCAAAAGTAGTTGCAGTGAGGATTCCGTTATTAGTCATGCTCAGGCAACTTGCAGTTGCATTAATAGTAACGGTTATGCCGCTGTTAATGGTAACATCATCCGCCGATGTAGGCACCGTCGCTCCTCCCCATGTAGCTGTGCTATTCCAGTTTCCAGTAAGAGAGGCTGTTCGTGCAGAATAACCATACAATCCCGACAACACCAATAGCATTGCGAGAATAAAAGTCCTTGTACCCGTTTTTAGTCGTTTATTCATGATATCTTTTAAAACCAAAAGCGGGTTCCAGAAACATAACCGGTGTGGGCTATTGCAACTTTAGTTCCGCTTCGGCGAATTTTTCGGGTTTTGTATCCGATTGTGAGGTGTAAGTAATTCTTAAAGTACCCCTGTGGAAATCCACTTTGGCTTTCTTTTCTAATTCCATCTGGAACCTGCGCACCGGATTAGGCGTATAGACAGAAATGCCTTTTACCGTTCCTACGCTTTTAACCACGGACTCAGGAGATACATGATCAACCTGAATATCACCATAAACCGACATATTGCCTGTCCGGTTAAACGCTAGTTGAAGGCGCGGAATGGAATCGTTGATCATCTCCAGTTTCAGATCCGACAGGGTGACCTTCGTGGTCGATTCACCTGAACGAATAATTACGGGAATAGTGATCCCAAAGATGGGGATCAGTTTAACACCAATAGCGGTTGAATCTTTTTTCACCTCTTCGGTGCCTAATGCAGTCTGTTTGGGTACAGCCCTAAAATAGACATGCGAGCGGTATTCGCCCGGTACCATCTGATCTGTTTTTGTTAGCTGCATTTTTACAACCTGGGCCTCGTTAGGAGCCAAAGTGACAGAACGCGGGAAGAAACGGATAAATTTATCCGCAAAATTTTGTCCGGGATCAGGAGTCGTAATCTCTTCGAAAGAGCCGTCTACCTTCATCCGGTATTGTACTATTGAAACATTATATTTGGCAGTATCCTGCCCGGTATTGGCAAGATTGAGTTCCTGTGTTTTTTTCGTCCCTTCAAATACCACCCTGCGGGGGGTGATCAACAGATTACCTTGTCCCTGAACTCCTTGGGTGATGAAAATTGAAAGGAACATCAATCCGGCAAAATACAGAAAAAGAGGATTTGATCGTCGTATAACGTTGTTTTTCTTCATAATGAATAAGTTGTCCATGATTACAAGCAATAAAAACGCGCAAATATAGCTAAAAAACAGATGTATTATACCTTTTATTGCTCTTATATCTAACAACTTGTTATCAATTTTGTTTAATATAACATTTAATTTAAGTTGTAATTGAAACACTGACGGTTTGCTGTGTGCCATCGTATCAAATACTAATTCTAATTCTGAAGGAGAAAAAGGGCAAAGGATAACGAGCTAATAAATCCCATTTTTCCTTTGCCCTTTCTTTATCAACCAATTTAATGGGTTATTTGTTCTGAAGCAAAGTCCTTCTTTAATTGTAAGAAAAAGTGACCGCATAGGTGCCGGTATAAATCCCAACCGGGTTATCAATCATATTCCCAACCTTGAGGGTAGCGCCAATATTGACGCTCTTTGTTCCGTCGCTGAGCAAACCTGTACCTAAGCCTGCTGCCGGGAACGATTCCCAACTGCTCACCTCCATCGTCTTGGCACTCACACTGTTGGTGAGTATTGCAGGACCTGAAGGCAGGACAATCGAAAAGGTTGCGTTGTATTGTCCTGTGATATAAAAAATAGCTGAGTTTGCAGTTCCGCCACTCAAGGCTACCGTGCCGGCAGATGTCCGGGTTCCGTCGGTAGTCAGTTTTACCAGACCACCTGAGCTCTCGGGTGAGAAACGTCCAAAATTAAGTTCGGCAGTTTCTGTTGCGGTGAGCACCTGGATCACTTCGGCAGAGGCACGGGCGGTAACGCTGGCCTGGGCAAAAACTTTTGAAACAGGTAACAATACGATAATTGAAAAAATGCAGATCAGAAGTATAATTTTATTCATTTCGGTTTTTTAAAAAAGTCCGTTAAAACTTCATGAATAGACAGGGAAACCGCTTCTGAAGAGATGCTGCTTGTTGCGGCAACCTCTTCAGAAGGCATTTATTTTTAGTTGTAATTAACTGTTACTTCGAAAGGTGTACCAGAAACGTAAGT
>JBAXOA010000238.1:0-3119 GCA_037133495.1 Mariniphaga sp. | reverse complement strand
ACAACAGTTGGTGTGGCAACAAGCACCGGTACCGATGGTGAAGAAACCGCCCCTACAGCGTTGTAATCGCTATCTCCAGTGAAAGTATATGAAGCAACATATGAACCTGCACGGGTAGCAACGACAGTACAATGGTACGTTGCAATATTGCCCGACTGAGTTGGGCCGGTAATCGTGCCGCATGCTCTTACTCCAGTAACACCAGTGATTGCCCATGTTCCAGGGGCAGACGGTGAAACACCATTAGTAGGTCCCGTCACCGTTGCAGTAAATGTAATAGTCCCGCCCAGTACTGGGGTAGCACCAGCGGTAACCCCGACGGTTGGATTCGCTTTAGCCACTGTTGTGGTGAAGCCAGACGTTGGGGCAGTGGGAGAGTAGTTGGAATCCCCGCCGTATGTAAAGACTGGAACATATGTTCCTGCAGATATCGCGACAACAGGACAGCTGTAGGTCACCACGGAAGTAGGGGTCGAAGTCGTTGGACCAGTAGGGCCGCTGCAGGTAATACCCGTTAATCCGACGATCGACCAAGTGCCCGTGCCGGTTGGCGTCGCTCCCCCGACAGCCCCAGCTACCGTCGCGGTGAAAGTGAAGGTGGTTCCTAAGGTTGCTGTCCCTGACGAAGTATTTACGGTGACAGTAGGTGTGATCTTGGAGATCGACAACGAGAATATTGGAGATGATGGACCCGCGGCGAGGTAATTGGTATCCAAACCGACGCTAATCACTGCAGTGTAAGTACCCGCAAGTGTTGCTGGAACAACGCAGGTATAGATCGAGTTCACTCCATTTGTAACCGGCCCCGTAGTGCTTGCGCATATATCGCTAGCGGCACTCGGCCCAGTAACCAACCAAGTTGGGGCTCCAGTAGGCGCGACCGATCCCGTTACTCCAGTAACTGTGCCCGTGTAAGTAATAATCTCTCCAGAAGTTGTACTCGACTGAATACCGGTGACCGTTAATGTAGGAGCTACCTTTGCGACGGGAATTGTCGTTGTTGCTGAAGTTACTGGGTTGTAGTTGGTGTCACCAGGGAAGGTAGCGGCGGCCAAATAATTGCCAGCCGTTGCCGTCGGAATTGCACAGGTGTAGGTCGTCGAATAAGTCGCGGGACTATTGAGCACGATAGTGGGTGATGAACAAGAAATAGCGGTTGAATCGGGCGCAGTAATGAGCCAGGTAATAGCTCCAGTCGGCGTGAATGCCGCAGTTCCGGTAACAACAACTGTGAGTGTGGACGAGCCGCCTAGCGTTGTGGCGGAGTACGAAACGGAACCAATCGTAGGAGTGGCGTTTGCAATACCGACAGTGACGGTATTGGAGGCAGATGCTGTGTAGTTCGTGTCGCCGAGGTAAGTTGCCCTCACGATATAACTACCGTACGTCGAGGTGGTAATAGTGCACGTGTACGAAGTGTTCGAACCAGAAGTAGTGGAGCCAGTCGTACACGCCGATGCGGTACCAGTTCCAGTAACGCTCCAAGTGACCCCGCCATTGAGACTAGTTGGGGCAGTTGCTCCCGGCACTCCATTGACGATCGCAGTGAAGGTGAGAGTTCCGCCCTTTGAACCCCCGCCACCGGAGCTGAGGACTACAGATGGCGTTACCTGTGCAACGGTTACAGCAACCGCCGTTGTTGCAGGGAGGTTGTAGTAATTGGCATCTCCAGAATATGTTGCCGTCGCGCTGTAAGTCGCTACGGGTGATGCTGGGATTGTGCAGGTATAAACCACCTTCTCTGCACTAGTTCCAGCAATTGGTCCAAGCGGCCCCAAAGGAGAACAGGTTGAGGTGGCGCCGTTGATCGTCCATAATACCGAGCCGGTCGCCTGCGTAGCGCCTACCACTCCAGTAACTGTTGCCGTGAAAGTGATCGTGCTACCAAATACCGGAATGGACGGAGATGCGGTTACCGCAATTGTTGGAGTGGCCTTATCTACAAAGACATTGATGGCCGTTGTCGTTGGTAGCGCAGCAAAGTTTCCATCACCTTGATAAGTCGCGGTGACGATGTAGTGGCCAGAAACTGGGGTTGCTATCTGACAGGTGTACAAGGTGGAAGTGGCGCCCGTTACTCCTGGAATGGTCGAGGTACAACTAGTGGCAGATCCAGTCACGCTCCACAAGAGCGCACCTGTTGGCGCAGGCAAGAGCGATGTGCCAGAAACGAGAGCGGTAAATGTTAGTGACTGTCCAACTGTTGGATTGGAAGGCGTATTACTTACAAAAATAGTAGGAACTGTTTGGCCAAGGTTGATCGCGAGGATGGATGAAGTCACCGTCGAATAATTTGTGTCTGCAGCTATCGTAGAAGTGACGTGATAAACCCCTGGGTTGGCCGTCACAAAGGTGCATTGATAGGTCGTAACGTTTGAAGAAGTTGCAATCCCCGCGGCAGTGCAGGTCACAGGATTGTTGCTTGGATCAAGGATGGCCCAAGTAACCGCGCCGCTTGGTTGAACCGCCGGTAGCGCCACGCCGGTGACGGTGGTTATCAGCGTCGTTGAGTTACCCAAAGTCGCAGTTGTGTTGGTAAGCGTGATTGTAGGAAGCGCAAGTAACAGCGCCACCGAAAGGGTGTTGCTCGTAACTCCCAAATAATTTGAATCGGGTGCAAAGGTTGCCTGCGCGGAGTATGTTCCCGCCTTCGGCGTTAAGACGGTGCAGGTGTATGTCGTGACATTTCCAGCTGAGCTAACCACCGGAGCTGCCGTACATGCCGTAGCGCCCGCATTACCTCCTATAGTAAAAGTAACAACACCGGCTGGAGCTGCCGCATTTACGGCTCCAGTAACGGTCGCCTTAAAAATAGCGCTTGACCCCAGAGTGAGGGTCGCAGGTGTTTCAGAGATCGCAATTGTTGGCGTTGCCTTATTAACAACAATCGCCGTTGAAGATACTGGCGCTACCGGGAAAAAAGCCGTGTCCCCAGGGAAGGTAAAGATAGCGGTGTAACTTCCAGCGACCGCTGCTGTAACCAAACACTTGTAGGTAGAGATGTTGTCAGCCGGAATAGAGGCGGTCGGACCAGATGTGGTTGTGCATGTCGTGATACCTGAGACGCCAGAAATCGACCAGGTGCCAAGTCCCCTTGGAGCTATTGCCCCAGGAGGACC
>JBAXOA010000237.1:0-3152 GCA_037133495.1 Mariniphaga sp. | reverse complement strand
GACCTCTGTCAGTTTTTCAAAGACCATCACATCCCCAAAGCAATTATTCTTGGTCACAGCATGGGTGGTAAACTGGCTATGATGTTTGCTGCCGAATATCCTGAGCTAACGAACGGCCTCATCGTTGCTGATATTACGCCTAAAAACTATCATCGTGCAGGTCAATCATTAAAATCAGTATTGCAGCATGAAATAATTTTGGAAATGATGGAGGAGCTCAATCTGGTTGCTGTTTCATCCCGGCAAGAAATAGATTCATTCCTCGCAGAAAGACTACAAAACAGCACTTTACGTCAATTTCTCATTAAAAATATCCATCGTAATAAGGAGGGTTATTTTGAGTGGAAAATCAATGTTCCAGCGCTCAGGTATGCTCTTGTATCAATTACAAGCGATGTCAACAGTGAATGGTTTGACGACCGAAAACCCATTCTCAGCTATCCGGTCACCTTTATCAGGGGACTTAATTCCGATTATATTTCGGATCAGGATCTACCCATTATTAAAGGAATATACCCTGAAGCCAGAATTATTGATATTCCCAATGCGGGACATTGGTTGCATGCCGAGCAGCCCGAAAAATTCATTGAGGCGGTATTAACGTCCGTATAGAAGGGTCAGCGCTTTCAGTTTTTCGCCGGATTCCTTAAGGTCAGTCAATGAACCCAGTTTCCATTTCCAGTTTCCAACAATTGTGCCCGGCGTGTTCATGCGTGCAGACGAGTCGAGTCCGAGTACATCCTGCGCAGGAATGATGGTCATTTGCGCGACCGAACCCAAAACTACCCTGATCGCTTTCCACTGATCGATCTGGTGGGTGCCAAAAAAGTGATGAATATGTTCACGCTCCTCCCCTTTTGCCGTTTTCAGCCAGTTCACGGTAGTGTCGTTGTCATGCGTTCCGGTATATGCCACAAAATCAGTCGCATAATTATGAGGCAAATGTTCATTAGTTGCATCTGAAGCAAACGCAAATTGAAGAACTTTCATACCCGGTAAGTGATATTTTTTTCGCAGATGGTGAACTTCTTTGGTTATCGAACCCAAATCTTCGGCGATAATTGGCAGATGACCGATCTGACTATGCAAAATTTTTAACATAGCGTCACCATCTGCTTTTAACCATTCACCATTAATGGCTGTTTTCTCACCATAAGGAATTGCCCAGAACGACTCCAGGCCTCTGAAATGATCGATCCTGACAAGGTCAAACATTTGAAGATTAAAGTGTAACCGAGCAATCCACCAATCGTAGTTGCGTTGCTTTAGTTTTCCCCAATCGTATAAGGGATTTCCCCAAAGTTGTCCGGTTTCACTGAAATAATCGGGTGGCACCCCTCCTACTTTAGTTGGTTTATTCTTATTATCCAACAAAAAAATATCCTGGTTTGTCCAAACGTCTGCACTGTCATAAGAAACATAAAGCGGAATATCTCCAAATATTTTAATTCCTGAATGATTGGCGTAGTTCTTCAGCGACGTCCATTGCCTGAAAAATATAAACTGTATAAATCTTTGATATTCAACATCTTCACGATATGTTCGATAATAAAGAGCAAGTGCGTCATCTTTTCGGTCCACAAGAGCATCTTCCCAAAAACTCCAATCTTTGCCTTTTAAGTTTTTACGACAAGCATAAAACAGCGACCATGAATCGAGCCACCAGGCATTTTCGCTCCAGAACTGCCGGTAATCACTCCAGCCGAAACCACCTGTTTCCCGAAAACGGAGAAATGCCTTATTTAGAAAGGGTTCCCGGAATTTCCGTACGTTATGATAATCAATGTTTTCTGGCGGAAATGCTTTTGCCGGAGGCAGCTCGTCACTGTCAAGTAAATTTATCTCAACCAGTTCATCAAGATCGATAAGATCGGTATTTCCGGCGAATGCAGAATAACACTGATAAGGAGAGTGGCTAAAATCGCTGGGACCGAGCGGCAGAATCTGCCAGATTTTTTGCCCCGAATCGCTTAACCAATCGACGAACCGGCGTGCTTCAGCACCAAGCGAACCAATTCCATATTTCCCCGGAAGGGAAGTTGGGTGCAAGAGAATTCCAGATGCGCGAGTGTTCATTTAATGGAATAAGAAAAAGAGGTTGTAAAATTAGAAATTGATGATTCGAGACGCGCCATATTCGATTGATATTCTGTAAGTCACCCGTCCACATTTAGATTTAATAAGTTATTCCAATCTGTAACTATCCCAATAATCTTTAGGACTTACTATTCTTGTTCCTTTAAAAATATTCATTACAAAATCGTTCGTATTGCCAGTAATGATAAAATCTGCATTAGACTCATAAGCTAATTCAAGTAACCGGTTGTCATTTTTGTCATCAATAATTTCAAATCGTTCCTTAGGGAAAAATTTGGTTGCTTTACTTTCAATCTGAGCTAATACAGATTCAGCTTTAACAAGAAAATCAGGGTATTTACTGAATTTAGGTCGGTACAAAACATCTAAATATTCTTCAAATAATTCATCTGAAATACATACTTCAACAATATTTTCCAATATGCAATGATAAACGATAAAAAATGGATAGTTCCGTTGTATCAATGCTGACACCAACACATTTGTATCAATGACTAGCTTTTGCATTTCTAACAAGCCTTACTTCATCCGAAATCTCATCCATTGTTATTCTGGAAAGCCCATATTTCTCAGCCAGCCTGACACATTTATCAAGCGATTGTTTTGCAATCTCCTTGTTTACAATGTCAACAAATTCAGAAAATGATAATTTATCTTTATTTATTCCGAATTGATTATATTCCAAATCCGATATAGATATACTAAGTGTTTTCATTATTGATATTTGTACAAATTTAATCATTAAAGTGATTGACCTTAATTCCTTTGTCTTTTTAATTCATTATTTCAACCATTTATCCAGCCACTGATAGAATACCCTTTGCCAAAGAATTCCATTTTGAGGTTTGAGCACCCAGTGGTTTTCGTCAGGAAAGATCAGCATTTCTGCCGGAACACCCCGCAAAACTGCTGCATTAAAGGCCGACATGCCTTGAGAGGCAAGGATACGGTAATCTTTTTCACCATGAATAACCAAAATTGGCGTATCCCACTTGTCAACGAATAAATGTGGAGAATTGGCATATGAGCGTTGAGCAATAGCATTGGCTTTATCC
>JBAXOA010000236.1:0-3202 GCA_037133495.1 Mariniphaga sp. | reverse complement strand
AGAGCAGCTCATTCGTAATGAGCAGGTCGTGGGTTCGAGTCCCATTAGTGGCTCAAGTAATGCAGTAACTATATATTTATTTTTCAACGAGTTTCGTTGCGGGTGCACCTATAAATATTGTATTTGCAGGCAGTGTCTCACTTTTCATTAAAACAGACAGAGGCTCCAGAACTGACCGATTTTCCATTTTTGAGTCATACAAAACCACTGCCATACCTCCTATGCTGCACTCTTTACCAATATCAACATACGACATTTTCATCACCCTGTCCTCAAAAAGGTGCGTTTGTAAAGTACAATTATCATTGGCAACGGAATAATCTCCCATCCTCACAAGGTCAAATTCTGTGATCTGGGTGGTGTAAATACAAACTTTCTTTCCGATTTTGCAACCCATCATTCGGAGCGGATATTTGATAAAAGGGGTACCTGTCAGCATATTAAGGAAAAACAAAACAAGGAAATTTTCATATAATCCGGTCACCAGTTCGCTTCGCCATACATAGCTGCTCCATAAAGGCTTATTGTCTGGTATATAGCGTCCAATGATCACCCATTTAAATATCGTCATTATCACTGTTCCCATTATTCCTGCTCCCAAATACATTATCGGAAAGAGCAGAACCAACTCCCATAAATCCTTCTCGACTTGCAGGTAAGAAGTGATATTGGCGATCAGAGAGGCAAAAGTGATGAATAAAATGGCTGGGAGTACAACCCTGAAAAATTCAATAGAATAACGCAGGATGAACAGCTTTCTAGTTGGTTTATAGGTTCTTTCTGCTGAAAAATCGCGGTTTATATCTCTTTTTGGCAGAAATACCGCTTGCGATCCAAACCACGATGTTCCATCTTTTGCCGGCAAATCCTTTTCACTCACCTTCGATAAAACACCTACCAGTACATCATTCCCTAGTCGGGTATCAGGGCTAATCACAGCACTATTTCCAACAAAAGTACGGTTCCCGATATATGTTTTTGCGATTCTGATATAGCCATTGCGAACAACTGACGCGCCAACAGAAACAGAGTCTGCAAGAAAACATTCATCACCTGTCACCAAAAGGTCCGGGGAAATAAATTCAACGGTAGAAATCTCGACCCTTTTACCCATCTTTACCCCCAGCATTCTGAACCATATCTGCAAATAAAGTGTGGTATATAACGTTCCAAGCACCTGAAGACTGAGCTTCATTAACTGATCAAAAAACCATTTTCTGTGGTAAAAACTGCTATTTATACGATAGTTTCCTTCCTTGATATTTCCCAGTAACATCCATTTAAGCAGTACAATCGTCAAGGCCAAAATGACGACAAAAAGTACCCCTACAAAAAATATCAGCGGCAATAGATCAGTCCAAGTTTCTGATTGATAATCGACATGCGCAATCACCATCATTCCCGGGAAGTAGGCAATCATTGTAATCAATGGAATCAGAAATACAGTTACCATATAGGATAATGTGCTGCGGGTTGACCAAAGCGAGGTTCGCTCCTGTTTTTGGTTCATTCCCAACTTTACGGCAGGAGATCCGCCCCAGTTTTCTTCCTTTGGAATCATACCTCCTTCGGGTATTAGTGTCAGATCTTCGATTGATGAGTTTTGCTCCATTTTTGTGTTATGCGCCAAACAGCAGCGTGTTCCTACAAAGCAATCATCCGCAATTTCTATTGTTCCTATCTGAAGGTAACCGTCTGATATAGTGAATCCTTTCAGATGCGAATCAGTACAGATACTAACATTGTCCCCAATTTTAAAAAGATCGAAAGCGGAAATGGCTGATGTATTGATGTAACAGTCTTTACCCACCTTTGCACCTAAGAGTCGTAAGAACACATTCATAATTGGCGTGCCAGTAAAATAGGAAATTGGCGAGATATTTACCAGCTTATCGGCAAGCCAAAAACGAAAGTAGTAACTACCCCAAAGCTTGTATTTTCCGGGTTTTATCTTACCGATTGCAAGCCATTTCAAAGCAATCACGAAAAAAGTAATTGCCGGAAGAATAGAAAAATATGAAATAAGCATCATCAAAAGGGAGTCAAGCACGCTATAATCTGCCTGAAAAAAATAGGAATAAACAAAGAACGGTCCCAGCCATTCAATTCCGAAGATGAGAGCAATAAAGAGCATTGAAATGCCCTGTAAAATTGAGCATGTATAATAGCTCCATCCTGTGGGCGTATGTATTTCGCGTTCTTTACATGTTGTCTTTTCAGACGTTGGCCGCTTTTTCTCCAATTCGCTGGCAAGGTCTGAAAGGATCGGATATTTGTAGAAATCGCGTACTGAAAGTTGTTCGAACATCTGATTTTCACGCATATCTGAAGCAATGAGCGCGGCGAGCAGAGAGTGTCCTCCCAGCTCATCGAAGAAATTGTCGTTCATTGAGATATCAGAGCGGTGTATGTTTAATGCGATAAATCTTACCAACTCCTTTTCCAGGTCGGTTTTGGGAGGAATAAACTCCTTTAGAAGGGAGATAAATAATGGCATGACAGGAGAAGGGAGTTTGTCCCTGTCTATTTTCTGACTTGAAGTCATTGGAAACGAGGGAAGTACATCCAACGATGAGGGAATCATATAGTAGGGAAGCTGACTTCGCAAAACAGATGCAATTTGCTCTCTGTCAACCTCTTTATCTTTTTCTACAATTACATAGGCAGCAAGTTGCTGCGAATTTGAATCCAAAGAAACCGCAGCGGCCTGCACCCAATCGCAGTGAAGGATCAATTCTTCAATTTCAGCAAGTTCTACTCTGAATCCGCGTATTTTAACCTGTGCATCCTTTCGTCCAACATAGATAATATCTCCATTGGGAGCGTGCCGGGCAACATCTCCGGTAAGGTAGTACTGCTCCGGCACACCTTTAAACTTAGCAGTCCTAATAAATTTCTGAGCAGTTAAATCATCGCGGTTAAGGTATCCCCTTGCAATGCTTTCTCCTCCTATCAGAATCTCCCCCTCTTCATAATCCTCAACTGCGTCCATGTTATCGTTCACTATCATCACATCACATCCAGGCAATGGTTTTCCAATTGTGACAATATCAGTAGCATTTAGCAATGACCAGGTGGCAATGACAGTCGCTTCGGTAGGACCATAAGTATTATAAACCAGGCGGCCGGGTTTACACCATCTTCGGGCAAGATCTGTAGTGCATACCTCTCCTCCAAAAATTAAAATTTTCAGATTAGAGAT
>JBAXOA010000235.1:0-3222 GCA_037133495.1 Mariniphaga sp. | reverse complement strand
AGCTGACCGCTAACAGTACAATATAGGCAACTCATTTCACTTATATAATTTATTTGCACTATTTAAATTACTTTTTTAATCGCTTAGCGTTCCAGTTTGGATGGATTTACGCAACTAGCAGTTTTTTAAAATAGAGAACGGGCTTTAATGTCTACTTCTTTTATGCAAGAGATAATAGTTTGAGAATCTTATTTTACTATGGAGATTAAGTGTTGCGAGTTCAGGGCGGGTAAAGAAAAGAGAGATTACGTTCCGTGAACTCTGAGTGGGGCGCGTACCCAAAAACCTACGCGGGCTTCGCCCGCGGGTTTTGTTATATCAGACGCTTTTGCGAATGCATTCGCAACGCGCCTGATATAACAAAACCTTCCCGGGAACCGGGAAGGTTTTTGTGCGGAAGAGGAGATTCGAACTCCCACGGCTGTTACCCCGCTACCACCTCAAAGTAGTGCGTCTACCAATTTCGCCACCTCCGCTTTAAGGACTGCAAATGTAGGGAGTTTTTCCATTTCGCGGCAATCGCTTACTTTGTAAAAAAATATCAATGGCCGCGTTTATCATAAATTGTCCTAATTGCCACCACCAGTTCGAACCTGGTGAATCTATGCGTGAAGAAATTCAGAAAGAATTACGCAACCAAATGCTCGATTGGCAGAATAAAAAGGACCAGGAATTCAAACTCAAAGAACAATCCTTCCAACAAATCATTTCCGATAAGGAAAAAGAAGCGGCGCTGAAACTGGAAGAAGAAAAGAAAAAATTACAATCCGAACTTCAGGAGTCGATCAAGAAATCTGTGAGCTCTGATTTTGAGAACCAACTGAAACTCTTGGAAGACGCCGCTACAGAAAATGCAGAGAAGCTGAAAGAATCCCGTAAAAAGGAACTCGAATACTTGCAAAAAGAACAGGCCCTCCAAAACAGAGAAGCTGAACTTCAATTAAATGTTCAGCGCCAACTCATGGAAGAACGTGAGAAATTGAAAGAACAATTGCTCAAGGATGAATCTGAAAAAATTAACCTGAAAGAGCAGGAACATCAATTGAGGGTAAAAGAACTAGAAAAGCAATTAGACGATCAGAAAAAACTGGCCGAAGAAATGCGCCGTAAATCTGAACAAGGCAGCATGCAATTACAAGGCGAAGTGCAAGAACTAATGCTCGAAGAATTATTAGCTGCTAGTTTTCCTTTCGATAAAATAGAAGAAGTAGGCAAAGGCGTTCGTGGCGCAGATTGCATTCAAGTAGTGCACAATCGCTTAGGTGTTGAAACGGGTAAGATCATCTATGAAAGTAAACGTACCAAAGACTTCTCGAACGACTGGATCGAAAAACTTAAAACCGATATGCGCAACCTTGGCGCTGATGTGGCTGTGATTGTTACACAAGCTTTTCCAAAAGACATGGATCGATTTGGAGAAAGAGATGGCGTATATATCTGCACATTTGCAGAAGTAAAAAGTGTAGCTCTTGTTTTACGAAACGCCATTTTAAAAGTGCACGATGCTAAAAAAAGTCAGGAGAATAAGGGCGATAAAATGGTGATGCTCTACGATTATTTAATTGGCACCGAATTCAGCGAACAGTGGAAAGCCATCCGTGAAGGATTCATGAATATGCGTCAGAGTATTCAACGCGAAAGAGATACCATGGAAAAATTATGGAAGGCCCGCGAGAAGCAATTAGAAAAGGTTTTATTGAACGCCGCACATATTCGTGGCAGCATTGAAGGAATTGCTGGCGCAGATGCCGTAAATTTGAATATTACTGACGACAACGAACCTATATTACTTGATTAATCTTTTCGAAAATCAGCGAACCAGCGATCAGCCAGATCGGCCCTCTAGAAAGAAACCCATCTTTCCGGTGCAAACCCCGCTGCGCGATTATTTAATAAAATATGGAAGGGAAGTTAACCTCCCTGCTTCCTATAACGATCTTCGGAACTTTACCTATACCGTTCCCATCAAAGACAAGAACGGAAAAGATACCGCATGGGAAAAAGCTTCCTATGATATGCACCAATGGGAATATTTACGTGAGACTCTAGTGATGAACTATGCCTACCTCAAAACCAAGGGCGATCTTAGTTTTGTAAATCATTTAGATGTTGCCGGTATTGATTTTTGTTTCTTCGGAAATAGTCAGCCCATCCGCATCCGCATCATCAATAAATACAACGATAATTACGATCACTATTATATTAAGAAAGCAGACTCGAGCAGGATCTATGGACTAGAATTAGAACACCTACTCTCTCCCAACAGGATTGTATATTTTACAAAAGGCGATACGCTTGTAGAAGAACATATCCCCGGCATTCCAGGAGATATTTTTATTCAAGATTATTTAAATCACACAAGCACTAATCAGATTCGTTTGGCGAAGGAGTTTGTAAAATTTAATGAGCGTTGTTTTGCGCATTTACTCGGCGACATGCGCAGTTATAATTTTGTGGTAAACATTACACCAGACATTGTAGATTTTCAATACCGCATCCGCCCAATTGATTTTGATCAACAATCTTACGAGGGCAGAAAAAATTTATACTTACCTCAATTCTTTAAAGAGAATAAACCATTTGTTGATATAGTTACCAAACACTTGAATATAGAATCCATTGAACAATATCAGGCCGAAGAAAAAACACAGATGGCGTTCCGTTTATCTTCTGCAAAATTCAGGGTGAAGGAATTACTCGACATCATGATCGGCGATAATATTTCATCGGATCAAAAAATTGAACAGCTCAAAGTGGAACTATCAGAGTTCTTTCAACAACCCAAGTATTTGCGTGCCACTACCATGGGACAAATTGTGAAAACCCAGATTAAACAAACGCTGCTCAAGAGTCTTAAATTGATACCTAGAAATAATATCCGAGTAGCAGACTAACCACCCCGCCATCGCTAAACCGCTCGGCTGCCCCTCCTATGCGCAGGCGCACATGAGGGGAACTATTACTTACACCTCTCACTTCTCACTTCTCACTTCTCACTCCTCACTCCTCACTTATTATTCACCCACACAACAGACATACCCCCCATCAACCGATAATGTAATTCGAGAGGAATAACT
This sequence comes from Mariniphaga sp., assembly GCA_037133495.1. GTDB lineage: Bacteria > Bacteroidota > Bacteroidia > Bacteroidales > Prolixibacteraceae > JAAFHB01. Next base: position 145 of record JBAXOA010000235.1, on the reverse strand, counting down.
ATTTCCCATTTTTCAAATCTCGCTTGAATGATCCCTTCTGTTGAAAAATCGAATGGATCAAAACGTAATACCTCACTAAAATCTACATCACCACTACCCCACCATTTAAACATGGCTTCTTTGGCGCTCCATAAAAGCGTGAGCA
>JBAXOA010000234.1:0-3239 GCA_037133495.1 Mariniphaga sp. | reverse complement strand
ACAGGATTCTTATGCGAAACGAAAAAATCTCTCATTACCTTAGCGTTGATTGATGTTTACAAATGCAGTATCCGACAAACCATAATTTCCTGTATTGATTAAACGATCACGTTCGGTAAAAACAGGAGAAATAATCTCAATTTTACTGCCGGAGGCAATTCCTGTTTTTACTGCAATCTTTACAGCTGTTGTGTCGTTAATCAATTTCATCACCCAGAAATTCTCCATTGTTTCATCAGCCAGAACAGCTGATTTATCAATCACCTGTGCATTTTTCTTTGTGTTTTTAATGATCTGCACGATAACAGACAAATTTTCGGGAAGAAGTTTTATATTTTGTGGCTTTACAACAAAACCTTGAGTCTGAGATACCGGATCAACGGTGGAAAGCTTGCCGGAAATAGTTCCTTGAAAAGTCATTGAGTCGGGCAGTAGGATGCTGCACCTGCTACCTGCCACCGCATACTTGTTTTGTTCATATGGAATATTCAGCAAAAAAACAAAACTGCTCTGAACTGCAATGATACACAACTGTTCACCATCGCCGATATAATCATTTGTCTGTTTCGTTGCTTCTGTGACAATGCCTGTAGAAGGGGAAACAATTGTCAGCTTTCCCTTAAAGTTGAGTAAAGAATCTTTGGCAGCGAATTTACTCAAAGCATCTCCTTCTTTAGTTTTAATGGCATATAATGGCTGTCCGGCTTTTACAATATCTCCTTGATTTACAAATGATTCGTTAATATATCCATTAATTGTGGATTTTACTATATTTTTTCGCTGATAAGCAGAAACCGCATTGAAACTGATCAGCTCGCTAATCGGGATTGTTGAAATAGATGTTATAGTTACCGGAGTCGAAACCTGAGCAATCTCTTCAGCTTTTGACGGTGCCTTAGAGTTGCAGCCCATAATTTGAAAAATCATTATTAAAGCCAATAATGTTCTGAAATTGCTCATTTGAGATAATTCAATTGATTAATAATTTGCATGCGGTTCATTTCTGTTGCAAGAAAATTGATTTTTGTTACAGAATAATTATTTAAAATTGTGAGGAAATCCATAAATCTAACCATCCCTTTATCCAATTCAATTCGATAAAGGTCAATCAGCCGCTCCTGCTCCGATAATTGATTTTTTATTTCTCCAATCAATCCATCAGTTAATTGAAGTTGATTTTTGAGCTGATTGTATTGAATTTTGTATAGCGAAGAATAGGTTCGCCTGTAAAATATTCGGGTATTCTCAGCTAAATTGATCTTGTCATTCTGTAATTTACGCTGCTTTCCATCGTAGATCGGGATGGAAAAGTTGATACCGAAACTGGTTCCAATGTTGTGGGTTATATTAGCAGGAGTAATAGCGCTAAATCCGGCATCGGCAAAAGCACTAATTCGTGGCTGATAGGCAAGATCAATAAGCTGTCTGCTGTTACTGTTTTTAAGACTGTCTATCCGAAAGAGCGCCGATAAGGGCGAATGTTCCGGATCCGGAATACTCTGAACCGTTATTTCAGGTTTTGTTAAATTGATTTCTACCTGATCGGTGATACCACAAATAAAGTGGAGCAAAGCAAGATCGTTCTTCAGCTGAATATATGATTGAGACACGACAATTTTTTGGGCAGTAATTAATACCTGTAGATTCATAAAATCGGTTACCTGGTATATGCCCCTGTCAATCAGCGATTTTATTTGCTTTTGTTCATTGAAGAGTAATTCGAGTACCGACTTATTGAACTGATATTTAGCAAAATCGGTAAATGCAACAAGATACTGATCAGTAATACTTTTCTTCAAATCAATAACGGTTATCTTCTCATTCAGCTTCAGTTGCTGATTCAGTAAGGTGATGGTTTGAAGTTGACCGCTGATACGTTTCTTGTTAAACAAAGTCTGACTGACATTTGCCATAGCGGAATAATTACCTCCATTTGTTATTGCCTCGTCGTATCCCCATCCCGAACCAACAGGAAAATGAGTTAATTGTGCTATTTCATTTACCTGAGGTTTAAACGAAGCCAGTATGAGCAAACTGTCAAATTTGCCGGCAAGTAATTGATTATTATAATCATGCAATAACGGACTGTTCTGAAGTGCCGAATTAACACAGGTTTCAAGTGATTGTGCCACTCCATTGCTTAAAAAGGAAATTGCCAAAACCAGCGTACACAAAATATTTTTCATCATTGCTTTCCCGCCCTGGTGATTGAATCGGTTAATATTACCGTAAAGATAGAAATATATCGATATTGTTTAAATTCTGACTGCATACTTTTCCCATTTTCTGCCACTATTTTGGATAACCTTTTTGATATTTTATTGAACAAAGGAAGTATTATAACCGTTTAATACGTATACTTCATTTATCATTAATATTTATTACGATGAAAAAATTACTCGTTTTCGTTATTTTGGCCGGATGGGTACTATTTGTGTCAGCTCAGGAGGACAAGAATACAGTAACCCTGGAACGTAAAAATGTTTTGAAGTTTTTACCGGTAAATCTTCCTTTTCAATCGCTCTCCTTTGAATTTGAGCGGATGATTAACGCAAAGAATTCTTTTACATTGGGAATTGGTCTTCCCAATCAAAAATCAATTGTCGGGAAATACGGTATAGATGGCAGTTCCGACCTGAAAACTGCTGAATTTGGAACGATGCACCTCCGGGCTGCCTACCGCCACTATACAGGAAAGAATGTACTGCCAAGAGGATTCTATATCGAACCTTATCTAAAATACCAGGAAATAAAGGGTGCTGCAAGTATTTCGGGTACCGACTCTCAAACAAATCTGCCCTATAAAGGAGATCTTAATGCAAAATTAAATACGATGAATGTCGGATTACAATTTGGGGCTCAGTTTCTGATTGGCAAAAGAATATCTCTCGATTTCTACTTTTTGGGATTGGAAGCCGGTTTGCTGAGCGGCAATGCCACAGCTGTTACAAACGCCCCTACAGATGCCATAAATATTGCCGATGATATCAATAAGGCAAAAAATGATAATTTGCCAGCGTTTATCGCTGATAAAATTACGGTGACTCAAACTGGCAATCAGGTAAATGCCAAGGTAAGCAGCGTCCCATATCCATGGATCCGGGGTGGAATAAGTATCGGGTTTGCCTTCTAAATAATTATCAATCTATAAATTATCAATTAGTTACGCCCATCAGGCCGTGATTTAGAGAGAATTATTGCGTTTGTTCACAGCGCCCTAAAACTTTTAATAATCATTT
>JBAXOA010000233.1:0-3260 GCA_037133495.1 Mariniphaga sp. | reverse complement strand
TCCTTGATGGGGGTCAACATGACCGGAGAGGGGGTCAGCATCACCGGAATATCCACATGCATACAGGATTTCAATTATTGCCAATGATTCCTCGTTTTTTTCACTGAATAGTTCCCGATTTATGTTCCATGCTTTTTGTCCTGTTTCAATTGCAGATTTATAGTCTTTCAAATTTAAATACCCTTGAGCAAGCTGATATATCAAAACAGAAAATGATTTATCAAACTTAAGGTGATTTACTTCATAATAACTTTTAATAATTGAGTAAAACAAAATCATTTTCCCATTATTTCCAACGTTACTATTAATTAAACCAGCAACATACAATAATTTCATTTCATCAGTACTTTTTAAGCTGTCAGTTTTTGAAATGCCATGTTTTGTAACGTAGGTTTCAGTAAGTTCATTTACCCTTCCAACATCCAACGCCTTATCTTTTGTTACTAGATAGCTTAAGTTCAGATAGATATTGATCTCAAGGGCCTTGTAAGCATCAAATCCCGGTATCTCTGCATTTTTTTTTAAAACGGGAATAGCTTGTTCAAACTTACCACTTTTGGCAATATTGAGGGCTTCGTCAACCTCTCTTGTAATTTGAAGTTCCTGAGCAGAAACAGTCAAGAAACTCAGGAGAATGATAATCACTATGAGTAAACTTCGAAGCCTTGAATTTGTGTCTGAGGAATAAATAATCATTTGTCTTCGGCTTAGTACCATTGCAGGCATTGGTTTAATAAATAAAAAGAGGGGTTGCTTTTAATTGAACAGCCCCTCTGTAAAATTGGATTTAATTTGATAATACTGTATAGCGGTTAGCAACCATACCACGATTCATTATCACTACCTTGTATCGGCCTGTCCATGCCGGAACCCAGCTAACATAACATCTGTCGGTATAATCGGTATCCTGAGTAATTAGGTGATTATTTGAATCATAAATATACAAATCCAAATCAGTATCATTGTCTCCTCTTACAGCTATTTCGGCAAGCTCACGCTCAATGAAATTCATATCATAGGTATGAGTGGAGTTTGGAGGAACAACATCAATTCGTTCTCCCGGACCTCCAACCCTGCCTCTCGTGGACTGATTTGCCTTTTCCAATCCAGTGATAGTCGCAAGTAATTTGGCATCCCCGTCTGCATATTTTTTCGCAGCTCCCAGGATGCTAGCCAGATCAAATCCTTCCTTGCTCTTTTTAGTTCCCTGTTCTTTTGTGGCTGGCTCCTGTTTGTAGGATTCAAACTTAAGATCATGGGTCTTTAAGCTACTCATAATCTTTGCAGCTTCAATCAAAGCAGTAGCAGAATAGGTTTTGTAACCATATTTCGCCAACTGATCAGCTAACAGTAAATTTTCCAAATCCTCAGATGGCTTGTTTTTACTTGCTACTTTCTGCTCCTGGGCCTGAGCTGTAAATAACACGGCGAATAACATCAGCAAAAAAAATAACTTTTTCATAATCGTAAAATTTAAATTAAGGTTCATAATTTTTAAAATAGATATTATTGAAAATATATTTATTGATACCCCAAATTATAAAATAAACTTCAAAATTATTTCTAAAGGTAATAATCCTGATTGATTTACAGAAAAAATTTATCTTCAATATATGTTTTAGCAAATTCATTGGATAGTAAATTTGCCAAATACTCGAAGAACCTTTCGAAAAAGTTTAGATTACCAAAAACATGGGTCTTAAAACCATCACATCTGTCTAAAACGGAGAAGAATCTTTTATTAAGGTAAGTATCGTCAGATATCTGAAGGGGTTTTCCGGCTTCGTGATTCCATTTCATAATCAGAGCAATACTTGCAACTGAAATGGTTTCTGCTTTCGCGAAGACAAAACTCCTGCTCGAATGTATGCATCCCAGGAAATCATCTGTTCCCAATCTTTGGTTTACTCTCTTTGCCTCCTGTAAAAATCGCGACACTTTATTTGAAGAGTTCACCTTATCGATCACTTCATTCATTTTAATGGCTCCAAGTTCCTTTGTAGCATATTGAAAAAATATTTTTAAGAGCTCGGTATTCGGAACCATTTGAATTATTAATTCTCTGTCCATTTTTTCTTATTTATTTTAAATTTCACATAACCAGAATGACTAACTTTCTGATATTCTGTTTTTTTTTGCTTATCTACTTAGCGCTTATTTCTCGAACATTGCATATAGAACGCCAAAGGCGATCATGTGGCCCACTTTAGATAATATTCCCCAAAGAATTAAAAATCCAATTGCGCCAAAGAAGCTGTGAGGTTCAATCCAGTTCCAGGATAATATTCCTGAACCAATACTAAGAGCTAATGTTAAAATCCATACGAACATTGCTAATGCGCCTCCATTAAAATCGCTATTTTCCATCTGATTATAATTATTAAGTTTAAAAATGATTTAACTATTTGAAATTAAGAGTTTTGAAATTTTTACCGTTTTGGAACGTATGTCCTGTTTCCGTTGCTGTTAATATAATACTGCCCACCCCGCGATCCTGTCTGAATTGTCTGCCCGCTTCCATAGTTAGTAGCTCCGGTTGAATAATCTCTTGCTCTGGAACCTGCTTGTCCAGTTGAAAGATTTGTATTACCAGAGGTTGACCAATTATTCGTGTTTGTGCCATCACTCGTGGTTTTGTAATGAGACTGGACAACCGTTCCTTCGTTACGTTGATATTCGTTCTGATACCTGACCGTCGATGTCGGAACAGGGGCTGGTGCACTGTAACTTGATCTGTTTTCACGGTAGCGCATATCAGGCATTCCGTTTGACCTGTAATGTTGAGCCTGAGATACAAATGCAATTGCAACCAATACCAATGCTGAAATAATTCTTTTTGTTTTCATGATTTCTGAATTTAAAGTTTAAATGATTTTGAGTTTTTAAATGTTTAAACCCGTTAATGTCGGGTCAAAAAAAAAGTAACCCGGTTTGGATTACTTTTTTTGAAATATTTATATTACATATAGAAAGTCACCTAGATTTATATTATTTTTAAACCCATAGGTGTTTAAAGAATATTTTTTTGACCCAAAAATTTAAATGTATGATATACATAATTGTTTATAAAACTGGAAATTTTGAAGCGATTGAAAAGAATGATAAAAAGTCTGCCTTTGCATTACCCGGTGATTACTGTGTATTTGAGGAGATCGAAATGATAAAACAGTATGGTAGAAGTTATAAAGATCCATTCATTTACTTTAGGGAGGTTCTAAAAATTCGTTTTTTTAATTTTTTTCGTCATGTTTTTCTGACCA
>JBAXOA010000232.1:0-3321 GCA_037133495.1 Mariniphaga sp. | reverse complement strand
TCAGTAGTAAACTTAAAATGCCTTAATTAAGAAAAGAGTATTTTTGAACACGGAGGCATGCTTGCCTGCTGCAGGCAGTTAGTGCATAGAGAATCACAGAGTTTATTATTCTCCTTGTTTCTCTGTGCTCTTTTAGTGTCTTAGCAGTTAACTTTTTACCCGTTACCACAATTCGTTTTTTCGCACCTTTGCAAATCAAATCATTTTCAAAACTAGTATTCAAAGCATGGTAAAACAGAACCCACGCGCACATTTTTCCATGCTTGCAGCAACCATGTTGTTTGGCGCCAATTACTGGATTGCCAAAGGTTTGATGCCCAATCACCTGTTGCCTATGCAGATTATTTTCCTTCGTGTTCTCGGCACTTTCATTATTGTATTGGTCATACAACTTAGCATTAAGGAATTTAGAGTGCTGAAGATTGACCGTGCTGATTATCCGCGCCTCATCCTGAGCAGTTTACTGGGCGTGGCAATAAACCAGATGATGTTTTTTACCGGCCTTAATTACACAACTCCTGTAAACGCAGCCATCATTAATTCAATCAGCCCGATACTGGTTCTGGTATTTGCAGCCTGGATTCTTAAGGAACGGATCGGGATAACAAGACTTGGAGGAATACTATTGGGTGCCGCAGGAGCACTCATGCTTATTTTGCTTAGCAACCCGCTTTCGCTCAAAGGTGGTAATCTCGCCGGCGATATGTTTATCATTGTAAATACGGCTGCCTGGAGTCTTTCTCTTGTAATATCGAAGCCTCTTATGGTAAAATACAACCCGGTTTTAATGATGCGCTGGATGTTTATGATTGGTTTTGTTGGTGTATTCCCTTTCAGCATCAGGCAGGCAATGGAAATAAATTTCAATTCCTTTGATTCATATACCTGGTTCTCGATTCTTTATATTATTGTCGGCACAACCTTTATGGCATATTTCTTTATAACCTATTCTCTCAAACGGCTATCGTCATCCGTGGTGGCATATTATACATATATTCAACCTGTTATAGTTGCTATAATCGGAATTATGTTATTTGCTGAACAGGTTTCGTGGGTGAAGATTGTAAGTGGTTTGCTGATTTTTGCAGGAATTTATTTTGTCACGCGGCCAAAGAAAACCGATCCCCGATCCCTAAAACCTAACCCCAAATCCCTTTCTAAAACATATGCCTGAAAGGCAAAAGCAGCCACCCCAGCACTTTTTCAATCCTGGGCCGGCGCAGCCAACTCAGGTGGTCGAAATCCTGGCAGCTGAGTAGCGTTTCATCAATATGATTTCGGATTTCTTCAACAATTCCTTTGTGTGTTCCAAAAAGCATTACCTCATGCTGATAACGAAAACTGCGATAGTCAATATTAGGAGATCCCAATCCGAAAGTTTCACCATCAATCAGTAAAAGCTTGGCGTGCAGATTACTAAGGGTATAAAAAACGAGTTTTATTTTATTGGAATAATAATATCCAAGGTACTTACTGCTCAGCAGATCGATAGACCGCACATCGGAATGCATGGGTAATATTATCTTAACGTTTACTCCACGCTTTGCAGCATCGGCAAGTATTTTACGCATTTTATGCCCTGGCAGGAAATAAGGTGTTTCTATTATAATCTCCCGTTTAGCTTTACTGATCAGGCGTTCAAGTTTGGTTTTGATCCGCTGGCGGTAAATGGATGGCATATCCTCAACCAGTTCAAACTGATCGAGCAATTTCGATTTTTTATAGGTGAATTTATTAATGATGTATTTGTTGTAAATCCTGAAACTTTCAAGAAACGATCTCTTAAACATAAGAGTAATGCCTCCGGTAAAACGGATCATCGATTCGCGCCATTGCAGGGAATAGCCGGTAATATTGGCCGATCCCATATAACTGATCTGGTCGTCGATAAGCAAAAACTTGCGGTGGTTTCGCCTGTGATTTTTTGTGAAAAAATCGAAAGTATACAGGATTTTCCTGAAAAAACGTACTTCACCCCCGTTTGATATCAGTTCACTGAAAAAAGCTTCTGTATATGAAACGCCCCAGGAATCGAGCAACAATTTAACATGAACACCCCTGGCTGCTGCTTTGGTGAGCGCTTCCCGAAACCGGAGTCCTACTTCGTCGTTGCCGAATTTATAAAATTCAAGGTAAATATATTTTGCAGATTGATCAATATCATGCAACATAGCCTCATAAAACCTGGGAGGTTCGCTGTATAACTTGTGGCTTGTCAGATTTGCTGCCTGGCGTGACATGTCTAGGTAAAATTGGTAAGTCAAATATATGACATTTCTTGTGAAAGTAAGGAATATGCTATAACAGGAAGTAAATTTGATTATATTTTGATTGTTTGCCACGGAGAGTATGGAGGTTCACAGAAGTTGTTTTCATTAGCTCATCAGATGAACCGTATTGCTTAAAAACTTTCTTCATTTTAATGACAAAACAAACCATTTTTTCCATATCTCCATGTTAATCTGTGTTCTCTGTGTCTCCGTGGTTTAAAATCTAAAAAAGAAAGACTAGCACCAAGCAGTCAATTTCCATCTATTGATGTTATTCTTTTCTGCAACATCCAAACATTGTATCTTTGTTCATTCAAAATGCAACTATGATCAGATCAATGACAGGCTTTGGGAAAACCACTGCCAACCCGGGCGGACGTACCGTTAATATCGAAATACGCACGCTTAACAGCAAAACACTGGATGTAAATACCCGTATTCCATCACAATACCGTGACAAAGAATCCGAAATACGTGCTGAAATCAACAAGGTGCTTGAACGTGGAAAAGTCGATTTTATGATCACAGTCGACAGCGATGTTGACTCCAATGATTTTACCATAAACCGCTCACTTGCTCAAAAATATTATTCCGAGATAAAACAACTGGCTAATGAATTAGGCGAAACGGCAGGAAATGATGTTATCTCAAATATCCTCAAAATGCCCGACGTGCTGAAGGCTGGCCGCGAAGCACCTGATGAAACCGAATGGGCTCAGATTAAAGTTGCAATTGCTGACGCTCTTGCATTGACAGAAGTTTTCCGTATTGCTGAAGGTGAATTGCTGGGAAAAGATATGATTGGCCGTATTCAGCTTATCCTTGACCTTTTACTTAAGGTTGAACCTTTGGAAGGAACCCGCATCGGTAACCTTCGTGATCGTTTTCAGCGCAACCAGGATGAATTCCTTGAAAAAACTACCAAAGTTGATAAATTCGATGAGAATCGTTTCGAACAGGAAATTTTCTGGTACCTCGAAAAACTTGATATCACCGAAGAGAAACTCCGTTTGCGTAAACATTGCGATTACTTTATTGACACACTTAATTC
>JBAXOA010000231.1:0-3357 GCA_037133495.1 Mariniphaga sp. | reverse complement strand
GAACTATTTGTTTAATAATAAAACTATTTTAACGGTTTTGAACACTCTTAATTATGAATTATGAATTATGAATTAGGTCCGTCAGCTGACGGAAGGAATTACGAATTGATCCTCACCGTAGATTACCCTTAATTGGTGAGGAAGGATGCGAAGGCTAAAATCACTTTTACCGATTGATTCGCCATCTGCTTCGCCTGACAAAGGTTCTGTGGCACCTAACCGGACCTCTTTCCCGATATGAGTCGAGACTCTTGAATCCTTCACGAAACTTCCGTCATACAACTTTTTAAAATTCCGGATGATACCCCATACTCCCAGATTCCGGATAATGGTAATGTGAAAAACACCCTTCAAAGGATTGGCATCAGGCACTTGCATCATGCCTCCGCCATTATATTTGCCAATCCCAACACTTGCACTGAACAGATTGACCCTCAGTGTTTCACCGTCTATATTAAAAGTGGTATCTCCGGATTTGTAACTAAAATAGCTGCGGATAAAACTTTCGATGTAAACTCTTAATCCGGAAATTCCCCGATTTTTAAGTTTATTTGCCTGCGTGGCTACCAAGGCGTCGAAACCGAAGCCGGCAATATTTACAAAAAACCGGCTGACTGGCTTTTCCGCTTCCAAATATTCGATCAAACCGACATCCTGCACCACAGTTTTCCCTTTTAAGATAATCTCCATGGCCAATTGGTAATGATCCGGAATACCAAAAGTGCGAATCCAGTCGTTACCTGTTCCAACGGGCATCATTCCAATAACTATTGGCTCGCAATGGTTGTTTTTCGCATTAAAAATACCATTGACTATTTCGTTCAAAGTACCATCACCACCGGCGACAATAAAATGTGTGGCACCTTTCAATGCCAGGTTTTTTGCCAGTTCTAAGGAATGACCAGCATATTCGGATTGGTGGAAAGTGTATTTCAATGCTGAATGGTCTAAAACGGCAATAATCTTGTTTTTGTCCCTTCTTCCTTTACCGCTTCCGGCATGAGGATTGAGAATAACCTGCCAGCTTATTTCTGATTCCATACGTTTACTGATTTCATTCTCTCGGAATTGTGATACTGAAATTATTAATTGACTTAATTTCCCGTTGCTCAATGACTCTAAAGTTTCTCTGCCATGCTTAATGGTAAAGTAAAAATAAAATCACTTCCTTTTCCAATCTGGCTCTCTATCCAGATTTTTTCGTTGTGTTTTGTTATGAATTCCTTACATAATACTAAACCGAGTCCGGTTCCCGGTTCATTTTCTGTTCCGGAAGTAACCATTTTCTCGTTTATTCCGAAAAGGTTGTTTTTCCTCGCCTCATCTATTCCTATTCCGGAGTCACTTACTGTTATTTGAACTTTATTATTTTGCCTTAGCGCCTTTAGTTGGATTGTGCCGTTTCTATTTGTGAACTTGATGGCGTTTGATACTAAATTCCGCAATACGGTTGAGACCATATTATGATCAGCAATTGCAATTAAACTGTCGGAAATCTCATAGCTGATGGTTATGTCTTTTGATTTTAAGCTATTTTCGGATAGTTCAATCACATCAGTTATTAATTTTTCAATCACAAGATTTTCCGGATTGAATTCAATAGTCCCCGTTTGAGATCTGGACCATACAAGTAAATTCTCCAATAATTTATAGGTGTTTTTACCTGTTGAATAAATTGTTGTGACATATTTTACTATTTTTTCATGATCTATTTTGTCAATATTGCTTAATAATAATTCAGAGAAGCCCAAAATTGTATTGAACGGATTTCGAAGGTCATGGGCGATGATACTGAAAAATTTATCTTTTGTGGCATTCAATTCCATCAATAGTTGATTTTTCTCTAATATCTCAGCTTCCAGCCTTTTGCGACCCTCAATGTTCCGGGTAACGCCCAGAATTTCAATGTCTCCATCTGAATTAGTTCTATATCGGGTTGAAATTTCCACCCAAATAAAATCGCCGTTTTTGCAAGGCAATTGTATCTGACTTAGAAAACTTTTATCTGTATTCTTCGGTTCCAGTGCGATTTTTATGTGTTCGGGGATTGAATCAATCAATTGTTTGAAATCAGAATTACCTGTCTCCATGAAATCAATACCTTGATCCATAGCCTCTTCTGCAGTAAACCCATGAAGGTTAAATACTGAAGGACTGATATAAGTAAATCTTTTTTGGTTATAGTTCAGAACCCAAATAACATCGATTACATTTTCAGTGATTAACCGAAATTTTTCTTCACTTAATCTGAGCTCATTTTCTGCGCGTTTACTTTGTGTTAAGTCCCTGTCGCTGCCACTCACCCGAACAGGTACGCCATTGCCGTCTCTGGTGATAAAACCACGCGAAAGCATCGAAAGGTAGTTTCCATTTTTGTGCAATAACCGATACTCAATTTCATAACCCTCTTGACCACTGTCGAGGGCTGCTTTGAAAAGCCGATCTGTATTTTCTATATCTTCGGGATGAACCAGCTTTCTCCATGGATCCTTCCCTTCATACAAAAATTCGTCTGCAACATAACCCAGTTGCTTCCACCATTGCGGATAATAGTATGGTGTCTGGGTTAACAGATCCGAATCCCATGGGGCATCATTTGATCCTTTCAGAACCAACTCTAAGCGCTCCTTGCTTTCCTTTAGTTCAAGAGTCAAATGCCCGGCAATTTTTCGCGCCTTTTCTCCGGTCGTGTATAAGGACAACACTAATAAAAACAGAATAAAACTAATAGTAATGCCACCTAACATATTTATTAATACAAAGGTATCTGTAAAGAATGTTTGTAGGTGGGGTTGAGTAAATTGCAGGATCCATTTTCGCCCATAGTGATAACTAACTGTGGTAATCGAGGGCGAGTGATTATCATTTGAGCTAATTGTCCCGGTTTTATAACTGTCATACAACATCGACTGGGACGAAATATGATCATCGTAGATTTGTAAACGAATTTTATTTTCATCCATTAACCACCACGACTCGAAAATATGTGCCATCAAGTCACTCATGCGATATGACCGATATATCCAGCCTTTGATGGCAGCTCTGCGTTGCCCGACGGTATTGGCAGGCATCCCGTTTTTGTAGACCGGTGCAAATATTAAAATGCCGTTTTGCAAATTTGTGTTCGATTCCTGCCTTAAAATTATCTTGCCCGAAAGTGTAATCATGTTGCTGTCACGCGCTTGCTCCAAGGCACTTTTGCGAACCGGTTCAAGCATATTATCGTAACCAAAAACCCTGAGATTTATACCCGTAAAAGGTTCTAAAAAGACGACCGGACAATAATATGGACTGTCACCCTCTGTTGAACTAAATCCCTCACGGGATAGCTCTGCTTGACCTTACCAAAATTAGCCA
>JBAXOA010000230.1:0-3433 GCA_037133495.1 Mariniphaga sp. | reverse complement strand
CTGCGCTTGGCGGCCGAACGGCCACGTCGTCCGCGGCCAGTCACGGCGGCAGTTGCAGATGCTTTCTTGCCGGATTTCAGTTCGGGTGCGGCACTGACTTCGGGAAGAACCACAAAGGTTCCCAAGCGGACATTGAAGCGTTCGAATTCAGGCAGCCCTTTGGCACTCAGGTGCGGCTCGATGAAGATCTTCAAGCCTTCTTCCACGTACTGACGCAGGGTGTAGCGTTCCGACAGCGCCCAGTATTTGAGCGCCCAGGTGTGGGCAAAACTGACCGTGACATAGACCATCATGTGCACATTCACGGATCGCATGTAGCCACCGTCGATGCAGGCAGCGACATAGCTTTCCATCCGCCGGTTGGTGCGCGTTTCACCTTCCTTGATGAAGATGCGCCGTTCGGCATGCAAAGACTTGGTGGATCGGTAGGTCAGCACCGTGGCTTCGCGCAGGCGATTGACGACCCGGCAATAGGCAAAGATCGCCATGCACAAACGGTCCACCGGGTTTTCAAGACCAACCAATGCCGCCGGGATCTCCTGCTCATAGGTGTCGAGCACCTGCTGCAAGGCCAGAAAAAGTATGTCGTCCTTTTCCTGAAAATAGTGATAGATGAGACCGGCACTGATGCCGGCCTCGCGCGCAATTTCCTGGGTCGTGGTGCTGTAGTAGCCCTTTTCGGAGAACAGCTTCACGGCAGCGCGTATGACCTGGCCGCGCCGGTCTGCAATCAGTTTGGGGTCGACTCCGACGCTCTCAACCTTGCCCACTTGCTTCATAACAAATCCTTCCAAACCGTCATCAAAGCCTGCTATTAGGCCCGAAAACTTGCGGGCAACTCAGAGCCCGGGCGTGATCCCGGACCTGAGCCGATCGGTTTTCCGGAGGTGCCATGGGGCGTCGCCTTTGCAGCCGGCGTCAATTGCCCTGGAACTGTGGTTTTTGCTTGGCGACGAAGGCCTCGTAGGCACGCGTGAAGTCCTTGGTCTGCATGCAGATGGCCTGGGCCTCGGCTTCGGTCTCCAGCGCCTGCTCTATCGTCAGGTTCCACTCCTGGTGCAGGCACTTCTTGGTCATGAAGTGCGCAAAGGCCGGTCCGTCGGCAATCTGTCTGGCAATCTTCTGCGCCTTGGCCAGCACCTCTTCGGCCGGGCTCAACCCATTGAAGAAGCCCCAGGCCAGGCCCTCGTCGGCGGTCATGGAGCGCCCCGTGTAGAACAACTCGGAGGCGCGGCCCTGGCCAATCAGACGCGGCAGGATGGCGCAGGCACCCATGTCGCAGCCGGCCAGGCCGACGCGCACAAAGAGGAAAGCGGTCATGGCCTGTGGCGTTGCATAGCGCAGGTCACTGGCCATCGACATGATGGCGCCGGCTCCGGCACAGACGCCGTCAACCGCGGCGATGATGGGCTGCGGGCAGGTGCGCATCTCCTTGACCAGGTTGCCCGTCATGCGGGTGAAGGTGAGCAGTCCGTCCATGTCCATCTTGGTCAGCGGACCAATGATTTCATGCACGTCGCCGCCCGAGCAGAAGTTGCCCCCCGCGCCCGTGACCACCACCGCGCGCACATCGTCGACGTACTGGAGTTTGTGAAAGGTATCTCGCATCTCCGCGTAGCTCTCGAAGGTCAGCGGGTTTTTGCGCTCGGGGCGGTTGAGCGTGAGTGTGGCCACGCGGTCGACCACCTCCCACTTGAAGTGTTCTGGACGCCACTGGGCTGCTTTGAGTTTGTACATGTTTCTATCCTTGTTGAATGGAGTGCAATGGGGTTGTGGGGCTTGGGCAATCAGCCCGCCAGGGTCAGTCCGCCGCTGACGCTGAGCACCTGACCGGTGACGAAGCTGGCGTTGTCGCTGGCAAAGAAGAGCACGGCATCGGCCAGTTCGCTGGGCTTGGCCAGGCGGCGCATGGGTGTGGCCCGGATGAAGGCTTCCTGGTGCTTTTCCGGAACGGCGCGCAGCATCGGCGTGTCGGTCGGGCCGGGGCAGACGCAGTTGACGTTGATGTTGTAGCGCGCCATTTCACGCGCCAGCGATTTGGTGAAGGCAATCGCTCCGCCTTTGGCCCCGGAGTAGACGGTCTCGCCCAGGCTGCCCACGCGCCCGGCGTCGCTGGCAACGGTGACGACCTTGCCCGCGCCCTGCTCGATCATCTTGCCCAGAAAGGCGTGCGTGACCGCAATCGGGCCGAGCAGGTTGACGTCGATGACGCGGCGCCAGAAGTCGGGCGTGTTTTGCATGAAGGGCTCGATGCGGCCCCAGCCGGCCACGTTGACCACGATGTCGACGCGCTCGGCCAGCGCGTAGGCCTGGCTTGCAAACGCGGCCACTGAATCGAGATCAGCCACATCCAGGCGGATGAAGTCGGCTTTGTGTCCTTGCGCGCGCAGCGCTGCAACAACCTCTGCGCCGAGCGACTCGTTGAGGTCGCCAATCAGCACGTGCGCCCCGGCAGCCGCGAAGGCCTCCACTGTTGCCCGCCCGATGCCCGAGGCACCTCCCGTGACCACTGCCGTTTTGCCGTCCATTCCCATTTTTGTTTACCTCTTTATCTGACCAATTTCAATCTTTCAGGATCATTCTGAGTGAATTTGAATGACTAGTCAATCAACAACACAAAACAAACCGAAAGCACCAATAAAACATCTTTTTGCTTGCAGACGAAATTCCATTAATCCCTCAAAGCATTATTGAATGATTAATCAATCAACACAAGAAGTCAAGCAGTTTTGTGAACCGGATCGATTTCAAAGCGCGGGCGCGATGCCGCCGCTGACACACAGGTTCTCGCCCGTGATGTAGCCGGCCTCGTCGCTGGCGAGGAATAACACGGCATTGGCAATGTCGCGCGCCTGGCCGAAGCGTTTGAGCAGCGTGCGGTCGATGTAATACTGGCGCTCATCGGCCGGCATGCGATCGAGTACCGTTGTCTGAATCGTCGCCGGCGAGATGCAGTTGACGTTGATGTGCGGTGCCAACTCCATGGCCAAGCTGCGCGTCATCGACACCACGGCCGCCTTGGCGGCACCGTAGTCGGTTTGCCCGGCTTCCCCCGACATGCTGATGCTTCCAATATTGATCACCTTGCCATAGGCACGCGTCAGCATGCCCGGCGCGATCAACTGCACGAGGTGGAAACCGCCTTTGAGGTTGAGCGTGAAGGTGTCGTCAAAGCGCGACTCGGCCATCGTCAGAAAGGGTCGCTTCAACTCGGTATCCCGGATGCCGCCAACCACATTCACCAGAATGTCGATGCGCCCAAAGCGCGCCATGCCGGCCTGCACCACTTGCGCTGCCTGCTCGCGCACGCGCACGTCACTGCGCACGCGAACCGTGTCCTGGCCACCGAGACCTTCGGTGGCCTGCGCCAAGCGCTGCCCGGAGATATCGGTCAGGATCAGCTGCGCACCTTCTTCGGCAAGGCGCCGGGCAA
>JBAXOA010000229.1:0-3488 GCA_037133495.1 Mariniphaga sp. | reverse complement strand
GTGAATAGTGAAAAGTGAAAAGTGAATAGTGAAAAGTGAATAGTGAAAAGTGAAAAGTGAATAGCGAGAAGTGCATAGTGAAAATAGAATTAAATGGGATTAAAAAATTGATATTGAATAGTTTATAAATATAATCTAACATGAAAAAGGAACAATTACAAAAAATTCTGAAGGATATTAGTGGCGTCAAAATTGCCGTTGTAGGCGATTTTTGTCTCGATGCCTATTGGTTTATCGATGAAACGATGAGTGAAATTTCGGTCGAAACGAACCAGGCCACCCGACCCGTCGGACAGCAAAAATATTCATTGGGAGGAGCAGGCAATGTTACAAATAATCTTGCTGCAATGGCGATTAAAGATATTCGTGCTTTTGGTGTGATCGGCACTGATCCCTTTGGTGCTGAAATGGTTCGCGTGATGAAGGCATCAGGTATTGATCCGCGAAACCTGTTGATTCAGGAGGAGGAGTGGTCAACCCATGCTTACGCGAAACCTTATATTAATGATACTGAATTGAACCGTGTTGACTTTGGAAATTACAACAAATTATCGACTGAGACTGCAGACCGTTTAATTGCAAGCCTGATCAAAGAGATTCCTGAAGTGGACATTGTCTTAATCAATCAGCAAGTTCCTTCCGGCATTCATATCGAATACTTTAAGAAACGGTTAGTGGATGTGATAGCACAGTTTCCTCAAAAAACTTTCATCGTCGATAGCCGCAATTTCAATGACTATTACAACGGAGCAATCCGTAAAATGAATGATACTGAAGCGGCAAGGTTATGCGGAATGGATAAAAAACCGGATGAAGTGGTGCTCCATTCTGAGGTGGTCGCATCTGCGAATGAATTGTATAAACGATACAAAAAACCACTTTTTATCACAAGAGGCAGTAAAGGTTCTTTGACAATTGATGAAAATGGCATTTCCGAAATTCCTGGACTGATGATCCTCTCCAAAGTGGATACAGTCGGAGCAGGAGACAGTTACCTGGCCGGAGCAGCTTCATCATTGGCAGCAGGATATGGTATGGATATTGCTGCACAAATCGGATCTTTTGTTGCCGGGGTCACTGTGCAGAAGCTATTCCAATGTGGTACAGCAACAGCTGACGAAATTATGGCAATCGGGCAGGATCCCGATTATATCTTTGCTTCAGAATTGGCTGAAGATAAACGTCACGCCAAATATGTGGCGGATTCAGAAATTGAAATTATTAATAAGTGGACGGATAATCTTCAAATCAAACACGCTATTTTTGATCATGACGGTACAATTTCCACACTCCGCGAAGGTTGGGAACTGATTATGGCGCCTATGATGATCAAAGCTGTTTTAGGTGATAAATACCTTGAGGCTGATGAAGCTTTGTTCCAAAACGTAAAGATAAGGGTTGATGAATTCATCGATAAAACGACAGGAATTCAGACCTTGGTTCAAATGAAAGGCTTAATGGATTTAATCCGTGAATTTGGTTGTGTACCTGAAGAAAAAATATTGGACGAATTTGGCTATAAGCAGATTTACAACGACGAGTTGCTGATTATGGTCAAAGAACGTGAGAAAAAATTATCAAGAGGTGAACTGTCAATCGAAGATGTGACGATGAAAAATGCTGTCTCTTTTCTTCAGAAATTGCATGATTCGGGTGTAAAACTCTATCTCGCAAGTGGTACTGATGACGCGGATGTAAAAAGCGAGGCACGGGTTTTAGGTTACGAACATCTGTTTGAAGGCCGGATCTACGGAGCAGTTGGAGATATCACGAAAGAGGCTAAAAAAATCGTGCTTGATCGTATTCTGGATTCTATCGGAGACTCGGCAGCCGGCAAAGTAGTCACTTTTGGAGATGGTCCTGTTGAAATGCGCGAAACACGTAAAAGAGGTGGCGCTGCCATTGGAATTGCGAGCAATGAGTTACGACGGTTTGGTCTGAATGAAAATAAACGTACAAGGCTCATCAAGGCCGGCGCCGATGTGATCATACCGGATTTTTCACAGTTACCACAGTTGTTAAGTTTGCTAAATATTTAATATTAATAATATGCCTTACCCAAAATTGGACCGTGACCGATTGGACATCAAGAGATTGGTTGATCGGAAAAACAAGGTTTATATTGAAAAAGATCATGTGCCTATTAGCCAAAAACCTGCGCATCTTTCGGAATTTGGCATAAAATTGATCGGAAAAACGGCTGATCGCATTCGTTTGGCCCGGGAGGGAAAACATTCTGCTATGCTTACTTTTGGCGCGCATACCATTAAAAACGGTATGGCACCCACACTGATCGCTTTAATGGAAGAAGGATGGTTAACCCATCTGTCTACAAATGGTGCCGGAATAATCCACGACTGGGAGTTTGCCTTTCAGGGAAAATCGAGCGAAGATGTCCGTGAAAATGTTGAACTCGGTCAGTTTGGAATATGGGATCATACAGGATTTAATATCAATCTGGCGCTTATTGTGGGAGCTTACGAAGGATTGGGATATGGCGAATCTGTAGGTAAAATGATTTCGAAAGAAGGATTGCAGATTCCCGAAATTGCCGGTTTGTATGACCAGGCAAAAAAGGAAATGGAGACAAATCCTGATCTTTCAGCAGCTGCAATCGATCTGGCCGGTGTAATTAAGAAATTCAAATTACAGCCGGGTTTTATGAGTATTCCTCATCCTTTTAAGCGCTATTCCGTGCAAGCACGCGCTTTCGAACTTGGAATTCCTTTTACCGGCCATCCAATGTTTGGGTGCGACATCATCTATAATCATCCAATGAACCATGGCGCGGCTATTGGCCGGGTGGCTCAAAATGATTTTCTCAGTTTTTCGAAAAGTGTAAGCAATCTTGATTATGGCGTCTATATGTCTATCGGATCGGCAGTAATGTCACCCATGATTTTTGAGAAAGCATTATCGATGTCGCAGAACCTTAAAATTCAGGAAAACGCTCATATCGATAACCACTATATGCTGATCGTGGATATGGCAAAGTCAGATTGGGACTGGCAAAAAAACGGAGAACCGCCAATTGATAATCCGGCGTACTATTTGCGTTACTGCAAAACTTTCCATCGGATGGGGGGCGAGATGCACTATCTGACCGCTGACAACCGCGATTTTTTGTTGGCTGTTTATCAAAATCTAACAGAAAAATAAGAGTGCGGCGAAGAACGAAGAAAATGAGGGAATTTAACAATGTGCTAATGTGCTAATATGCTAATGAGATAATTTGGTCCGTCAGTTGACGGAGGGAATTTTCTAAAAGCCTAATAGTCTACAGCCTAAAAGCCTAATAGTCTACAGCCTAAAAGCCTGATCTTCAAAAAGCCTAATAGTCTATAGCCTAAAAGCCTAATCTGCTAAGGAGGCACTTCGACTCCGCTCAGTGACCAGTCCGCTCAGTAACATTCAATTCATAATTCGTAATTTTCAATTAAGAGTGTTCAAAACCGTTAAAATAGTTTTATTATTAAACAAATAGTTCT
>JBAXOA010000228.1:0-3492 GCA_037133495.1 Mariniphaga sp. | reverse complement strand
GAGAACCTGAGCGCTGGCTTATCGGAGATCCGGATTAATGCAGAAGAGTTGATCAATGAGAAGATTGATCATAAATACCTGATTTATAAGAAGGGTTTAAAACTCGAATATTTAAAAGCTTTTCTGAATGAACGCACCGAACAACGGGGAATTTTGTTTTGCCGTACCAAAATTGCCGCAAAACGACTGTCGAAACAGCTGGCAGGTTTTACCGTATCGGCCGATGCCATTCATGGCAATCTCAATCAGGAGTCACGCGAAAAAGTGATGCGCGGTTTCAAGAACGGGCGAATTAATTTACTGATCGCCACAGATATTGCTGCCAGGGGGATTGACGTTAAAGATTTGGATTACATCATTCACTACCATCTGGCCGAAAAAGACGAGCAGTATACTCACCGCAGCGGCAGAACAGCCCGTGCCGGAAAATCGGGTATTTCGGTTAGTTTTTTGAAAGATGATGAGCTGAATGAAATAAAGTCACTTGAGGCACAGCTTAATATTCAATTCTCTTCTCTGCAGGTTAAGGTTGTTCCTGAATTGCAATCCGGACCTGCAATAACAATTTATATGAATATGGGTTACGGTCAGACTTTTGAAAAAGAGAGTTTAAAAGATTTTCTTGTCGAAGAGGCTGGCCTCGACCGGATTGATATTTATAATGTGGTTGTTGAAGAAAATCGTTCGTATTTTGATGTGCCTCCAAAATACAAACAACAGATTTTTCTCAACCTGAAAGGGATCAAAATGGCTCACCGGAATATAAAGCTTACGCTCGATGGAGATAACAGCAGACGGAATATCTATATTTAGTTGGCTGATTCGAATTGCTGCAGAAAACGTACGTCATTCTCGAAATAAAGCCGCAGGTCATTGACGCCGAATTTCAACATGGCAATTCTTTCAATTCCCATCCCAAACGCATAGCCGGTATATTTTTTACTGTCAATTCCCGATGCTTCGAGGACATTGGGATCAACCATACCGCAACCTAATATTTCAAGCCAGCCTGTGTACTTACAGACATTGCAGCCCTTTCCTCCACAAATCGAGCATGACACATCGACTTCAGCCGATGGTTCGGTAAAAGGAAAATAAGAAGGCCGCATCCTGATTTCCGCATTTTCTCCGAATAACTCTTTGGCATAATAGAGCAATGTTTGCTTTAAATCGGCAAATGAAACGTTCTCGTCGATGTACAACCCTTCAATCTGATGAAACATGCAGTGCGCCCGGTAGGAGATAGCTTCATTACGAAAAACACGTCCCGGTGTAACGGTGCGTATGGGTGGTTTCTGCGTTTCCATGTCGTGAACCTGAACCGAAGAGGTGTGCGTCCGCAAGAGTACATCCGGATTACGCTGAATGAAAAAAGTATCCTGCATATCGCGGGCCGGATGTTCTTCAGGAAAATTCAAGGCACTGAAAACATGCCAGTCATCCTCTATTTCAGGGCCTTCAGAAACTACAAAGCCCAATCTTTTGAATATGTCGAGAATTTCATTTTTTACAATCGAGATAGGATGGCGGGATCCAAGGCGCATTGGCTCACCCGGCAGGGTTAAATCGACACCCGATCCGGCAGATTTTTCATCTGTCAATCCTTCTTTCAACAAGTTGATCTTTTCGAGTGCAAATTCCTTCAAAGTATTTACAGCGGCACCAATCTCTTTTTTCTGATCGGCTGAAACATTACGGAATTCCTCAAATAATTTAGAAATTTCACCTTTTTTACTGAGGTATTTAATGCGAAGTTCTTCAGCTTCTTCTACCGATCTGGCAACAATTCCTTCAATCTCCTGCTGTAATTCTTTGATGCGCGTTAACATTGCAATCCTTATTTTGTGAGCTGCAAAACTACAAAAAATATAGTTTGATTTTGCCCCGGTATTTCAATATGAAATTACTCTTATCAGGTTCTATTCCCAGTCATCCGCTTCGAGCATGAAAAGTTCTTCAACCTTTATACCGAAAAAGCCTGCTAATTTTAGTGCAAGAATAGTTGACGGAACAAATTTCCCTAATTCAATAGAGTTGATGGTCTGCCTCGATACACCTATTTTTTCGGCTAGTTCCGCCTGCGTAATATCTGTTTTTGCCCGTTCAACTCTTATTTGATTCCTCATAATTACCAGGTAAGCTAAAGAGTACTGATTTCGTTAAATATTCTTATTGCCACGGCAATGAAAATAAGTGCCGTCAAAGCCATTACCCAGGGTCCATGATTTTCCCTTGTTCTCTCCCTGTAAATGAATTTAGGATCGACTATTATGCAGAAATAATAGATGATCAGGTATCCGGTCAAAGATCCTGTGGCAAAATAGACCGGTGCGATTTCATATCCTCTGATTAAATCTATCGCTGCCGCAATTACAAAGAGTTGTAAAGTTATCTTAAAGGTGAAGTATCGTATTGCCTGAAGCCGTTCGTCATCCCCTTTCTCTTTGCTGAATACTGCCCAAAACAGGCTCAACAGAAAAAACAGATGCGCCGCCTTTAATAGCTGCTCATCAGCTACGCCTCTTATTTTCAGAATCACTTCAAGTATCAGATAGACAGATGCGACAATGAGACCAAGTTTTTTTGTGTGATAGCTACCAAGCCCTGATAAATCTGAAAGTTTCATGTGCTGATGGTTAAGGTTAAAATACAAATGTACGCTATATTTGTCATTTAGACAAGTATAGCGTACATTTTATCTTTTTATTAAGAAACAGATATATTGACAAATAAATTTAAACAGTCTCTGAATGCTATAAATCTATTTTCAATTTATCAAATCGTCGGATTTTCAAATTCCTTCTCTTATTTTTTCAAACCACTTCTTTCGAGTAAGGGTTCAATAGAAGGTTCCTGGCCTCTGAAAGCCACATAAAGCTTCATCGGATGATCGGTGCCTCCTTTTTCGAGAATATTTTTACGGAATGAGGTTGCAGTAGCTTTATCGAAAATGCCATTTTTCTTAAATTGCGAAAAAGCGTCGGCATCGAGTACTTCTGCCCATTTATATCCATAATAACCTGCTGCATAGCCTCCAGCGAAAATATGTGAGAACGCTGCGCTAAGGCAGCTGCCGGCAACAGGTTTGAAAAGTTCGGTAGATTCGATTGCTTTTTGTTCAAATTCAACGATATCACCTGTCATGGGCTCGGTGATTGAATGCCATGCCATATCGTTCATCCCAAAACTCAGCTGACGTTCGCTGGCGTAACCAGCCTGAAAATTCTCGGCATCTATCAATTTTTTAACCAGCTCGGCAGGAATCTTCTCTCCGGTAACATAATGAACGGCAAACAAATCGAGCCATTCCTTTTGGGTCGCCCAGTTCTCCATCACTTGTGAAGGTAATTCTACAAAATCGCGGTAAACATTGGTTCCTGAAAGACTTGGATAGACCGTGTTGGCCAACATTCCGTGAAGGGCATGTCCGAATTCGTGTAAAAAGGTGGTCACTTCATTAAATGTAAGCAATGAAGGTTTGGTATCTGTTGG
>JBAXOA010000227.1:0-3495 GCA_037133495.1 Mariniphaga sp. | reverse complement strand
ATCAAAAAGGACATTGCAGACCCTGAAATTGCCTGGCTGTTTGAGAATTGCTATCCTAACACACTGGATACTACGGTTCATTTCTCTGAAGCGCAGGGAGTACCTGATTCATTTGTTATTACGGGAGATATTAATGCCATGTGGCTGCGCGATTCATCGGCTCAGGTATGGCCCTATCTTCACCTCGTCAACAAGGATCCACAGCTGAAAAAACTTTTCATTGGCGTCATTAACAGGCAGGTGAAATGTATTTTAATCGATCCGTATGCAAATGCGTTTAATTTCGGACCAACAGGAAGCGAGTGGAAAAGCGATTTAACGGAAATGAAGCCGGAGTTGCATGAACGGAAATGGGAAATAGATTCGCTGTGTTACCCGGTTCGGCTGAGCTATCATTACTGGAAACAAACCGGCGATAAAACTCCCTTTAACGACCAATGGCTGAAAGCGGCAAAATCGATCGTTAAAACCTTCGAAGAGCAACAGCGCAAAACAGGAAAAGGTCCTTATCATTTCATGAGGAATACCGAGAAACAGACCGATACTGTTACCGGTGCCGGATATGGAAATCCGGTCAAAGCAAATGGTCTGATCTGTTCCACATTTCGCCCGTCCGACGATGCGACAACATTTTTATACCTCATCCCTTCTAATTACTTTGCATTGGTCTCTTTGCGGCAGATGGCAGAACTTGTCACGGCTGTTTTTAACGATGCCTCATTAGCTGCCCGTTGCAATGAATTGGCCGGCACCGTCGAAAAAGGATTGAAGGAATATGCTTCAGCAAATCATCTTCATTACGGCAAAGTACTGGCTTTTGAGGTGGATGGTTTTGGAAACCGCCTTTACATGGATGATGCCAATATTCCAAGTTTGCTGGCTATGCCCTACCTCGGAAGTATTAAGGCGGATGATGAACTTTATAAGCAAACGCGAAAATTTGTTTTGAGCAAAGATAATCCCTGGTTTTTTGAAGGGAAAGCGGCTTCAGGCGTTGGCGGTCCGCATGTTGGTGCCGAAATGATCTGGCCAATGAGTATAATTATGCGTGCCATGACTTCCAACGATGACAAGGAAATTATTCAATGTCTTCGCTGGCTGAAAAACACTCATGCCGGATCTGGATTTATGCACGAGACCTTTCATTGCGACAATGCGGAAAAATTTACCCGTTCGTGGTTTGCCTGGGCTAATACCCTCTTTGGTGAGCTTATCTCAAAAATCCATCAGGAAAGAAAGCATATTTTAAGTAATTGGAAAGATTGATTGTCGCAATACTATTTCACTAAAGTTCTCCCCCAGCTGGCGGATCAATTAATAATGTTTTCCACCAGCTAGCGGAGAACATTATTAATTGATATTTAATTGTGTCAGATAGTTAAAACTCAAATTCCCTTAATATCCAATATACACAAATCCTTTAATCGTTCGGGTTGTGCCTCCAATTTTGAGCACATAATAATAGACACCTGTTGGAACAAGTTCTTTTTTGGTCAGGGTGCTTTGCATGGTTCTTCCATCCCAGTTATTCTGATAATCGTTGCTCTGATAGATAGGCTGACCGGAACGTGTGAAAATATACACCTGTGATTTTGGATAATTTTCAAGACCTTTAAATACCAGTTCGTCATTTATTCCATCTCCGTTTGGTGAAAATCCTTCTGCAAGGGTTATGGAATTATCAAATATATCAATAGTCACTGTAGCAGAGGCACATAAGTTAACCGCGTCACACACTTCGTAGACAAACTGATCGCGGCCTGCTATTCTGATTCGCGGAATATAGGTAATTGATCCATCGACATTTATCTTGGTGATTCCTTTAGTTGCGGGTTCAAGAATCCGGACAGAAGAAGGAACAAGATCTACAGTCGAGTGGTCATTTGACAGCACATTAAGCGTCGTATCTTTTGTCCATGCAATCCGGGCATAATCCGGATTGGCTATTATTTCATCAATTTCCAACGGAAATTTGAATGTTTTTATCGATTTGCACCCATGATTATCGGTAATTTCGAGGGTGTAAATTCCTGCTCCGGATAATTTTGCAGTAGGCAGAATATCGGATCCGATTATTTTCCCTTCAACCGTTGACCATTTATATTTAATGGCAGATCCGGTTGAAATCGTAGCATCAACAATCATACTTCCGTCTTTTTCAGGTTTCCCGGAGGAGAAAAGATCGGCAAGAGGCCGGCTGTCAACATTAAGAGAGATGGTATCGCTTCTCGTCTTTCCAGCACTATCGGTAATCTGAAGTTTAACTTTGAAATCTGCAGGCAGCGGACCGGTGTATGCAGGCGAGAGTGTGAATTCTGTGTTTATTCCTGTCAACCCGGATAATGCACCGCCCTGGCCGACGAGTGACCATTCATATTTTATGATATCGCCGATCGATTTCGAAGCATCAAGCTTAATCTTCCCGCACGCTCCCATTGCTGTTGCGTCAGACAGGAGTACAAGTTGCGGATTTTCGGGGGTCACTTTTATCATTCCAACTTTTAGGTTCATGGCACAGTTAAGTGCGTCATGAGCAGTGACTTTGAAGAAGTAGGTTCCCGGCACCAGCCATTGCACATCGACACTTGAACCGGAATTGCTTCCAGTAAATCTGGCGGATGTGACCGGGCAATTACCCGATGTTGTTGCAAAGTCAACGATTCCATTGCTGTAGAGTTCCCATTGGTAAGTATTCCCCGGAACGTTGATTACAGTCAGTTTGGTTATTGTATTCTGGGACACAACGTTCTGTGCCTTGGCAGGAGCCAGAGCAGACAGCAGCGGAAGCACTACCATCATCAGACGAACTATATTGTGTACCAGACGATTCATTTAAGAAATGTTCTCCGTCAGCTGACGGATTAATTTTCAATGTTCAACTTTTAAGAAATGTTCAATTATTCAAAGTTCAATGTTCAATTGCTTTATTGATCATTGACTCATTTTCCATTGATCATTGATCATTGTTTAATTTTCTCATTGAGTCCTTTTTTAGTAGTTGAAATAATTGCTCCCATCAATTTTATAAGCTCTTCTGAATCCTGAATAAGCACCTTTGCCTTTTCAGTTTTCAGGAGTTTGCTATCGCGCAATAACCTGAGCCAATAATGAGTTTCTCGGGCCTCTTTGTAGGCAATTGAAATTTTGGATAAAAAATCACGTCTGGATTGAGCTCCGACTGCTTCTTCGCTGTTTGCTCCAATTGAAGTTCCAGAGCGCAGCAACTGCCGGGATAAAACGAACTCACGCTGATCTTTCTGTAATTCCCAGTAGGTTGAAATAATTTTCAACGCAAAATCATATGATTTGTCTCTTAACGGATTTTCTTTCATTTCATTTTTATTGTTTGCCGTGTATTAATATTCAATTGCATTATTAATTATTTTCCATTGTACATTGATCATTGTTTAATTGTCCATTTTTCTCATTTACCATTGTCCACTGATCACGTGATAATGTTCAATTTTTTAATGTTCAATGTTCAATTGCATCATT
>JBAXOA010000226.1:0-3497 GCA_037133495.1 Mariniphaga sp. | reverse complement strand
ACACCTGTGTTATCTTCATTCGTGTTTGCGAAGCGCAGATTCATGGGTGTTTCATGTGAGAATTGTCGTAATATAGAAATATCAGACAAAAATAGCCGATTTATTTTGTTGTCGAATGCAATACAATAATTTATGGCTTCACTTTGAGTGAAAGCAAAACTTTCTTAATCAACAGATGCTCGTAATTAACAGACTGCAGCAGCATTGGTATGCTTCACATTATAAGCATATTGACCTGTTATATTTTCCTCTCGCCGACAATTAATTATAATTAACAAATATTAACACAATGAATGTAATCAAGAGAAGTAGGATCAATTGATTTTTAATAACTTACCTCGGTTATTTTAAGACCCTTTCTAAATCTGTATCAATTAATGCCAATAGAAGCAGGCAACGATTAAATATTTCATAAAATGCTTAATTATAATCTATTGAGTTTGCACTAAAAATTAAATTATGAAAGAAATGGCTGAAAACAAGAAAATTAGCAGACGGGGATTCATTGGAACTACCTCTGCCGTTGCTACCGGAATTTTTATTGTTCCTTCAAACACGATCGCAGGTTTAGGGCATAAAGCGCCGAGTGACAAATTGAATATCGCCGGAGTAGGAATAGGTGGTATGGGACGAGGTAACCTTGAGCGAATGGCTACCGAAAATATTGTTGCCCTTTGCGATGTTGACTGGGGAGTTGGGAGGAATAATGTACCAAAGGTTTTTGATACTTACCCAAAAGCACAAAAATTTTATGATTGGCGCGAAATGTATGACAAGATGGGAAAATCCATTGATGCAGTGTTGGTTGCGACCTCGGATCATAATCATGCCGGTCCTTCTGCACATGCCATCACTATGGGGAAACATGTCTATACTCAAAAGCCATTGACACATAGCGTTTACGAATCACGTTTACTGACAAAACTGGCTGCTAAATATAAAGTGGCCACTCAGATGGGAAACCAGGGGTCGTCGGCTGAAGGTGTAAGATTGGCCTGCGAATGGATTTGGAATGGTGAAATTGGTGAAGTAAAGAGCGTTGAAGCATACACGAACCGTCCGGTCTGGCCGCAAGGATTAACGGCTCCGACAGATACTCCTCCGGTACCTGATACTTTGAAGTGGGATCTTTTTATCGGCCCGGCAAAGATGCGTGCCTACAATCCTGCATTTCATCCATGGGTTTGGCGCGGTTGGTGGGATTATGGAACGGGGGCACTTGGGGATATGGCCTGCCATGTGATGCATCCTATTTTTACTGCATTGAAACTTCAATACCCAATTAATGTTATTGGTAGTTCAACGCCGGTTATGCCCGATTGTGCACCAAGTGCCGAGATTGTCCACCTTACCTATCCTGAGCGTAAGAGACCAAAAGGAATGAAAATCCATCTTCCTGAAGTGAAGGTTTCGTGGTTCGATGGTGGTCTTAAACCTGAGTTTCCTGGTAATTGGCCGGCTGACAGAAAACAAAGTTCAGGTGTAATTTTTCATGGATCAAAGGACTCGCTGGTTTGCGGTGAATATGGAACTGATCCGATTCTGCTTTCCGGCAGGATTCCGAATGTTGAAAAAACAATTCGTCGGATTGAGGTAAGTCATGAACAGGATTGGATCCGTGCATGCAAAGAAAGTCCTGAGAGCCGTGTGAATAGTGCTTCCGATTTCTCCGTTTCCGGACCGTTCAACGAAATGGTTGTTATGGGCGTTCTGGCGGTTCGTCTTCAGTCGCTCAATAAAGTTCTTCATTGGGATGGTCCAAATATGAACTTTACCAATGTCACTGCAGAAGATAAAATCAGGATTGGAAGAGGCGATGCGCTTTCAGCAAAAGATTTTGCCGCTGAACTGATCAAACATAATTATCATAATGGGTTCACTTTACCCGATATGCCGGTTTAATACTAAGATCAAAACCAAAAAAGGCGGGGTTTTCTCCGCCTTTTTTCGTTTTGTAAAACTGATTTGCTTTTATATTGTATTTTTAACATGCTGATAATCACCTTTAACCATAATAGCTATTTCTCATATTTGAAAAATTTTGGTTTAAGCATTACTGCAGGCATTTTTATTCTCTCCCCTTCACAGCTTTTTTCTTCCCCAAAAACATCACTCAGCTCAGCCAATCCCATACTTGGCAATTATCAAAACTTGCACTTTATGCAAGTTTTGATAATATATTTCATACCTTTGCCTTATGGCTAATTATACAAATCGTAAGGAATACATAGACAAATTCAATTTTACAATTTTGAATTGCCCGAAAATTATCTGGACAAAACATGGAGCGATATTTACTTTGAGATAAAGAAAAAATTTCAAACCGATAAAACCAATTATGTTTTTTTGGACGAAGTGCAAAATATACCGCTTTTTGAAAAGTTAGTGGACGGGCTTTTTGCTACTGAAAATACAGATATTTACATTACGGGTTCGAATGCATTTTTGTTAAGTAGCGAACTTGCAACTTTGCTGAGTGGTCGTTATATAGAAATTTCTATTTTGCCCTTTTCGTTCAAGGAATACTTAACGGCACGCAAGATTGACACAAGCAACAAGTACCTCAATTACGAAGCCTTGTTTTTTGATTATGTAAACGAAACTTCATTACCAAAAGGCGTGGAACTGCGAGAAAGCGGTTTTGATAGAATTTATGAATATCTGGAAGCCATTTACACCACAATAATCGAAAAAGACATAACACAACGACACCAAATAAACGATAAACGTGCTTTTGCTAACATTGTAAAATTTGTGGCTTCCAATATTGGGAACGCACTTTCGCCAAACAACATTTCCAAAACACTCAAGCACGACGGACAAAGCATACATCACGCCACTGTAGAAAAATATTTGGAGTATTTGGTTGAAAGTTTTGTATTTTACAAAGTAAATCGCTTTGATTTGAAGGGCAAAATACAATTGGCTACGCAAGAAAAATATTATTTGGTGGATGCCGGTTTACTGAATATTTTGGCTGGTAAAGAGCGAATGACAGACAGAGGTCGCATTTTAGAAAATATTGTTTATTTAGAACTAATACGCAAAGGGAACAAAGTTTGGACAGGCACAGCTCGAAATGCAGAAGTGGATTTTATGTGCAAAAACCCAACAGGCGAAATTGAATACTACCAAGTCGCCTGGCAAATGACAGCCGAAAGTACTGTAGAACGGGAGTTTGGGGCTTTAGAAAAAATCAACGACAACTATCCGAAGTATTTGCTCACAACAGATTCGTTTACACAAAACCGAGGCGGAGTAAGACACTTGAACGTATTTAATTGGCTGCTTGGAATAAGCGAAAAGCAAGAATAACCACTGGCTACAATAGCAAAATACCCGCAAGAAACACAATCTCTGAAGAAATTATTATAATTCACAGAAAAAAGAGGTTGAAGCCTATTTAAGAACTGAGTAACACAAAAGTCGGTTAATAGAATAGCAGGGAGTGTAATCTGAACTCTGTCTGATCATTTTTTGTTGGTAGCTCAAATCTA
>JBAXOA010000225.1:0-3527 GCA_037133495.1 Mariniphaga sp. | reverse complement strand
CGGGAACACGGATCACCGAGTAGGTCAGGTCTTTGTGAATGAGAAGCACCTTGTCGAGGTCAGAAACTTCGAGCTTGACATCACCTGTGGACAGTGAATAGCCCAGATAACCGGAGGCCTTGTCGTATCGAAGTTTCTTGTCGCGTGCGGCAACTTCGCGTGCACCGAGTTTTCGGAACGTGCTCGCCTTGGTCAGTCGGGGTGTTTGCGAAGCCGGCTTTTTCAGCAGTTCGTCGAGGAAACCAAGGGCGTACTCGGTCAGGTGAGCCAAGTGGTACTTGATTTCTTTCAGCCGCTTGTTGATGGCCTCGACCTCCTGCCGATTTTTGCTGATGTCGTACAGCGAAATACGGCGGATGGGGATTTCGAGTAGGTGTTTGATGTCGTCATCGGTCACCGGGCGGATGAGCTCTTTGGCGAAGGGCTCGAAGCCGGTCAGAACCGCTTCGTAAACTGCCTCCTGCGTCTTCATCTCTTCCATGCGCTTGTAGATACGCTCTTCGATGAAGATCCGTTCGAGCGTACGCAGATGGAGCTTGTCGAGCAGTTTGCGCTGTTCGAGCTCGAGCTCCTTCTTGAGCACTTCAACCAGATGCTTGGCGTGATACTCAACGACCTCGGTGACGGTCATCAGAACAGGAAGGTCATCATGAATCACCAGAAGATTGACGTGATGGTTGATCTGGCAGTCAGTGAAAGCGTACAACGCCTCGACGACTTCGGAGGTATAGACCCCTCGGGGAAGCTTGATTTCGATCTCGACCTTGTCGGTGGTGAAGTCCGACAAGCCCGCAATCTTGAGTTTGCCTTTCTTGGCCGCTGTCTCGATGGAATCAATCAAGCTTGCTGTGGTGGCGCCAAAGGGCAGCTCACGGACCACGATGCGTTTTTCGTCGGAGGTGTCCAGCTTGGCCCGGACAAGAACGCTGCCCATGCCATCCTGGTAGGCTGTGGCGTCCATCATGCCTCCAGTGGGAAAATCCGGCAGCAGTTGAAAGTTCTCACCCCGGAGACACGCTTGCAGCGCCTGAACAACCTCGCGGAAGTTATGGGGCAGAATCGTCGTCGACATCCCGACCGCGATTCCGTCAACGCCTTGAAGCAACACGACCGGAAGTTTAGCCGGGAAGACCACCGGTTCCTGGTTTCGACCGTCGTAAGAATCGACAAACTCGGTGATCTCGGGGTTGTACAAAATTTCCTTGGCCAGCGGCAGCAAGCGACACTCAATGTAGCGGCCTGCGGCGGCCGAGTCGCCGGTGAAGATGTTGCCGAAGTTCCCTTGCCGGTCGATGAACATGTCCTTCTGACCCAAGTTCACCAGAGCCTCGTAGATCGACGCGTCGCCGTGGGGATGGTACTTCATGGTGTGACCCACCACGTTGGCTACCTTGTGGAACTTGCCGTCGTCCATCTCGAGCAGGGAGTGCACGATTCGCCGCTGTACCGGCTTCAACCCGTCGTCCAGATGCGGAATAGCCCGTTCCTTGATGACGTAGCTCGCGTATTCCAGAAAGTTGTCGTTGAAGAGTTTTTGGACGTACGCCATTACCGCATGTTCTCCATAATGAATTGCCGTCGGGTGGGCGTGTTCTTGCCCATGTAAAAGTCGAGCGTCTCGCCGATGGTCTTGATCGTTTGGATGTTGACGTCGATGAGGCGGATGTCGCTGCCGATGAACTGACCGAACTCGCTGGGACTGATTTCGCCAAGGCCCTTGAAGCGGGTCACTTCCGCACTGGAAATCTCGGAAAGCGCGGCGTCGCGCTCTTTTGCGTTGTAGGCGTAGCGGGTCACCTTCTTGTTGCGCACCCGGAACAGGGGCGTTTCGAGGATGAACACTTTTCCGGCCACAACAATTTCCTCGAAAAAGTTCAGGAAGAAACTCATCAGCAGGTTGCGGATGTGGAAGCCGTCGGTATCGGCATCGGTGGCGATGATGATCTTTCCATAGCGCAGGGTTTCGACATCGTTTTCAATTCCCAAGGCCATCATGAGGTTGAAGAGTTCCTCGTTCTTGTAGATCTCGGTCCGCTTCTTGCCATGAAGGTTCTCGGGTTTGCCGCGCAGAGCATAAATGGCCTGAGTATAGACATCGCGGCACGTGACCATCGAACCGGCTGCGGATTGTCCCTCGGTGATGAAGATCACCGAATTGGCGCCTTTTTCGCCGTCCTCGACGTGGTACTTGCAGTCCTTGAGCTTGGGGATGTTGAGCGCGATCTTCTTGGCGGCTTCCTTGGCTTCTTTCTTGACCGAATTGAGTTCCTTGCGGAGTTTCTCGTTCGAGATGATCCGATCCTTCAGGATGCGGGCCGTTTCCGGAGCCTTATGCAAGAAGTCCACTACGGCTTCCCGGACTTCCTGGAGTATCCAGGCCCGAATATCCGTGTTGCCAAGCTTGTTCTTGGTTTGGCTCTCAAAGATAGGATTCTTCACTTTGATTGACACGGCGGCGGCAATTCCTTCGCGAACGTCCAGCCCGTTGTAGGCTTCTTTGTAGAAGTCGTTGATACCCTTGAGTTGGGCCTCCCGGAAGGCCGACAGGTGGGTGCCCCCGTCGCTGGTGTACTGCCCGTTGACAAAGCTGAAGTACGTTTCGCCGTAACTCTCGGTGTGGGTAAAGGCAAACTCGATTTGTTGGCCCTTATACCAGCAGATCGGGTACGCCATCTTGTCACCGATTTCGGCACCCAAAAGGTCAAGCAAACCGTTCTTGGCCTCGAACTTCTCTTTGTTGAAATACAGCTTAAGCCCCGAGTTGAGGCAGGCGTAGTTCCACATCCGCTGCTGAATAAACTCTGTGTTGAACTTGAACTCATGGAAGATATCACGGTCGGGGACGAACTCGACGTAGGTTCCGTTAGGCTCCTCGCTTTTACCCGACTCTTCGGCCAGGAGCTTCCCTTGGCTGAAGGTCGCCTGAAAGAACTCTCCCTCTCGATGGGAACGAACCAGGAAGTGGCTTGAAAGCGCGTTGACCGCCTTTGTACCAACCCCGTTGAGACCCACCGAGAACTGAAAAACGTCGTCGTTGTACTTTGCTCCCGTGTTGATGATCGATACGGCAGCCACCACTTTTCCCAGCGGAATCCCGCGTCCATAGTCGCGGATCGTGGCCTTTTCGCCGTCCAG
The DNA here is from genome assembly GCA_037133495.1 of Mariniphaga sp. Classification (GTDB taxonomy): domain Bacteria; phylum Bacteroidota; class Bacteroidia; order Bacteroidales; family Prolixibacteraceae; genus JAAFHB01. Next base: position 392 of record JBAXOA010000225.1, on the reverse strand, counting down.
GGAAACATCGATCCTTTTTCCGTGCCCCATGATGTACTCGTCAATGGAGTTGTCAACCACTTCCTTAAGCAGGATGTAAATACCGTCGTCAAGATTGCTGCCATCGCCGAGCCGACCGATGTACATGCCCGAGCGCAAACGGATGTGCTCCAGCGAACTGAGGGTTTTGATGGTATTTTCGTCATAAATGGGAGGGGAAGCTTATTTTGCCACGGTTACCTTTGAATCTCGAGAGATCGCAGATGGGAAACCCCCTGCTCGATGGTAGAACGGACTTGATCAGCTAAGGCGTCCTCGTCCGCACTGCGCAGTCGCGCAGTATCCAGCGGAGGATGGAAGCGTATCAGAATCCATGCTGGCAGGAAGTCGCCCTGTTGCTCCAAGACCCGTAA
>JBAXOA010000224.1:0-3546 GCA_037133495.1 Mariniphaga sp. | reverse complement strand
CTTCCAACATCGAGGTGCATTCCTCTCCATTTAAATCGGGGTTCATCCTGGATTTTCAGACCTGGGATTACAGCTCTCGTCGCTTTGTTTACGGGTAGCAACTGGCGCAATGATTGAATCCCGTAAAATAACCCAGTTGCAGATCCTCCCCTGATCTCGATGAACTGATTGTTAACCTGCATTTTATATCCTTCCTTATTGGTTACGGAGGGATCAACCTCCAGCCGAATACCACCCTTATTTTCTAAAGTATTGCCGATTTTCAATTGATAACCGAGGTGAATTTTAAGGATATCATTTAATCTGTCTGCAACATTCATTAAATCAGCGTCATTAGTTGCTGTATAAATGATCGTTTTCTGATTGATTTTAAACTCACCTTTCTGAGATTCGAGGGATGCAGGCTGAGGGATTATACCAATCTGATTTTGGGCAACCAATGATTTGATTGAAATAAGGGCTAATGCCAAGAGGAGGAAAAGATATTTTAAATTCATTTTTACATTTAGTATTAACCTTATAATATTCAGCCCACTTCGGGGCTGTTGTTTTATGTTATTCACTTCCCCCGGTTCCGCAAGCTCCACCGGGAGTTATTCAGATTAAACCACTTCGTGGTATAAATCAAATTATTACCTTGTCTGTGAATAGTCAAATCTCATTTGTTTTACTACACTATTTTAAGAAATTTAGGGTTAAACGCATGAAATATAACAATCGCCGCAAAGTGGCAAAATTTCAATAACCCCCGGCAAAGCTTGCGGAACCGGGGGTAAAACGATCAAACGCAACCCTCAGCCCTAAAAGGGTTGAATAAGTCATTCCGGAATATTGTTTCTCATTTACCTGTTAGAAACTCAAATTTCTGAAATACCATTCCATAGTGACTTCCCTTGGGACTTTCAATTATTTTTTCACCGTTCCAATCGGTTGCATAATTACCGGAATAGAGCATCCAAGCAGTTTTGCCATCCTTACTGATAAACTTGGAAGGGATATTTACAAAATAGGCCTGTTCTCCAAAATCCTTTAGGTAGGTTACCATCTTCCATTCCCCTGTTAATTTATCAGATTCGAGAATATAAGTACTCATTTTAGCGCAGGTATTTCCCCCGTCAGTCACGCACATCAGGTATTTCTTTAAAGGGGCATTATAGGTAACGGTTACGCATCCCATGTTTTCGCGCCATTCAAGTAATGGCTTGATTTTTTGAAAATCATTTGTCCAGACCGGCTCTCCCTGAGTATTTTTTCCCGAATAATATTCATATTTCGACATATCATTCATATTTTCCACAGAGGGAGTAACTCGCAGAAGATAGATCTGATCGCCCGTTATCCAGCTGTTGTGATAAAATGAACTTTGAGCGACGCTCAAGTCCGACCCATGCGCAACCAGGTATGCCTTTCCATCGGGAGAATACTCCATATTTTTACCAAAATCGACAAAATGAGGAGTCCCGATTTTTACCGGATAACCACCTAGTCCTGTCTCATTAAAAAGCGGTTTCGAAGGTTTATGCTTAGTTTCGATCCAGCTTTTCCCAAAATCAGTCGAGTGCCGGAATCCAACCACTGGTCCTAGCTGTGGCCAGTTATAGCTTTTGTCACCATATTGGGTAATACCATAGGGCGACAGACAATAGGTGCTGTAATACCATATTCCATTGTAGACCAGACTGCCGCAAGGATACCGGCCACCATAGGGATAAGGATCGGCTTGCGACAACCCAAGCACTTCAACTTTCAGATTCATAGGGTCATCGCCACGAATTACGGCCTGTCCGGTGGTGGCTTTACGGGTCACATTGCCATCACCGTTCGCCTCGCCATTATTAAAAAATCCGCTTGACCATGAATTGACGCCATTTGTAGTGCCATCGGTCCATGGGGAGTAGAGATTGCCATCTGCAGCCCAGGTCGGATACCAGGTGTCGCCACAATGGAAACCGCTTTTCAGTCCAAGGAACTTTATATTTGTCAATTCTTTGGACAACTTAAACGGGCTGTCAGAAGGGACTTCCGACTTCCATACAAAGGGCTGATACCTTAATGTATCAATTTTTTGCTGTGCATAAAGTGCTGAGCTTATAAAAGGCAACAGGCAAAACAATAATTTGAAGAATGTGTGTTTTTTCATGTGGATCTTATAAAAGGTTTTTTAATCATTTGTGATTTTGCTTCCCCACCAGTCTTTATTGGGCTGATAATCTTTCGACAACATCATTATCCTGGTTTTTTCAACGTTTTGCAATGTTGTAGTTCTGTTTCGTTCCTTGAACTGATGTTCTTTAATTGGATCGTAAAGCGGATCGGCCATTGGCATCTTTGCCTTTACCTCCCGTAGCCAACTGTCCAGCTTAGACCTTAAGTCCATAACCTTATCAGGATATTGTGCATTCAAAGGTTCGGATTCCGTCTCGTCAATTTTTAAATTATAGAGTTCGTTCCTTCTATCTTCATGGTAGAAGATTAACTTCCAGTCGCCATCCAGAATTGTAGATGAAGGTTCACCTCCCTGATTACCATAATGGGGATAGTGCCAGTAAAGCAACCTTTTATCAATTTTCTGATTTTTTACCAGGGGAAGGATGCTCACTCCGTCGACTGGCTTTTGAGAATTCAAACTTAACCCCGCATATTCCAATATGGTAGGGAAGTAATCGATCCCCATAACAGGGACATCGCAGGTTTTATCTTCCCCTGCACCCGGACACCGGATGATCAAAGGGACCCTGGTTCCCCCTTCCCACTGACGCCCCTTCCCGCCACGGAGCGGCAGATTTGAGGTTGAGAATGCATCGCCGGACGAGACCCCGCCATTATCGGCAGTGAAAATGACCATCGTATTTTTATCGAGGCCCGAAGCTTTGAGTTGATTCAGTACAATACCGATGGCATCATCCATTTGCTGAACTAATCCAGCATATACTGGGTTATCCTGGACCTGACGCACGGGCAACGTCCGGTCAAAAATGAAACCGGAATTTGCTATGCCGTGTTTTTCAGCTTTATCTCTGAAGTAAAGCCATCGTTCCCGGGTGGTCTGAATCGGGGAATGAACGGCATAAAAGGAGAGATAAGCCAAAAATGGCTGGTTTTTGTTTTTTGCTGTTTGCTCCTTTATAAAACCTGCAGTCTCTTTTGCCAGACGGATAGAGAGATCTTCACCAGCCGGTCCATCCGCTAATTTGGGATTTTTGTATGGCGAAAAATAACCCCTTGCCGGACTGCCGGCTTCGTAACCGCCGACATTGATATCGAATCCATGATCCTCAGGATAAGAACCCTGGCTCCCCAGGTGCCATTTCCCGGCAAAAAATGTTTTATACCCATTCTGATGCAGCACCTTAGCGATTGTAGTTGTGCCGGCCGCCAGATTATGGGCATATTCGGGAGGTAACAGCTTTGAAAAACGATTTGCGTTCCTCCACTCTTCTCCCGAGGCGGCGCCAATAAAATTGGTGATGTCGTGCCTTGAAGTGTATTGCCCGGTGAGAATGGTGGCCCGCGAAGGACTGCAGACGGAACAGGCAGAATAAGCAT
>JBAXOA010000223.1:0-3559 GCA_037133495.1 Mariniphaga sp. | reverse complement strand
AGATATCTTTAATCAATATAATGTCATATGGCACAAACATAGGGGTTGAACCCTTGCAGGGCTCTTGTGTTTTTAGTCGCTTTTACCACTGGTTACACCAGTGGTTATTGAGATTGCAGCCCTTCGGGCTTAACTAAACGACATTGAATGATAAATGGTCAATTACAATTGGTACATCTATCAATTATTAAATCGGATACGACTACCTTAGAATGGTAAATATGCTACCCGCCTCATGTTTTTGCAGACATGAAATCCTTCCGGAAAATAAAAATGCATTTATGTAAAAAATATAATTTCAGTGCTTTAGCAACCGAAATGCATGACTCCAGCTATTTTCCCTAAAACCCGGGATGCACCAAAGCATACAAAGCGGTTCGATAGCTCTGGCCGCCTCCGCGGAACCCATATCTGATGGTTCGAATACAAACAGTGAACAGATTTCGATGACCTCAGTTTTGGCTTGCACACTATTTCCGCATATGAACATAGTTGGCTTTTCACCTCCAAAATCGGGGTTAATCATTAGGCTGCTGCCGATGCTGTTAAATGCCTTGACAAAATTGGCCGATGGAAACTCTTTCTGGAGCCTCTCCATTAATGAGTTATCAAGTGATGTAAAGAAACTGAGAACTCCATTTTGGGGAGGTAAATCCGCAATTGGATTGGTTGTATCAATAATTGTTTTTCCAGACAGGTAGGTTTCGTCAATCATTTCCAAAGCATTCTGTGCCGCAGAACCCTTGGTTGCAAGTACCAGAATCTCTCCAAACTGAGCCGCTTCAGCAAATGATCCTGTTGATCCGTTGGCACCGGACTGTGATTTCCACTCTTCTAATTTTTTCAGATCGCGACTTCCAATCATTACCTGATAACCTTTATTTAAAAAGCCGGTGGCCAGAGTCTGTCCAACAGATCCTGAACCGATTACTCCAATTTTTTTCTTCATCGCCATTAATTTTAGATCATCTGTTAAACATGAGAAAGACCTAAAAAGTTTAAGAAAGAAGCCTAAAAATGAATAGTAATATTCGAAGGCGATAGACCCAAAAGAAAAAGTTTTCCTATTATTCAATTTACAATAGCCATTTATCCAGTGTTTTCATTGCAAGTTTCCGCTGATACTCAGGAAGTGTTCCAATCCGTGTGCGATGACTTCCCCGGGACTGAACTATTTTAAGAATTTTTTTGTTGCCCCGTGTATCGGCAGCTGAAGCACTCCATGGATCAACTCCACCATAGATAAGTAAAATATGATCCGCATCGTTTTCTAAATATCTTTTAACCAGCAAGCTCATCGCAGGATTATAAGTAAAATCAGTCGAAGGAGGCATGAACAATTTTTGTATATACCCCTTTGTATCAGTTAATTCCATCAACCCCTTAAATGGTTTCGGATTATAGCCATAATAACCCAATTGTTTCAGTGCCTGCACAAAAAACGGAAAAGTCGATTTTCCACTCTCTATGTCAAAATAATTAGGCGAACAAATTTTGATCAGGTGATTGAAAAATTCCTGATCACTTCCATTGGACAGAGGTATTTCGGTGGCTGACCTCCCCCATTGCCAGAAAGAAAAAGCATATTCGAGAACACAATAATCGTAAATCTCACTGATTTTGGTTCTGAATATAAATTTCTTCTCTTCGCAATACTTTTCAAAAAGAGGCATTAGCTGATGCTTCCGCTTTAAAAATTCTTTCTGACAGCTAGCCACTTTACGGCGTTCGGAGGCAGTTCCTGTCTTATGCCGGATGAATTGATCGTGTCGTTTTTCCTCGACAGAAAAATTAAGCGGTGCAACATAAGGAACTGATATTTCGACGTCGTTCGGATAGAGTGCCCGGTGATAAAGGACTGTCTCTCCCCCCTTGCTGATTCCGGTACTGATCCATTTTTTAGAATACAAAGGTTTCAATAATTCAACAATGTGATGATGATCAGCGGCAGCATTTTCTACAGTCAGGTATTTCCAGTCGATTGAATCAGGAACCGACAGACCGAAGAAACGATGTTCGACAAATAACTGATTGGCGTTGAGCAGCGGACAAAGTTCGTTCAGGTATTTGGAAGTAGCGCCATAGTCGCCACCATAGCCTTCAGTGACGAAAACGACCGGTTTGTCGAAAGCTAAATTGGAAAGAATAACCCTTTGCGGGAAGGTTCCGGATTCGGGATGAAGATGATCGAGCGGTTGCTTTACCATGATAATCATCGCCTCAGTAAAAAATGGATTCGCATCCATCTTTTCGACGGAAATAATTCCAGGCAAATTTTTAATACGCTCAGTCAGGCTCTGAGCAAAAGTGAACTGCCAAGCCACTAAAAGCAAAATAAAAGGCAGCGAAAGCTTAGATAATCTGGTCATTACAACAGAAATGGATTAGAAGTTTTATGTTTATTTTAAAGGTGTAAAAATGCTAAAGCGCTATTAATCCGTCAACCAGACTGGCTTTCCTGTAAATGTCAATAATAGAGTCGGCATCAGGCATAAGCTGTTTGCAGGACAGGCTTATAAATTTGATATCCTTCGATGTATTGTAGGTTATTGCCGACGGATCTCCAAAAAGATCCCTTACCTGATCGAGTTTTTGCTGGTTATTATGAATAATAAACTTAAAATAATAGAGCAAAGGCCACTCTGTATTTTTTGAAAGCAACTCCCGGAATTTATCTATATTATCACTCATTCTTTAATCATTCTTTGTTCTACATAATTATTTTGAATAAAAGCCGGCAACGTAAGTAATTGACAATTAGTAATTTTCAATGAACATTATTAATTGACAATTACCTGACTTCTGCCTTTTTTCCTCACCAGACCAATTGAACAAATCCCTTTTTTCGTCGTCGTTCACCATCACGTCCAAGTGCATTTACAACATAAAAATAGACGCCGGGAGTCGATGGCTTATTACTCACCTTACCATCCCACGCAGCCAGCTCTGAATCAGCAGGGATATAACCTGATTTATTGAAATGATGAACACTACGTCCCCAGCGGTTAAAGACCTGAAAATCAAGTGATTGAAGCGATCTCGTTTTGATGATCAATACATCGTTAACCCCATCGCCATTAGGAGTAAAGGCAGGCGCCACCTTCACCAGCGAAGTATCTACAACGATGTAGTCCTTGAGGTAAAAAGTATCGCGGCAAGTATACCCCGGGCTCTGTTTGGCGGCAACAAGTTTTACCATATATCTTCCTGAATTCTCATAAGTAAAAACGGGAGTTTGGAGGTAAATCCGCTCCATGATGGAATCGATCTTACCTCCGGCCTTTGCTTCCAGCTCAATTTGAGTCTTATCTTTAAAAAGAAACCACTCATATTTTTCCGGATCACCATTCTCCGATTCATTCACAAAATCGACTTCCAACGGGGCTTCAGGATTCGAATAGCCGGGATCAGATTTTTGATTTGTTTTCCATGAAAACTTTGCCTTCGTTACAATCGACTGATAAGTTACCTGACTGCTGTTCATGCACCCGGCACGATCCGTTACTTCGAGTTTATACACCGTATTTTTTGTCGGTGGCTCAATAATCACCGGGCTTTG
>JBAXOA010000222.1:0-3610 GCA_037133495.1 Mariniphaga sp. | reverse complement strand
GTAGATTTGAGCTACCAACAAAAAATGATCAGACAGAGTTCAGATTACACTCCCCTTCTTTAGAAAATCGTACATTCTTCTTTCTATCAGCTATTTTTTCATGCTTTTTTTTTGCATTTTCGATAAAGGCATTAATATCGCTCCCGTTTTTGTTCCTATTGTTATTCCACTCTCCATTAAGGATTCCAACGTAGTCTTTGCTTTCGATGAACTCTGCGTTGACTGGTTGGGCTTTGTGTTCTGTTTTGATTCCTTTTTCATTGAGTTTTTTGTTGATTATCTGTATGTCAAAGATGAAAATTGAAAGCCGATCACAACATAAAAGTGTTTTTAAAAACACTTTTATGTTGTGATTATCAGTATGTCAAAGATAAAATTTATTGACAACAAGTTACCTGTACACTTTTTTATTAAAGCGGGCAATGTCTGTTATTGCATCGTCGAGGCCATTACGGCCGTATTTGTTAATGGTTGCTGTTGCTTTGATGCCGGATTTGAGATGGTTATTAAGCTCTTTGATGATTGAAAGCAGAAAGTCTGAAATACAGGGAATTATCTGTTCCTGAATTTCAGACTTTCACTAAATGCTACTTGTATTCATTCCATGCTTTGATCGAAATATCATTCAACTCGATTTTGCAGATGCCGTAAATAAACGCACTGGCCACTCTTGCATTTGTTATCAGTGGAATATTGAAATCAATAGCACTCCTGCGGATTCTGTAACCGTTCGATATTTCTCTGGTTGTATGATCTTTGGGAATATTGATTACCATCTCAACTTTGCGGTTTTTTATCAAATCGAGGGTGTTGGGCTGTTTGTCTTCATCAGGCCAGAATACCTGCTCGGTTTCAATGCCATTCTCCTGAAAGAAATGATGTGTCCCACCGGTGGCATAAATCGTAAAGCCACGATCTTTCAGCATACGGGCACTTTCAAGCAATTCAACTTTGCCGCGTGTAGGTCCCGAAGAGATAAGAATTGTCTTTTTCGGTATGCGGTACCCAACTGACAGCATCGATTTAAGAAGTGCCTCGTAAAAATTTTCGCCGATACATGCTACCTCACCCGTCGAAGCCATGTCGACTCCACTGACAGGGTCGGCATTGAGCAACCGGTGAAATGAAAACTGGGGAGCTTTAACTCCAACATAATCAAGTTCGAAAAGTGATTTGTCAGGCTTTTCAAAGGGAACATTGAGCATCGCCTTGGTGGCAATCTCAATCAGATTTGTTTTAAGCACCTTTGATACGAAAGGAAAAGATCTGGAAGCCCTTAAATTACATTCTATCACTTTGATATCATTGTCTTTGGCAAGATACTGGATATTGAAAGGGCCGGTAATTTCAAGTGCCTGCGCAATTTTACGCGAGATTTTCTTAACTCTTCTGATCGTTTCAATATAAAGCTTTTGAGGCGGAAATACTATGGTTGCATCTCCTGAGTGAACACCGGCGAATTCGACATGTTCTGAAATCGCATAAGCAACAATCTCCCCGTCTTTGGCAACTGCATCGACCTCAATCTCTTTGGCGTTTTCGATAAATTCGGAAACAACAACCGGATGTTCTTTCGAAACCTTCGTTGCAAGGGTAAGAAAATGATGCAGCTGATCTTTGTTCGAAACTACGTTCATGGCAGCACCCGAAAGGACATAGGAGGGGCGGATCAATACCGGAAATCCCACCTCATCAACAAACCTGTTGATATCTTCAATCGTAGTAAGCTGACTCCAGCGGGGCTGATCGACATCGAGCCGGTCAAGCATAGCTGAAAATTTATTGCGGTCTTCTGCGTTATCTATTTTCTCCGCTGTGGTTCCAAGGATAGGAACTCCCTGCTGATGTAATTTCATGGCCAGATTGTTGGGAATTTGTCCTCCCATAGAGAGAACAGTTCCTAGCGGCTGTTCAAGATCGCAGATATCGAGCACCCTTTCGAGTGTCAACTCATCGAAATAGAGCCGGTCACAAGTATCGTAATCGGTTGAGACTGTTTCCGGATTATAGTTAATCATGATGGAGCGAAATCCCTCTTTGCGGATTGTACTCACCGCGTTAACCGAGCACCAGTCGAATTCTACCGAAGACCCAATTCTATAAGCACCTGAGCCTAAAACAATTACAGACTTATTGTCATGTTGAAAGTCCACATCGTGCTCCGATCCGTTATATGTGATGTAGAGGTAATTGGTTAAGGCAGGGTACTCTCCTGCAAGTGTATCGATTTGTTTGACAAAAGGAATAATACCTGATTTTTTACGATAAGCCCTGATTTTCAGACTGTCTTCGTGAATGAACTGATCCTTGCTTTTTATTACCAGTCTGGCAAGCTGAAAATCAGAATAGCCTTGTTTTTTAGCAAGCAGCAGCATTTCTAAAGGCAATTCTTCGATCGAGTTGTATCCGGTCAAACGATTGCGAAGTTCAAAGATGTTGTGAAGTTTTTGAAGAAACCATTTGTCGATACGTGTGATTTCCCAGATTTTATCTACCGAATATCCTTTGTACATCGCTTCCGCAATTGCGAAAATACGTCGGTCTGTTGGATTCTTTAACTCATCATCGATATTGTCAATCTCCATTTCGCCACGATTCCCAACGAACCCATGCATACCGGCTCCAACCATCCGGATTCCTTTTTGTATTGCCTCTTCGAATGAACGGCCAATAGCCATGATTTCACCAACCGATTTCATGCTTGAACCAAGCGTTTTCGAAACTCCGACAAATTTATTCAGGTCCCAGCGCGGGATTTTTACGACGACATAATCGAGGGCTGGTTCAAAACATGCGGTGGTAACTTTGGTAACCGAATTTTTGAGCTCATGAAGGCCATATCCAAGGCCGAGTTTTGCAGCTACAAAAGCAAGCGGATATCCTGTTGCCTTAGATGCCAGCGCCGACGATCTTGAAAGGCGGGCGTTAACTTCGATAACCCGGTAGTCCTCGGAATGAGGATCGAGGGCAAACTGAACATTACATTCACCGATAACTCCGATTTTACGGATGATTTTAATGGAGAGTGAGCGGAGTTTATGGTATTCATCGTTTGATAATGTTTGCGAAGGCGCTACCACAATTGACTCACCGGTATGGATCCCAAGCGGGTCGAAGTTTTCCATGTTACAGACCGTGATGCAATTGTCGTAAATATCACGAACAACTTCATATTCAACTTCTTTCCAGCCTTTAATCGATTCTTCAACCAGAATTTGAGGAGAATAGCTGAAAGCATTTTCAGCCAGTTTATTCAGCTCTTCTTCGTTCGAACAGAATCCGGAACCTAGCCCGCCAAGGGTGTACGCTGCCCTGATAATCAACGGAAAACCAAGTTTTTTTGCAGCTTCCCGTGCTTTTTCGATGTTGTCGCATGCCACACTTCTGGGGGTTAGAACATCGATTTCATGAAGGATATCCGAAAAAATCTGACGGTCTTCGGTATTGATGATCGACTGAACGGGCGTCCCGACAACTTTAATATTGTGCTTTTCCAATATTCCCTGCCTGAAAAGATCCACACCACAATTAAGTGCCGTTTGTCCGCCGAAAGCCAGCAGAATACCATCCGGTTTTTCCTTTTCAATTACTTTTTCAACAAAAGTGGCAG